>JBFWJN010000239.1:0-4975 GCA_050253185.1 Kiritimatiellales bacterium | reverse complement strand
GTTTCGATGATAAGACGGTTCAGCTGCCGGGCCGACTCGTCGTCCGGCAGCTGTTCGCTGAGCAGCTCCGCAGCGCCCATAATGCCGCCCAGCATATTGTTGAAGTCGTGCGCCACACCGCCGGCCAGCTGACCCATCGCCGCCATTTTCTGGCTGACCTGCGACCGGTGCTGCAGGGCCATCTCATCGGAAACATCGCGAAATACCAGTACCACTCCGATCACCTGCCCGTCATCCGACCGAATCGGTGCGCCGGAATCGGAAATGAAATATTCCGGGCCGTCGCGACTGACCAGAATCGCGCCGGACTGCAGTCCGGAGATCTCGCCGCTGGAAAGAACGCGGTCGACCGGATTGGCCAACGGCGTGCGGTCTTTTCGGTCCAGAATCTGAAAGATGCCGGACAGCAGATGCCCCTGTGCTTCGGCAAACTTCCATCCGGTCAGCTTTTCCGCTACCGGATTCATGCGGGTAATCCGCCCTTCCATATCCGTTGCAATCACCGCGTCGCCGATCGAGTTCAGGGTGATGCGCAGATTTTCTTCGCTTCGGCGCTGGGTCTGGAACAGCTCCTCTTTTTCAGTCACGCTTTTTTTGATGGAGTCGAGCATGGTTCCGATGCAGTGCCCCAGCTCACGGGTTTCCACCGTTCCGGTAACGGGGACTTCCGCCGCATCGAAGCCGGACCGCTCAATCCGGTGCGCCACCGTCGCCAGCCGGCTCAGCGGACGGGTTAAGCTTCTGGACAGCAGAACGGCCAGGCCGAGTGACACGCCAAGGAACAGGAATGCCACCTGAATCACCCGACGACTCAGTGCAACGGCCGGGGCGCGGAGTTCGTCGTCATAGACGGAGGCACAGATGTACCAGTCCAGCGGCTCAAACCATTCGACATACGCACGTTTCCGGTAACAGAAATGCCCGTCGTGCCGTTCAGGCATGTCCCATGTGTAAAACTTCGGATGGCCGGACGTCCGGGCGGCCTTCATCAGCTCCCTGAAAATCAGTTCTCCGGTTGCAGCATCTTTGACGGTTCCGGCGACATCTGTTCCTTCATATTCCGGATGCACGACAAGGTTCAGGTTTCCGTCAAAGATAAACATGTAGCCGCTTTCACCGATTTTAATCTGTGACAGAGTATTCCGCAGTTCGTCCACCACCGCATCCAGCCGCTTCCGGCTGTCCTGTTCAATATCGTCTACATAGGTTCCAGTGCCGAGAATCCACCCCCAGGGTTTGAACCGGCGAACATGTGAAATCTTCGGCTGCATTTCTGTCAGGCCATCCGGCATCGGCTTCGGCCATGAATACTCAACAAATCCTTCGCCGTTTTCCTGACAAAGCGCCGCGCAGACCTGCAGAAGGTTGCTTCCGTTCGACAGTGCCGAGTAATAAAGCGGAGAATCGCCCGGCTGGTTTTCCAGCCCGGGATCGATCGGATGCATCAGCAGATGCGGAATCGGACGGCGGGCATCCTGAATCCAGACATAGCCGACATCGCCGTCATAACGCATCTGCCGCACAATGTCCTTCGCGCGGCTCTGCGCCTCGACCTCCGAAAGCAAACCCTCCTGATACTGCCGGTAACAGTGTTCGACTTCTCGCAGGGCCAGTTCGCTGATATGCGCCGCTTCGGTCTGACGTTCCTGTTTCAGCGAATCTCTGTGAAACTGATAACTGGCGTATTCAGCCGCCACATTCAGCCGAACGGCATTCAGCAGATTCTGAGCATGATTATCTTCCGCGCGAACCATCTCCTGTTCAATTCCCGTGCGAACGAGCAGCGTAATCACCAGCGCCGCCAGCAGAAGCGTACCTCCGAACACCAGCGACAGCCTGGCGCTCAGGGATCCCGAAAACCGTTTCCACCATCTGGACAGATGAGCCATGCAACCTCTCTGTACTATGCAATCCTGCGGACAGCGCCGACTTTATGGACAATGCGCCGAACCGGCAAGCCGGAAACCGCCGCCCAGCGGCGCGCTCCATTTCCAATGCCTGGAAACTCACTTGCGGTTCTGAAGCCGTTCCTTCAGCGTCGTCACCCGTTCGCGCGAATCGGCCCGCGACACCGCCAGCCCCATCGCCTTTTTTGTGCCGACAATCACGGCAAACTTTTTCGCGCGCGTCACAGCCGTATACAGCAGGCTGCGCTGGAGCATCACAAAATGCTGCGTGTGCATCGGCAGAATGACACACGGATATTCGCTGCCCTGGCTTTTGTGAATCGTCACCGCATAGGCATGCACCAGTTCATCCAGTTCGCGAAACTCGTATTTCACACGCCGGTCATCGATCCGGACCACCAGTTCGCGCTGCTCTTCGTCAATCGCGACGATGCGCCCGAGGTCTCCGTTGAATACCTCTTTGTCGTAGTCGTTTTCCGTCTGCATCACGCGATCGCCCTCGCGGAACACCGTACCGAACCGTTCGATTTCCCGCCCGCGCGGGTTGAGCAGCGCCTGCATCACCCGGTTCAGGTTGCGCGCGCCAAGTTCCCCTTTCTGCATCGGCGTAAGGATCTGCACATCGTCAATGGGGTTGAATCCAAGTCGTTTGGGAATCGACCTGCTCACCATCCGGCCAATGACGTCCAGCGCCTTTTCCGGCTCTTCGGCTTCAATAAAATAAAGATCCGCAGAACGGTCGCCTTCGTCCGGGAACTCGGGAAGCTGCCCCTGGTTGATGCGGTGCGCACCGGTGACAATCCGGCTTTCAGCGGCCTGTCTGAAAATCTCCGTCAGCGCCACCACCGGCACCGCGCCGGAACTGATGACATCACGCAGGACGCGCCCGGGGCCGACCGACGGAAGCTGGTCGGCATCTCCGACAAAAATGACCGCGGCCTTCTGCGGCACGGCTTGCAGAAGCTGATGCGCCAGCACCTGGTCGATCATGCTCGCTTCATCAATAATAAACACATCGCCTTCCAGCGGATTCTCTTCGTTATGCCGGAACCCGCCGGTGCCCGGATTAAACTGCAGCAGGCGATGAATCGTCTTGGCTTCGAGGCCGGTGGTCTCACTCAGCCGCTTCGCCGCGCGGCCCGTCGGCGCACACAGTGCGATGGAAAGCCGCTTGGCGCGCAGCACCTGAATGATGGAGTTCACCAGCGTTGTCTTACCGACGCCCGGCCCCCCGGTGATCACCATCACCTTCGCCTGGACCGCAATTTTCAACGCCTTGATCTGGTTTTCAGACAATTCGATCTTTGCCTTCTTCTGTACCCACGCCAGCGCCTTTTCGAACTCGATTTTCGGACAGGGATGTTTTCCGTAATTCAGTTCCACCAGTTTTTTCGCAAAACTCCACTCCGCGAAATAGAGTTTCGGCAGGTAAATCAGTACGCGCCCGGTCCGGTCTTCATCCTGAATCAGCCGCTTTTCCGCAATCAGATGTTCCATGGCTTCGCTGACGCGCTCCGCCGGGATGTCGAGCATCTCCACCGTTTTGCCCTGCAGGTCGCCGCGCGGATAGGCGCAGTGACCGGCAGTCGTCAGCTCCTGCAGGACATATTCAATGCCGGCGCGCGCGCGCAGATCGGAATCCTTCGCAATGCCCAGCTTCTGCGCAATGCCGTCGGCAATCAGGAACCCGATGCCACGAATGTCGCGCGCGAGGCAGTACGGGTCGCGCTGAATCAGTTCGATCGCGCGGTCGCCGTACGTTCTATGAATCCGGAACGCCCGCGCCGTGCTTACGCCGTGGCTGAACAGGAAACTCATGATTTCGCGGATTCCCTTCTGCTCATCCCATGCCGCGCGGATCGCCGCGCGGCGGGTCGGACCGATTCCTTCCACCTTGAGCAGCTTGCCGGATGAATGTTCAATCACATTAAATACGTCGCGCCCAAACGCCTGCACCAGCCGGTCGGCATACTCTTTGCCGATTCCGCGAATCATTCCGGAACCGAGGAACTTCTTAATGCCGTCAATCGTGTCGGGCTGCGAGATCCGCATTGCAGCCGCCTTGAACTGCTCGCCGTAATGCGCATCGCTGATCCACTCTCCGTCGGCCGCCAGCCACTCGCCGGGATTGGCGCTCGATACCGTCCCAACCGCGGTGACGAGGTCCTTGCGCCCGCGCACCTTGACCCGCAGAACCGCATAGCCGTTTTCCTCGTTGCGGAAAACCACCCGCTCGATCTGTCCATCGAGGCGCGTCTCATCACTCTTTTTTCGGGCGGTATTCATCTTTAAAGCGGATTGAGCCCCGACTATAGTCGGCACGAAAGGAACTCTCAATGGCGGAAACCGATTATCAGGCACTTCAGGAGCGACTCGGCGCGCAGCACCTTGCACAGCGCCTGCGCATAGAGACCCACCATGTCGCCCGACTGTTCGGTGCCGGCAAAGTCCGCTTTCACCTGGAACACATCCGCACGCTGCACCGGATTATCCGCGGATGCCTGAAAGCCGTCGGGCTTTACCGGATCGGCCACCGCAACGCACTGGCCGTACAGGTGCACCGGCAGGATCTTCCGCTGCCCGGCCTGCCGGAAGCCTTCACCGGGTTCCGGATTCTGCATATCAGCGACACACACATCGACGGCAACCCCGAGCTCGTCGACATCATCACCCAGCTGATTGAACCACTCGACTACGACCTGTGCGTCATCACCGGCGATTTCCGCGAAGGCACCTTTGAAGACTACGACCTCCCCGCCGCACAGATGGTCGACCTGCGCCGTTCCATTCAAACGGAGACCTACGCCGTGCTCGGCAACCACGATGCCGTTGAAATGGTCCCGACGCTGGAGGAAGGCGGCATCCGCCTGCTGCTGAACGAGCATGTTCTGATCGAGCGCAAGGGACAGCTGATTGCCCTGATCGGCGTGGATGATCCGCATTACTACGAAACCGACAACCTGGAAAAAGCGCTCACGGGCGTACCGGACAACTGCTTCAGCATCCTGCTGGCCCATTCACCGGAAATCTGCCGCAAAGCCGCATTTGCGGGAATCGACCTCAGATCG
>JBFWJN010000238.1:0-4997 GCA_050253185.1 Kiritimatiellales bacterium | reverse complement strand
GAATGAACGGGTGCAGCAGGCGGATCGCGCTGGAGAAGACATAGTGCATGACCTGCTCGACTTCTTTCTTCCGCTGGAGATCCTCCCCGCGAAACACGCCTTTGGAATATTCGACGTACCAGTCGCAGAAGTGGTGCCACATGAAGTCGTACATCGCCAGCGCGGCGTCATTGAAACGGTAGCGGCCAAGGTTGTCTTCCGTATTGCGGACGGCTTCGCCGAGCTTGGCGAGAATATGCTGGTCGTCCGGGCTGAGCGACATCGTACTGAAGTCTATTTTTTCCGGATCGACGATTTCTTTCGTCGTGGCATTCATCTGCATGAAGCGTGCGGCGTTCCAGATCTTGGTGCAGAAGTTGCGGCCGACTTCGAACTTTTCGTCGTTGATGTACACGTCCTGCCCGGTGGCGGTGAGCATCATCAGGCTGAAGCGCAGCGCATCGGCACTGTATTTCTCGATGATGTTCAGCGGGTCGATCGAGTTGCCGAGGCTCTTGCTCATCTTGCGGCCCTGATCGTCGCGGACGGTGCCGTGAATGTAGACCGTGTCGAACGGGATATCGCCCATGAATTCCAGGCCGGCCATGATCATGCGGGCAACCCAGAAAAAGATGATTTCCGAGGCGGTCGTCAGCGTTTTAGTCGGATAAAAGTATTTCAGATCCTCGGTCTGTTCCGGCCAGCCAAATACGCTGAACGGCCAGAGCCACGACGAGAACCACGTGTCGAGCACGTCTTCGTCCTGACGGATATCCTTCACGCCGCAGACGGGACAGGTGTCCGGAATTTCTTTGGAGGCCCATTGGTGTCCGCACGCGTCACAGTAGAAAATCGGAATGCGGTGTCCCCACCAGATCTGCCGCGAAATACACCAGTCACGGATATTCTCCATCCAGTCGAGATACACCTTGGTCCAGCGCTCAGGAACGAACTTGATGCGGCCGTCGCGCACCGCTTCGATGGCGGGCTTGGCCAGCGGCTTCATGTTGACGAACCACTGCGGCGACAGGCGCGGCTCGACGACGGTCGAACAACGGTAGCAGTGGCCGACGGAGTGCATGTGCTTTTCGATCTTTTCGACCAGTCCGCCCTGCTTGAGATCTTCGATGATCTGCGTGCGGCATGCGAAGCGGTCGAGCCCGGCGTAGGTGCCCGCCTCTTCGTTCATGATGCCGTGATCGTCCATGACGTTGATCGGCGCGAGCTTGTGGCGCAGACCAATCTCAAAGTCGTTCGGGTCGTGGGCCGGGGTGACTTTCACGCAGCCGGTTCCGAAGGACGGATCGACAAACTCGTCGGCGACAACCGGAATTTCCCTTCCAAGGATTGGAAGGATCAGTGTTTTACCAACCAGGTCGGCATAGCGCTTATCGCGCGGGCTGACGGCGACGGCGACGTCGCCGAGCATCGTTTCCGGACGGGTTGTTGCCACTGTGATTTTCCGCTTTTCGCCCTTCACGGCGTAACGGACGTAGTAGAGCGCACCTTCGGTTTCGACGTGTTCGCTTTCTTCATCAGACAATGCGGTCGTACAGCGCGGGCACCAGTTGATGATGCGGTTTCCGCGATAGATCAGGCCCTTGTCGTACAGGCGACAGAACACCTCGAGAACAGCTTTGTTCAGGCCTTCATCCATCGTGAAGCGCTCGCGGTCCCAGTCGCAGGCCGAACCGAGCTTTTTGAGCTGTCCCGCAATCGTGTTGCCGTATTCCTCTTTCCAGCTCCAAACCTCTTTCAGGAATTCTTCGCGGGTGAAATCGTGGCGGCTTTTGCCGTCCTTCGCCAGCTTGCGCTCGACGACATTCTGGGTCGCGATGCCCGCGTGGTCGGTGCCGGGAATCCACAGCGCATTTTTGCCCTGCATGCGCCACCAGCGGATCAGCACGTCCTGAATGGTGTCGTTCAGCGCGTGGCCCATGTGCAGGATGCCGGTCACGTTCGGCGGCGGAATCACAATCGTCCACGGTTCCTTGTTCGCGTCCGGCACGGCGTGGAAGGCTTTGTCTTCCATCCATTTTGCATACCACTTGGCCTCGACTCCGGCCGGTTCATAGGTTTTTGAAAGCTCACTCATACGGATCCTCTCGTTTCCAAACACTGGAAACTTTTCTTCCAATGACTGGAAAAATCAGTTCTTCGATTTTTCCTCTTCGAGAAACAGCTTGTACTCCACGCTGTCGACCAGCGCCTCCCACGACGCCTCAATAATATTTTCCGACACGCCGACGGTTCCCCACGTATTCTTTCCGTCGCTCGATTCGATCAGCACGCGCGTCCTGGCGGCAGTCGCCTCTTCGGGATCGAGGATGCGTACGGAATAGTCGACCAGCGACACATCGGCGATGACCGGATAGAATTTTACCAGCGCTGCGCGGAGCGCGTGGTTGAGCGCATCGATTGGACCATCGCCCGCGCCGGTGGCGTCGATGCACTGCCCGCCGACGCACAGCCGCACATGGGCCTTCGTTTGACAGGGAGCAACCGCCCCTTCGCGGCTCACCGTGATCTCAAAGCCTTTCAGGTCGAAGAAGGACTGATGTTTTTTCAGCACCTTTTTGATCAGCATCTGGAACGAGGCGTCGGCCGATTCGTATTCATAGCCCTCTTTTTCCATCTGCTCGAGCTGCTTGAGCACCTCGCGCACCTCGGGCGATTTGCGGTCGATGTCCAGCCCCATTTCGATGGCTTTCAGAAAGACGTTGCTTGCGCCGGACAGCTCGGAAATCAGAATGCGGCGGCTGTTGCCGACCGATTCCGGCGGAATGTGTTCAAAGCTGTGCGACACCTTGCGCACACCGTCCACATGCATGCCTGCCTTGTGGGCGAAGGCGCTGTCGCCGACGAACGGCTGCTTGGTGAACGGGCGGATATTGGCCTGCTCGTAGACGAACAGGGACAGCGCACGAAGCTGCTTCAGGTTTTCTGTTTTCGGCAGGCAGGTATATCCCATTTTGAGCATCAGGTTCGGGATCACCGAAACCAGGTTGCAGTTGCCGACCCGTTCGCCGATGCCGTTGATTGTGCCCTGCACATGCACTGCGCCGGCGCGAATGGCGGCCAGGGCATTGGAAACACCGAGTTCGCCGTCATTATGCGTATGGATACCGACCGGAGCATTGACGGTTTTCATCACGGTTGACGTAATTTCAGCCACCTCTCCGGAGAGCGCGCCGCCGTTGGTTTCGCACAGCACGAGACAGTCGGCCCCGGCGTCCGCCGCCGCCCTGAGCGTGGACATGGCGTATTCGGGATCGTTCTTATAGCCGTCAAAAAAGTGTTCGGCATCGTAGATGACTTCCTTGCCGTGGTCTTTCAGGAAACGGACACTGTCGGCGATCATTTTCAGGTTTTCTTCCGGCGTGGTCTGCAGGACTTCCGTAACGTGCAACAGCCAGCTTTTTCCGAAAATGGTGCAGACCGGCGTGTCGGCTTCGATCAGCGCGGCGAGGCCGTTATCTTCTTCGGGAGAAACGTTCGCGCGGCGGGTTGAACCGAACGCGGCAATTTTTGCCGTTTTGAGCGGCTCTTTTTTAATAAGCCGGAAAAACTCCATGTCCTTCGGGTTGGACGCGGCAAACCCGCCTTCGATGTAGGCAATGCCGAACTCGTCGAGACGTTTGGCAATCTGCACTTTCGCCACGGCGGAAAAAGAGACGCCTTCCGCCTGAGCGCCGTCGCGAAGTGTTGTATCGTAAACAGCTATCTGTTTCGTGCTCATGGTTTTCCCTCAAAAAGCCAGCAACAATAGCCAATTGACCGGGGGATTCAAAGCCCCGAGGCGGGGTTTTTTAGGCGTGCGCCGGCCGCAAATCAGGCTTTGCGGCGACGGTCTTTGAACAGCTCGGTGCGCTTTTTCGACTTTGGATCGCGGGATGCGTGGGCGATATTCACCAGGATGCCGACCATGGCGGATGAAACGAGCAGGCTGGAGCCGCCGTAACTGATGAACGGCAGGGCGAGTCCTTTGGTCGGCATCGATCCGGTCACAACGGCGAGATTGATGAGCGCCTGCAGGGTGATCATCAGGGTGCAGCCCAGCGCTGTGAACCGGCCGAAATCGTCCGATGCGTGCGCGGCGATCCGCAGGCCGCAGATGAAAATGACGACAAACAGCAGCAGGACAGAGAGCGTGGCGATCAGCCCGAATTCTTCGCCGATGATCGGCAGGATAAAGTCGGTGTGGGCTTCGGGCAGATAGTGATATTTCTGGATGCTGTTTCCGAGCCCCACGCCGTGCACACCGCCGGCGGCGAAGGCATTCAGCCCGTTGATCAGCTGCCAGGCCTCTTCCTGGGCATATTTTTCCGGATCGAGAAAGGCAAAGATCCGGCGCATCCGGTTGGCGTTATGAAAAATCAGCAGCGCAAAGGCCGCCGCGCCGGCGGCGGTGAAGCCGAACAGGTAGGCGGGCCGCACGCCGCCGGCATAAAGAAGCGCCAGTACAACAAACGCGGTGAGCAGCGTTGTTCCAAAATCCGGCTCGGCCATCAGCAGGGCGGCAAACAGCCCCAGCCCCAGCATCGGGACCAGAATGCCGCGCTTAAAGGTGTGCATATAGCGCCGGCGGCGGGCAATCCACCATCCCGCCGACAGGATGATTCCGATTTTGGCAAACTCCGACGGCTGGACGGTGAACGGACCGAAGCGCAGCCAGCGCCAGCTGCCGTTGATGTTCAGGCCGATGCCGGGGATTCGAACCGCGATGAGCAGAAGCACACAGACCGCCGCAGCCGGCAGTGCGATTTTCTTCAGCCAGTCGAGTTTCACCCGGACACACACTACTGCGGCAATCAGAGACAGCAGCATCCAGAATATCTGCCGCTTTACAAAATAGGCAGGATCGTTGCGGAACTGCGCCTCCGCAGCGCCCTTGACCATACTGGCGCTGGCCAGCATACCAATCCCACCTGTGACCAGAATCAGTACCGCGGCAATCAGAATGGAACTGGTCCGGCGTTGCATGGTGCGGACTATACAGAATCCCCCGCCGGGGATCA
>JBFWJN010000237.1:0-5076 GCA_050253185.1 Kiritimatiellales bacterium | reverse complement strand
AATCCGATCTTCAGCATGAAGTTCTTTGACGAGTGCCTGCAGCCGCTCAAAATAGGCCTGTTTGTCATGCCGCACGCCGCCGACAATAACGCCGCAGATATCGGCAATGTCCGAGGTACAGGCCGCCACTGCGCGGATAAAGGTTTCGTAATCTTTCAGTTCCGTGATTCGACCGACCGCTGTAACGACCTGTTTCCCGTTGAGCCCGTATTTTACTTTAAATTCATTGATCCAGCCGGAGTTGAGGTCTTCTGGGCTGAACTCCGCCGGATTAATGCCGCGGTGAATCACGGGGATCTTCTCATCTGGTGTGCCGTAGTGATCCTGAATGTACTTTTTGACCGGATGACTGACGCAGATTACGGCATCGCCTTTCGTCATGATTTCACTGTACTTGCTGACGCTGTTGAAACCGTGAACGGTGGTGACGAAGGGAATATTCAACTGCCTGTTTGCAAAATGACACAGCCATGCCGGGACGCGGCTGCGGGCGTGAAGAATGTCAGGAGAGAGATCAGTAATCAGGGATCGGAGATCAGAGACCCGCTTCGGAACGGTGAGCGGATTTTTGGAGCAGACATCAAAAGTGATGTGCAGTCCGCCGTCCTGTTTAATCTGTTCCGCCAGTTTCCCTCCTGAGGAAATCACGGTGCTCCGGTGTCCGCGTCGAACGAGTTCGCGGCTGAGTTCTACGGTTCCGCGCTCGACGCCGCCCTGATTCAGTTCCGGTAAAAGCTGGACAATATGCATGGTCGGGAAGTTATCAGTTATTCATCGGAAGTTATACGCTATTTCCATTTGTATTTCAGATTGGCCGGATGGCAGCCCGTGCTGGGCAGTCAGGATGTTTTATTCGTGCATTTTACCCGCTCTATCGATACAACAGCGTAGTTTATCGGGAGTTACGTAAAAGTATGAATCGTTCAGATGTCAGAATTGGAATCATTGGGCTGGGTTATGTCGGGTTGCCCTTGGCGGTTGAATTTGGGAAAAAATATCCGACCGTTGGATTCGATGTGAATCTTCGGCGTATTGAAGAGCTGAGAAGCGGAGTGGATTCCACGCTGGAATCATCGCCGGAAGAAATTTCCTCTGCACAGCAGATGGCGTTTTCAGCAGAGATCGATTGTTTACGGGAATGCAACTGTTACATTGTGACGGTTCCGACACCCGTAGATAAATCCAAGCGTCCCGACCTGACCCCGTTGAAAAAGGCCAGCGAAACCATCGGGCGGGTGATCTCAAAGGGTGATGTGGTGATTTATGAATCAACCGTTTATCCCGGGGCGACCGAAGAGGACTGTATTCCGGTAATCGAGCAGGTCAGCGGCCTGAAGTTCAATCGTGATTTTTTTGCCGGCTACAGCCCGGAGCGGATTAACCCCGGTGACAAGCAGCGAAAACTGACCAATATTGTGAAAATTACATCGGGCTCAACGCCGGAAACGGCCGATTTCGTGGATAGTCTGTATGGCAGTATCCTGAAGGTGACGACACACAAAGCCTCCTCCATCAAGGTGGCTGAAGCTGCAAAAGTCATTGAGAACACGCAGCGCGATGTGAATATTGCGCTGATTAATGAGCTGGCCCGGATTTTCAGCTATATGGGCATCGATACGCTGGAAGTTCTGGAGGCCGCCGGAACAAAATGGAATTTTCTGCCGTTTCGTCCGGGACTGGTAGGGGGACATTGCATTGGGGTCGATCCGTATTACCTCACGTTCAAAGCAGAGTCGGTTGGGTATCATCCTGAAATGATTCTGGCGGAACGCCGGGTCAATGACAGCATGGGAGGTTTTATCGTCGATCAGACGGTTAAGCTGATGCTGAAGAAACGGATTCATGTCTCAGGCGCAAAGATTCTAATTCTGGGGATGACCTTTAAGGAAAACTGCCCGGATATTCGAAACACCCGGGTAACTGATATTATTAACGGTCTTCAGGATTACGGCGCCGAGGTGACCGTCTGCGATCCGTGGGCCGATCCGGAAGACGTGCGTTTAGAATACGGCCTCAAAATCATTTCGGATGTACAGGATTTATCTGGAACGTATGATGGCATTATCCTGGCGGTTGCTCATGAAGCGTTCAGGCAGATGGGGAATGCGAAGCTGCGGACTCTTCGCGCGGAGAACAGTGTCGTTTACGATATCAAGAGTGTTCTGCCGAGGACCGAGATCGACGGGCGTTTATAACGATTCCGGGGATCGTTCCGGCAGGAGTTGACGCAACCGATCCATATACGGAGTCAGGTTGATTTTTGCATTGGCCGTGCCGAAGCTGCCGTCAAAAACGTGAACGGCACTCTGTTGTTCCAGGCCTTGGATGAGCTCCTCAAATTTATTCGGCGTTTTCAACTGCCGGTTGAACAGCACTTCCACGTTTGCATGGCCGAAGCTGGCGCATTCGCTGATCATGGATGCGGAATCACTGGTGACGAACAGTCGGTCGCACAGCTGAATGAACGCCGGAACCGGATTGTACGGATCGCGCGAGTTGATCAGTCGATAGTCGAACGGCAGGTCTTTGATGACAGCTTCGACGTCCGGTGGTGTGCGGCGCGAGGTGGTTACCCAGCGCTCGCAGCCGTCGGTCAGCGTGAAGGTCCGTTCCAGTTGCTTTTTAATTTTCTGAGCATCGATCACGGATACCGCATTCGGTCCGCCGATGATAAATCCGACCGCCGGTTTCTGTTGAATATGTTTCGCCCTGAATTCCTTCGCTTTTGTTTCAAAAAACAAAGCATCCGCTGCGCACAGGTTCAGCGGCAGCTGAACGATATTTTCTCTTTTCGGAGGATGATCATACGCCGGGCAGAGGATCTTTGAGAAATCGAGCCGGTAGCCTCTTGGATTCAGAATCGCGATGTTGGGAAGCCCGAGTTTGCGGGCAATGACTTTGTTCGGATAAAACGTTGTCGAGCCGGTCGAGATGATCAGGTCAAACTCTGAATCCTGAACCTTGCACCCTGAAAGATCGAAAAGGTGTTTTGTGTATAAATGGAGCCGGTCAAAGAGATAAGAAAGCGCCTTGGCCGATTTTCGGCGATAGGAGACTCCGGCTTTTTCAAACTCCAGTTCCAGATGGCGGCAAAGCGCGACCGACTGGTTCTCATGTCCGGGTTTCCCATCTGTCAGAATCAATGCTTTCATGACTTTTTCCACCGGTCATGCATCCAGAGCCATTGCGTCGGATATTTCCGGATCAGCTCTTCAATGGCATGGTGATGTTTTTGCGCAAGCTTGACAACCTGTTCATCCTGCGGAGTTCCATCGTCTTTCCACAGGATCGGTTCGCCGACGACGAGCTTATACTGTTTCGGAGCAACGCGGGCCATGCTAATCGCAACAACCGGAACGCCCAGCTTAACCTGAAGGTACGCAGAGGACTTGAGCGCGAGCGTTTTTTCGCCGAAAAATGTGATCGGCACGCCTTGCTGTGAGTTGGTTTTGATGTCGATCAGCATGCCGACATGGTTTCCCTTTCTCAGCGTCCGGACAATCAGGGGCAGGGCGCGTTCTTTATAGATCGCCTGATTGCCGAAGGATTGTCGTAGCGGCATCACAATCCGTTCGTCGATCAGCCGGTTGCTCCCGCGGCGAAAAATAACCGCGCCGCCTTTTCTGAGCTGACAGCCCGTATAGTGAGCCAGCAGTTCGAAATTCCCCAGATGGCCGGTGATGAAAAGAATGCCGGTTGGAGAATTTTTCTCGAGTTCCAGCAGCTTGGGAAGATCACTGCTGTCCACCATCTTCCCCAAGTCTTCCCGGCGGATTTTCTGCGAAAGAACCATTGCGGACTCCGCAAGCAGCTGGCCGAAGTGGTCATAGGCTTTGCGCGCGATCCGTCGGCGTTCGGCACCGGACAGGTCCGGAAACGCCAGTCGCAGGTTGGTCATGGTAATCCGCCGGCGCGAGACGGCCAGCAGGTAAACCGCCGCGGCAACGGTGCGGCAGATGATGTAAATCACCGCATCCGGACAGTGGCGGAGTACGGTCAGAAGTCCTTTGGTCAGGAAATATTCTGTTTTCTCCCGGACCGGATTCATTCGCTTCCAACCGGTATGAGCAGGTCGTTCAGGTAAAGCTGCGTGATCATATCGCAGTCGAGGCGGTGCCCGGCCTTGTACGAGGTGATGTCTCCGACAAAACGCGCATCGGGAATCAGGGCAATCGCGGCGAGCAGGTCGAGCACGCTTCGGTGCCAGATCGCTTCGAGCGATTTTCCATTGCGCACCAGTCGCGGCTGGTTGTGGTAGCTGTTTTTTCCGGCAATCAGAATGTTCTGGTCTGTGTAGCCGAGATTCCGGATGTCGGCGAAAACCTTTCCGATCGTCCGACAGTAAAGCATCTTCCCATAAGAGGTATTGGTGCGCGCCTCGGCGCCGGTCAGAAGATTGGTGGCATTGACCGGGAACTGAATACGCTGCTTCCCGATGGCGTTCGGAAAATTGACGGCGGCGTCGATCGTCAGTTTCGGCACCGACCCGCTGTTCGGCGCGAGCGTCAGGAACTGCCCGTGATCCCAGCAGAGAGTCACCGGTTCCTTCACCGTTACATACTTTGTCGGCCGGTTGACTGTCTTGCGTCCGGCGCGGTCCAGCGCATCCAGAAGGTCGAGGCTGCCGCCGATGAACAGCGGCGGGTCGCCGGAATCAATCTTGATCATCAGGTTGTCGATATCCAGGCCCATCCGCAGGGAAATGATGTGTTCCACCATACGCACATAGTTGTGCGGATTCCCGGCACGCAGCACGATGTTGCTCACAATCGAACCGGTCGTCCAGACATTGTCAATCGCCACCCGGATCGGCAGCGAATCCGGCAGATCCGTGCGATCCAGCCACCATCCCTCGCGGTCTGTCGGCTCAAAGGTAATCGTGGTGACGGACTTTCCGGAAAAGGTGCCTTGGCCGGAAACGCTGACGGTTTCGGCTATCGTCCGCTGCTGCGAGCGGGGCGGGTGGCTTGGCTGCTCCAGCAGATTCACGTCCACTGGAATTCCGTTGAACTCTTTGTAGGATTTCGAAACGATCTCTTCGCGTCCAGCCAGCAGGCGGCCTGGTTTTTTACTCAT
>JBFWJN010000236.1:0-5061 GCA_050253185.1 Kiritimatiellales bacterium | reverse complement strand
CTGGCGCGGCTGTGTCCGTCGGGCGCAAACCTGCAGCCGCTGAAATATTTTCTGTCGTGTGACGCAGCTATGAACGCGCGGATTTTTCCGTCGCTGGCATGGGCGGGCTATCTGAAGGCGTGGGACGGTCCTGCGGAGGGCGAGCGTCCGGCGGCGTATATCGTTGTGCTGGGCGATACAGAGGTTTCCAAAAATTTTGGATGTGACCATGGAATTGCCGCACAGACCATTTTGCTGGGTGCGGCGGAGAAGGGACTTGGCGGCTGTATGATCGGTGCGGTGAACCGCAGGGCGCTGGCAGAGACGCTCGTTTTGCCGGGGCGTTACGAAATTCTGCTGGTTCTGGCGCTGGGTGTTTCGGCGGAAACAGTGCGACTGGTGCCTGCCGGGGAATCGATTCAATACTATCGAGATGCGAACGATGTGCACTGCGTTCCGAAGCGGAGCCTGGCCGACCTGCTGATCAACTGATCATTTGGCGCGCTTGATATCGTAGAGATAAGCGGCGATGCCGTCGGAAATACCGCGTGCAATTTTCTCGCGGCCGGCGGCTTCAATGACGATGGCTTCCTCTTTTGCATTGCTCAGGAAGGCGGTTTCGACGAGGACGGCAGGACAGGGGGCCTCGCGCAGGACCTGGAAACGGGCGCGTTTGACACCTCGGTCCTCCCGGCCGGTGGCTTTGACGAGGTTCTGCTGAATACGGTAGCCGAGTGCGGCGTTGGCGGCGTCGTGTCTGTTTCCCGGGTTCCGTTCTGTTGAGGGTTTGCCACTGCCGTAGGCGTTGCTGCTGTATTCTCCCGGAAGGGCCAGTGTGAAGGTTTCGATACCGTGGACATTGCGGTTGTCGGTGGAATTGGCGTGAATGCTGACGAAGAGGTCGGCGCCGACGGAAGCGGCTTTTTTGCAGCGGTCGGTCAGGGATGGATATATGTCGCTTTCACGGGTGAGGACAACGCGCAGGCCGCGGGCCTGCAGATGGTTGCGAACCCGTTTGGCGATATCGAGCACCAGCAGTTTTTCGTAGACGTTGCGCGGGCTGATGGCGCCCTTGTCGTAGCCGCCGTGCCCGGGGTCGAGGACAACGGTGCGGGCTCCGGCTTTGGAGAGATAGGCATAGGGACGCAGTGAGGGATCCACGGTTTTGTTGAAGTCGGATTGCTCCATGGCCCACTGCCAGCCGATTTTGCGGAGCGGGCTGCTGAGCCAGACCATGGTTCCGTTGACCCAGCAGCGGCGGCCGTCGGTTTCAAATTCAAGCGAATGCCATTTGTTGCGAAGGCGGATGCGCGTTTTGGACGGCGTGGAGAGATCCATGCTGTAGGAGGCGGCGATGCTGTTGACGGGGACATAGGTCTGTCCGTGCGAGGTAACGGTTCGTACGGCAGCGTCCGCCGGCTGCGGAACGAGGGGGGTCAGCAGGGCGGCGGACAGCAGCGGCAGGATGATCAGTCGGGCCTTCATGAATAACCTTTTATGCTCGGCGGATGGTTTGTATAGTGCGCCCAGTCTTAGCACGATCGGGGATATGAAGCGAGGCCTATATTATTTTGAACAGCCGCGGAAGCTGCGCCTGAGTCTGTACATCGGCCTTTTTTTTCTCGTGCTGATTGCGGGAACGGCCGGGTATCGCTGGATTGAAGGGTGGCCGCTGAACGAATGTTTTTATATGACGACGACGACCATTTCGACGGTCGGTTTTGGAGAGGTTCATCCGCTGTCTTTTGAGGGACGTCTGTTCACCGTACTGCTGATTTTTTTCGGAGTGACTACGGCGGCGCTATCGCTGACGGCGATGTTTGAGTATTTTGTCCTGCGTGGGCTGACCAGCATTTTCGGGAGAAAAACGATGGATAAATATATCGAAAAACTGAACCGGCACACCATCATCTGCGGTTACGGACGCACCGGCTATTACATCGCTCGCGACCTGCAGAAACTCGACCGGCCGTTTGTGATTATTGAAAGCGATCCGGCGCGCATTCATGTTCTGGAAGAGGACGGCTTCCTCCACCTGCAGGGCGATTCGTCGGATGAGGATCTGCTGCTGCGGGCCGGTGTGGAACGGGCTGAAGCGCTGGTTGCTTCGCTGCCGAAGGATGCAGACAACCTGTTTCTGACGCTGAGTGCGCGAAGCCTGAATCACGAGATGCAGATTATTGCCCGGGTGCAGGATCCGGACAACAGCCGGAAGTTCATGAAAGCCGGTGCATCGCAGGTGGTGTCTCCGTTTTCCACCGGGGCGTCGCGGATTGTACAGCTGCTGACGCGCCCGGCGGTGGTGGATCTGATTGAACTGGTTACGCGGCGGGAAAACCTGGCGCTGGAAGTCTGTGAGATCAAAGTGGATGATGCCGGTCCGCTGGCCAACAAAACGCTGGCGGAAGCGCGTGTTCGACAGACGCTGAAGTGCATGGTGATTGCCATCAAACATCCGGGCGGCGATACGGTTTTTGATCCTGATCCGAGCCTGCGGATTCTGCCCGGCGATGTTCTGGTGGCGATTCAGAAACCGCATCAGGTCTGATCATGAAGAAGTCTCTGCTTTCTGTCGCATGCCTTGCCCTTCTCTGCGGCTGCCGCCCGCAGGGCTCGCCGGCTTTTTCTGTGATGACGTATAATGTGCATCAGTACACGTTAACGGATCGTGACGGTGATGGTGTCGAGGACGACCCGAAACCGGACGCCGAGCGAATGGCTGTCGTGAAGCTGATTGCGCAGGAGAATCCCGATGTGCTGTTGCTGCAGGAAATGGGAGATGCCGGACAGTTTATGCAGTTTCGAGAGGATTTAAAAAGCGCCGGGATTGAGTACGGCTGGACGGATCTGCTGCAGCGCGGAAACGGCGAGGCGAATCTGGCGCTGCTGAGCCGCCTGCCGGTGGTGTCCGTGCAGCATCGCACGAATGATTGGTACAGTATCGGCGAAGCGAAGGTAGCTGTGGCGCGCGGTTTTCTGGACGCAGAAATTCAGGTGACGGCGCAGTATCGTTTCCGACTGATCGGCGTGCACCTGAAATCCAAAGTCTACAGCCCGCTCGGACAGACGGAAATGCGGCGCAACGAAGCGCGCCTGCTGAATAAAGCGGTGCGTGAGATCCTCGAGGGAAACCCGGGCATTAACCTGCTGGTCGCGGGCGATATGAATGACGATTACGCTTCAGCGGCTCTGCGCGAAGTGGCCGGGCGGCGCGGCGGTGAACTGACGGACCTTCGCCCGGTGGATTCGGTCGGGGATGCATGGACCTGCTTCAGTCGGTCGTCGGACAGTTTTAGCCGGTTCGATTATTTTTTTGTCAGTGAGGGAATGCTGCCCGAAGTGATCCGCGACCGGACGCATGTCGTGCGCAGTCCGCTGACCTACCTGGCCTCCGACCACCGGCCGGTGGTTGCGGTATTTGCGGCAGAGGATCAGGGACGCTGATCGCCGGTCATCAGTAGATATCGGCGAGTGGCTCCGGCGGGCGGCGTATCCGTCAGCGTTACCGTTTGACCATTGCCGGTCAGGCGGTTTGCCGTTGGCAGCGGCTGCCAGTTCGGACGGGTCCCGCGCGGGGCATCGGTGTAGTACACAGTATAAATCTGTCCGACTTCCGATTCCCATGAAATGGTCATTTTTCCGCCGGCATACGCGGTCGCAAAAGGCGGGGACACCGTATCCATGTTCACTTTCTGTGGCGTGGAGCAGCCCACCGCCGTTAACAGGACTAGAATAGACAGAGCCGGGTAGTTCATTAGAAAATCTTCCACCATGATTTTTTCTTGGCCGGTTCCACAATTTCAGCGGCCGGAATTTCCGTGTCAGAGAACGGATCGGCTTCTGTGATTTCAGCGGCCGGAACCGGTTCTTCGACCGTCACGGTTTCGATGGTTTCTTCAACGTCTGTCACTGGACCCTGAACGTCTGTGGGAGTCAGGGTCGATTCATTTTTTTCCGCGGCCGGAGCTTCCGTTTTCACAGGCTCGACCGTTTGTTGAGCAGGTTCTTCCGCCGGAATTTCCACTTCGGGAACCTCCGCCAGCTCTTCTTTCAGTTCAATCGGATCAACTGCCGGCGGCTCGATGTCGAGGTAGTACCATTTGTCAAGGTCTGCAGAAAAGTCGCGTTTTACACGGTTTTTGTAAACGTCCTTGCCGCGGAAATGCCACCACGGAATGTTTACCAGGCCCGGGTTGATGGCTTCCAGCGGATAACTGTAGCGCCACGTCAGATCTTTCCACATGCCGTAAGGAATATCGAAATAGCGACCGAGAATGTGAAGCATTACCCGTGGATCGGTGGAGGCCAGGCGGTTGCCCTCGGCACACCAGGTCCCGTCCGGAATCAGCAGGTCCGGAACCGTGGACCCTTCCGCCTGTACCAGAATGGCGTGTTTCGGCGGGACGGTGAAAAAGGCGCCGCTGATGTAATCATTGGTGGAAACGCCGACCCAGCTCGTGCCGTTCCACGCGTTGAGGACGGTTTGGGTTTCGTCGGTCCGGTAGGTGACCAGCAGGACCGGATAACGCTGCGCAAAATCCTGGGCGATGCGGACGGGGATGGTTTCCCGCGGAACAATCAGCATCGTGATGTCTGTCTTCACGCTGGCAAAAACGCTGAGAGCCATTGTAAGAACCAGACCCGGCAGAATACTTTTCTTCAACATAACCGTACCTCTCCTGTTAAACTAAGCCTGAGCCGGAACTGCCGGCGGCAGACGCTGGCCGAGCTTGTCGTCGATCATCATCAGCGCGGCTCCGTTGTCGCCGATCATCGTCAGCCGGTCGACGATTTCCTTCACATTGGCCTCTTCCTCAACCTGCTCCGTAATAAACCACTGCAGGAAAACCTGTGTGGCATGGTCGCGTTCTTCGACCGCCACATCCAGCAGTTCGTTGATGGATTTCGTCACAAACTGCTCATGCTTCAGGCTGGCCTCGAAGGCCTTTAGAACAGATCCAAAATCCATGGGCGGTTCATCAATTTTCATCAGGCGCGCTTCGCCGCCGTGCTGCATCAGATAGTCGAACATCTTGGTCATGTGGATGACCTCTTCGTCGTATTGAATCCGGAACCAGTGCT
>JBFWJN010000235.1:0-5087 GCA_050253185.1 Kiritimatiellales bacterium | reverse complement strand
CACACTGGCCCAGTCCAATAGACTCATACTTCTTCTCCCGTCAGTTCAAAATACCCGTTCTTTATTTCCACATGACTTTGCGGTAGTCCGGCTGTTCATAGATGCAGTGGTCCCCGTCCAGCACGCGCGGATCCGCATTTTCATAGAGCAGTTTCATCAGCCGGTCGTGCAGTTCTTTTCGGATCGTCTGGTTTTCAGGCTGGTCGGCCACGTTGTGCATCGTCCACGGATCGTCCGGGATATGGAAGAGTTCTTCCTGCGGACGTTTCCCGCAGGCGAGGTCGAAGTAGTACGCTCCGTTGACTTCTTTGTTGTTCCGGTTTTCGATGAGGTAGGCTTTGGTCGGCCCGGCGTCGATGTCGCCGAGGGTGGCGCCGGAGTTGTCTCTCAGGGTCTCATAGGAAGGTTCTTTTCCTTCGGTGAGTTTGACGGGGTCGCCTTCGGGCCAGCGGTCGGGCTTGAAGTTGTAGATGTAGAGCCAGTCTTTTACGCGGAGGGCCCGCTGGGGATACGGAACACCGTTGGGCCGGACGATGGCATGGTTTTCCCGGCCGGTGATCACGTAATCTCGGGACGGGTCCACCCAGCCGGATTTGCCGGACCGGATGAGCTCGACGAGGCTGCGGCCGGTCATGACGTTGGGGATGGCGAGGCCGGCGGTTTCCAGGAAGGTCGGAGCGAGGTCCGGCAGGGTGATGAAGTCGTTGACGACCCGGGCCCGGCGTCCCCAGTCTTTCGGCGGCATGATGGCGAGGGAGACCTGTGTACCGAAGTCGTAGAGGTTGGTTTTGCCGCGTGGAAATCCCGGGGGGCCGTGGTCGCCGGAGACGATGACGAGGGTGTTGTCCAGCTCTCCCATCTCTTCGATCTTTTTGAGCAGGACGCCCAGGCCGGCATCAAAGGCGGAAGCTTCGCCCATGTAATCGGCGAGGTCTTCGCGCACGAGGGGAACGTCCGGGAGAAAGCCGGGCATGTTCCCTTTCAGGTCGTCGGGGTTGATGCCCCAGAGTTTTTTGCCGGAGCCCTGTTTCCAGGAACGATGGGTGTTGAGCGGTCCCCACCAGTAGCAGAAGGGCTGGCCGGATTTACGGTCGGCCAGGAAGTCTTCGAAGTTGCCAAGGGCTTCCTCGTACAGGGATTGCTTGGCTTTTTCGACGCTTTTTCCTTCTTTTTCGACCAGATAGGTGACCCGCTGGGAAAACTGGTTGTAATAGGTTCCCCGCCGTTCGTATTCATGCTGTTTCCCGCCGTAGGGGGCGTCTTCGGGCCTGCCGGGGGCCCAGACTTTGTAGGTCTGTCCGATGTGATAGCCGGCCTGGTCGCGCAGCAGCAGCGGGAAGCTGGGCAGCGCCGGATCCCAGACACCGAGCAGGACCGAGGCACTGCCGGTGCGGAAGAAGTGCTGCCCGGTGAGCAGCGCGCTGCGGCACGGCGTGCAGGACGGGGCGCTGACGTACGCATGGGTGAAGAGCACTCCGTTATCGGCGACGCGGTCGAAGTTCGGGGTGGAGACCAGCTTCTGCAGCTCGCCCGGTTTTCCGTCAATATGCCCGGCATAAGCCGAGGCCAGAAAGCCCCAGTCGTCGGCGAAGGCAAACAGGATGTTCGGCCGGTTCTCCGCCGCGAGACTGTTCAGTGCGACGCTCCCCATCATGCACGAAGCCGCAAGCCCGTATCCAAATGTATATTTTGGTCCCATCCGATTCCTTCCCAAAATTCAGGGTCAACGATTACCAACTTGAAAATCACTCAGACAGTTTTACCGTCTCAAGCAGCCGCTTCTTCAACCTGCGCTTCACATCGGTATATTCCGGATTATTGGCGAGGTTCGTAAATTCAGTTCGGTCGTTCTTATGGTCGTACAGTTCTTCCGTCCCGTCGCTGTAACGAATGTAGCGGAACCGGTCGTCCACGATGGAGTGACAGTCCTTGTTCCACGGCAGCGACATCACTGTAGCACGGTTCCGGTCCAGATCCGGGTTCTTCAGAACCGGGACGAGGCTTTCGCCTTCCACCTGGCTGAACGGCGGCAGCCCGCACAGTTCGATCAGCGTCGGATACAGGTCAACCAGATTGGTGACATCCGCCGTTCGTTTCCCGGCCGGAGTCACGCCCGGCGCTTTGATGATCAGCGGCGTCCGGGTTCCCCGTTCCCACAGAGTGAACTTGTGCCAGTGCTCTTTTTCACCCAGATGCCAGCCGTGGTCGCTCCACAGCACAATAATGGTATTGTCACGGTACGGGCTTTTTTCAAGCGCATCAAGCACCCGCCCGACACAGGCATCGGCAAAGCTGATGCAGGCCAGATACCCGCGGACATATTCTTTCCACAGCCCCAGTTCCTTGATCTGCTCGAATGTATGATAGTCGCCCTGATAAGCCACATCGCGTCCAATCGGCGGCACATCGTCCAGATCGCCCTCCGGCGCATCCGGCAGCACGATTTCATCCAGCGGATAAAGATCAAAAAACTCCTTCGGCGCAAACCACGGGGTATGCGGACGGAAACAGCCGTAGGCGGCAAAAAACGGCTTATCGTGCTTCTGTTTCAGGAAATCGGCAATGTATTCCGCATTGTATCCATCCCCGGTCTCCTCAAGGGACTGCTTGATCGCACCGTAATAGGAATTTTTAATATCGTCATACGTGTTCTTGAACGGAATGGGATAATGCGGAATTTCGTTGTCCGGCGGCCGCTGCGTCCCGAACCAGTGATCGGAATATTCATCCCATGAAATCCGGTCGCAGTTATCCTTATTCGGTCCATGAAAGGTCTTTCCGGCACCAACGGCGAAATATCCGTTCTGTCGAAAATATTGCGGAAGGGTAACCAAATCCCTGGTGGATGGAATCTGCCGGAAATGCTGTTCAATCCGATAGATTCCGGTGCTGTACTGATACTTCCCTGTCAATACTGCCGTTCGACAGGGACCGCAGAGCGCCACCGGACAGTAGGCGCGCGTAAATAAAACACCTTCCGACGCCAGCTTATCGATATTCGGCGTATAGACTTTTCCTTTATACCAGTTGTAGTAGTTGACCCAGTCGTTCAGGTCATCCACGACAAGAAAGAGAACATTGGGTTTTTCCGGATTCGTCGCTGCAGTTCCCTGCGCAGAAACCTGTGCCGCCAGCGCCGAACCCAAAATGCCGTATGACAAAAATTGCCTGTCCATTGTTCTCCTTCCGTTAACGCTTGATGACGGTGAACGCCGATACTGCCTGTACCTCTTCGCCGGGAGCGCTCAGCGTGCAGCTTCCGCCGGAATGCGCTTCGCCCAGCGCCATGATAAACGCCTGCAGATTAAACAGAAAACCCTTTGTCTCCGTCATCAGCCCGATCCGCTCGAACGGAAAAACCGCTTTCAGCACATAAAACCCGCTGGACGGCTCTACGGATACCGTAACATCTTTCGGAACAAATTCGGTTCCAACCGATGCAAACGGTTTTTCGACATCGGGCACCAGATAAAAGGCGCGAACAGCAGAATCGGTATCGGGAGCAAACATCACCTCGACACACGATTTCCGCCACGGCTGATGCAGGTTCACCTGAAGATCGGAATCATTGATTTTCAGCGACAACGCCAAGCCATCGTCCTGCCAGTCAAACGTTCCTTCCACCGCCGGAAACCCGGACAGGTCCATTTTAAATCCGTCTTCCAGCTTCGCGATCCGCTGCTTCTTCAGAACGGTTCCTTTGCAGAACACGCGCGGATCGGCACAGCACAGACCGACTTCCGCTCCATGTTCCAGCACAACCCGGCTTCTGAGAACAAACCGGCGATCGTCCTGTTGTACCAATTCCAGAAGCGCGTCATCAAATTCCACGGAGAATGCAGCATCAGCAGGTGTATCCACCGTCAGCACCGTTTCATGCCCTGCGGCGCTGTCAAACGAGCCCTCTGTTTTCAGACAGGCCGTCTGAACATCACCGATCCCGGCAAACGACCGGCCGGTGTTTTTGACAACCGGGGCAAAGTCGCCCAGATAGCCGTCCGCCTGATGCGCTGCGATCAGCTCGTCGCACATCGCCCAGATCCGGTCGAGCGGCAGCGTTGCCGAGGTGTGCGGGTCGAGCATGGCGGCGTGATAAATGTGTTCGCGTTTTCCGGTGAGGGCCGCCTGGACCGTCAGCTCCTGCACGTTGATCTGCGTCTGGCAGAGTGCCGCGAGCTGCGGCGGCAGGGTTCCGATTTTCACCGGGCGCAGCCCGGTTCCATCGACCTGACACGGCACTTCGACATTGCAGGAAATGGGAAGGTTTTCAATGTTTCCAAGGTTTGGAACATTTCCATAGACGGTGCGCAGGGTGTTCGTTTCGATGGAGTGAATAATATAGGAACCGTATTCATGCGACTGTTCCGGCACGTCGATTTCCGTGCCCTCTCCGACCAGCTCGCGCTCGGTGCTTTCCCATGAGGCGTTGATGGTTTCACAGCGCCGCAGGTATTCATTGATCGGAATATCGAACCGGTCGATCATTTCCTGCCCGTGATGAATGAAGTACGGAATGTATTCCGACTGGTGCTCGCTGGATTCCGTCACAAAGTAGCCGGTGCGCCGCATCATTTCATAGCGCACTTTTTCGAATTCGCGTTTCGGGTCGTCGAGCACGTTGAACAGCAGCGGATAGGCGTCCTGTCCTTTGTATTTAAATTCGAGGAAGAAGGCCATGTGGTTGACGCCGGCTACCAGATAGGAAATATCTTCGTACGGCAGACCAGTGTGCCCAGCCAGCATGCGGGCGGTTCCGAATACGGAATGACACAGTCCGACGTGTGGAATGCCGACGGCCCGGTCGACGGCCATGCAGAGCATGGCCATCGGGTTGGTATAGTTCAGGAAAAGGCAGTCGGGATGCGCGACATCGGCGATGTCGCGCGCGATGTCGAGCATGACCGGAATGGTGCGCAGGCCGCGGAAGATGCCGCCGATGCCCAGTGTGTCGCCGATGGTTTGTTTGAGCCCGTAGTTGGCCGGGATTTCAAAGTCACGCACCGTGGACGGCTTATAGCCGCCGACCTGAATGGAGCACAGCACATATTTCGCGCCGCGAATGGCTTCGCGCCGGTCCGTCGTCGCGG
>JBFWJN010000234.1:0-5100 GCA_050253185.1 Kiritimatiellales bacterium | reverse complement strand
CCAGTCCAGCGCCAGATCCATGGACGGAGCGGAATGCGTCAGCGCACCGACGGAAACGGCATCCACACCGGTCTTGGCGATTTCCCGGATGGTCTTGAGATTGACGCCGCCGGACGCCTCGGTTTTTCAGATGCCTTCGCACAGCTTGACGCATTCACGCAGTTTGAGCGGCGGCATGTTGTCGAGCAGCACCCAGTCGGGTTTTGCCGTCAGCACTTCTTTGAGCTGATCGATGGTGTCCACTTCGACCTCGACCAGCAGGTCCGGATATTTTTTCCGGGATTCCTTAACCGCCCCGGCCAGTGTCCCGCCTTCGCGGGTCCAGTGTGCGAGGTGATTGTCTTTGATCAGCACGCGGTCAAACAGGCCATAGCGATGGTTGGTGCCGCCGCCGCAGACGACGGAATACTTTTCAAAAGTGCGCAGCGTCGGTGTCGTTTTGCGGGTGTCGAGAATCATGACATCCGAATTATTCGCCTCTTCGACATAGCGACGGGTCATCGTGGCAATGCCGGTCATCCGCTGGATGAAGTTCAGCGCGGTGCGCTCGGCAACGAGAATGCCGCGCGCCGGACCGGAAACGGTCAGCACCCGGTCACCGGGTTTCAGCACTGAACCGTCCACCTTATACTGCATTACATCGAGCTTTGGGTTGACCTGGCGAAACACTTCGGCGGCGACCGGTCCGCCGGCGAGGATGCCCTCGTCGCGCGCGACGAGATGCGCCCTGGCGGTTTCACCTTCCGGAACAAGTCCGTAGGAGGTCGCATCGAGGGTCTGCGGGCCAAGGTCTTCAGCCAGCGCTTCGCAAATGCGCTGTTTCACACCAGGGAAAGAAAGAATATCGGGCAGGTTCATAAAAGGCTCCATAGCCGGTCAGCTGTGTTTCATTGAAAATTTTCCGGAGCCCATCAGCACGCTGATCGGCCGGAGCATTTCAATGTTTTCGCAGACAATTTTAATGGCGGATGCAATCGGAACGGACAGCAGCGCACCGGTGATGCCCCACAGCCAGCCCCAGAATACGAGGGAAAGAAGAATAACAACTGGACTCAGGTTCAGGCTGTCGCCCATCAGGTTCGGCTCGATGAAACTGCCCATCAGCTGCTGGATCAGGAACAGTCCGAGCAGAACGATGACGGCGGGCCAGAAGGCCGGATAGAACTGCACGAGGGCGATGAGAACCGGCGGAACCGTGGCGATTGCCGATCCGACCATCGGAACAAAGTTCAGCAGGAACGTGAACACCGCCCATGTGACCGGAAAGTCGACATGCATGATGACCAGCAGCAGCCAGACGAGAAATCCCGTGATCGCGCTGACCATCAGCTTGATGAACAGATAGCGGCTGATCTGTCCGGTGATTGAATTGGTGACCGCCGTGATCCGCTGCGCCTGATGGGCCGGGAACGCTTTTTCGATCTTGTGCTGGGTATAGGGCTTTCCAAGCAGCATGAATACGAGAAAGATCAGGATCATTCCCATGGTGCTCATCACGCTGACAAACGATCCCGATAGAGCCACCAGCCGCTGGCCGATCTGGCCGGCCCAGTCGAACTGTTGCAGATAGTTGTCCGGAATGTGGAACCGCAGCATGACATCGCTGCTGATCTGCGTGAGCTGTGCGGCGTATTCGTCATAGCGGGCAATAAAACCCATCACGCGTGTCTGTACAAAAATACCGATCAGATAGAAAAAACCGATCAGTAGAACCAGCACCGCCAGTACGGCGGCGCCGGTCGGGACTTTCCGTTTGGCAAGGAAGTTGACGACCGGCGCAAAGATGTAGGAAAGCAGCCATGCAATAATCAGCGGGAGAACCACTGTTTGAGCGGTCTTGAGCACAAAGCCGACCGCCACAAGGGCAATTATTCCAATCAGCGGAATCAAAACGCGCTGGTTCTGCATAGCGGCTCCCGTTGTCATCCGCGGCGCGCTTCATAGGCCGCGATATCGGCCTCATACTGCAGGGTCAGGCCGATATCGTCCAGACCGTTCAGCAGTTTGTTTTTCAGCGAGGCATCGACGCTGAACGGATAAATCTGGTCACCGGCGGCGGCATGTACGGTCACTGCCTGATTTTCCAGATCCACCGTCGCCTTCACGCCGGGTTCTTTTTCCAATGTCTGGAAAATCTCTTCGACCTTCGCGCTGTCGAGCTCGATCGTCAGCAGGCCGTTCTTGCCGCAGTTGTTGCGGAAGATATCGGCGAACGCGGGCGTGTCGTCTTCGCAGGCGGCGATAACGGCTTTGAAGCCGAACTGCTGCACCGCCCAGACGGCGTGCTCGCGGCTCGACCCGCAGCCGAAGTTATTGCGCGCCACCAGAATTTCGGCGCCTTTGGCTTCCGGTTTGTTCAGGATGAAGTCCGCATTGTCGGACCCGTCGTCGTTGTAGCGCCAGTCCGAAAACAGCGCCGCGCCGAAACCGGTCCGTTTGATTGACTTCAGGTATTCTTTCGGGATGATCGCGTCGGTGTCGATGTTCGCGCGGTTCACGCCCGCGACAGTGCCTGTGAATGTTTTGAATTTTTCCATGATTAAAGCTCCCGGATATCTACGAAATGACCCGCAACAGCGGCAGCGGCGGCCATGGCCGGGCTGACCAGATGCGTCCGTCCGCCCTTGCCCTGACGTCCTTCAAAGTTGCGGTTGGAGGTCGATGCACAGCGTTCCTTGTCTTTCAGTTTGTCCGGATTCATCGCCAGACACATGCTGCAGCCGGCATAGCGCCACTCGGCACCGGCTTCCACAAAAACGCGGTCGAGCCGTTCCTTTTCCGCCTGATAGCGGACGGCTTCTGAACCGGGCACCACGATCATGCGGACGCTGTCGGCCACCTTTTTTCCTTTGATCATTGCGGCGGCTTCACGCAAGTCTTCAATACGGCCGTTGGTACAGCTTCCGACAAACACGGTATCAATCTGGATATCGGTCATCTTCATGCCCGGTTCCAGGCCCATGTAATTCAGCGCGGCACGCACATCGGCCGGACTGTATTCCGGAACCGCGTCGAGTGCCGGCACTTCGGCGGTCACATCCGTTACCATGCCGGGACTGGTTCCCCACGTCACCTGCGGAGCCAGATCGCTCACATCAATCGTCAGCTCATGATCAAATTTTGCGCCGTCGTCGGTATAAAGCGTCTTCCAGTCGGTAATGGCTTTTTCCAGCTCTTCGCCTTTCGGGGCGTATTTGCGGTCGCCGGAGCGGACGTACTCAAAGGTGATTTCGTCGGGAGCCACCAGTCCGGCGCGGGCTCCGCCTTCGATCGCCATATTGCAGATCGTCAGGCGGCCTTCCATCGACAGGCTGCGGATCGCTTCGCCGCAGAACTCAAACGCGCAGCCGGTACCGCCCGCCGTACCGATGATGCCAATCAGTTTCAGCACCATGTCCTTGGCGGTCACGCCCGGCTGCAGTTTGCCGGTAAATTCAACTTTATAGTTTTTCGGCTTTTTCTGACGCAGCGTCTGGGTGGCCAGCACGTGCTCCACTTCGGAGGTGCCGATTCCGAACGCGATCGAACCGAACGCGCCGTGCGTCGCGGTGTGCGAGTCGCCGCAGACCACCGTCATGCCCGGCAGGATGATCCCCTGCTCCGGACCGATAATGTGCACCACGCCCTGGCGGTCGTCGCCCAGCGCAAACAGCGTCACGCCGGTTTCCGAGGTATTCTGTGTCAGCGCATCCACCTGGGCCTTGGCGATCGGATCGGTGATATTCATCCGGTTTTCGTCAGTCGGCACGTTGTGGTCCATCGTGGCGAACGTCAGGTCGGGGCGGCGCACCTTGCGGCCGGCGAGGCGCAGGCCTTCGAAGGCCTGCGGACTGGTCACCTCGTGCACCAGATGGCGGTCGATGTACAACAGCACTTCGCCGTTACCCAGATCCTTTACGACGTGTGCATCCCAAATCTTGTCAAACAGTGTTTTACTCATAGCGGGTAAGAATATATTTTCATGCACCTATCCATCAACGTAAAAGGACGTACAAAATTATGAACGTTTACCTGGTTTTTATCCTCGCCCTGCTGGTTTTCAACTGGCTGCTCAACCTGATTGTCGAAACCCTCAATGTCTGCAACGTTTCCACCGAAATACCGGAAGAGTTTCAGGGAATCTACGATGTGGAGAAATACACGAAGTCCCAGCGCTACCTGAAGGACAACACCCGTTTTCACCAGATTCAGGCCGGCATCATGCTGCCGCTCACCATTGCCTTTATCCTGTTCGGCGGCTTCCGCTGGATCAACGATGCCGCCCAGGCGGCATCCGGACACATGATCCTTCAGGGGCTGGTCTTCGGCGGAATCCTCATTGTGCTCAGTCAACTGGTCGGCATTCCGTTCAGTATCTACGACACGTTCGTGTTGGAAGAAAAATACGGCTTCAACAAAACCACCCCGAAAACCTTCGTGCTCGACATCCTCAAAGGACTGCTGCTCACCGTCCTGCTCGGCGCACCGATCTTCGCGCTTATTCTATGGATATTCAGCGCTGTTCCGCACGCATGGCTCTGGGCCTGGGGCGCGCTGGCCGTCATCGGCCTTTTCATCCAGTTCATCGCGCCGGTCGTCATCCTGCCACTCTTCAACAAATTCACTCCGCTTGAAGAAGGTGAACTGCGCTCGAAAATCGAGGACTTCGCCGCCGCGCAGAAATTCAAACTCAGCGGCATTTTCAAAATTGACGGCTCGAAACGCTCCACCAAATCCAACGCCTACTTCACCGGTTTCGGAAAAACCAAACGCATCGCCCTGTTCGACACGCTCATCGAAAATCACAGCGTGCCGGAACTGATCGGCGTGCTCGCCCACGAAATCGGCCACTGCAAACGCGGCCACATCAAAAAGAGCCTCGTGATCTCGCTGGCTTCGACCTTATTGATGTTCTTCATCCTCTCGCTCTTCATCAGCAAACAGGGACTCTACGCTGCGTTTGGAATTGAAGGAACGCCGCTCTATGCCGGCTTTATCTTCTTCGGCTTTCTCTACACGCCCATCAGCATGATCCTCGGCATCGCCGGCAGCATCCTCTCGCGCAAACACGAATTCGAAGCCGACGCCTTCGCCGCCGAAACCACCGGCCAGCCGGTTGCA
>JBFWJN010000233.1:0-5107 GCA_050253185.1 Kiritimatiellales bacterium | reverse complement strand
GTACACCAGCGAAACGAGATCGCGCCGGTCGGAATCCGCCGTAATGAAGGTGCGCAGCTTCGCATCCTTCGTCATGATCTTTTCCATGCGCGGCTGATAGTTGATCAGCTCGGCAATGCGCTCGGGCGACAGATCCTTTTCGTGCAGAATATGGTATTTCGCCCGTTCCGCCACATAGGCGCGCGTGCCCTCCATCAGTCCGTAAAACGCGGCATCGGCCGTGTTGGGAATATAGGAGAACACAGTGTTCTCGAGGTCGTAGTCAATCGCCTTGAGAATCGGCTCGGTCAACTGACGGCCAAGCTGTTTGCGCTCGCGGTAAATATCGCCATCCGTTCCGCGTGAAAAATAGATGCGCTCAAAAGAACAGGGTTTGACGGGCAGCGGCTCGGAAATCCGCTCGTGAAGCACCTCGCCGCAGCGGCGAACGATCAGCGCGTGGCCCGGCTTGATTTCCTCCACCGCATCCACCGGCACATTGAACGCCGTCTGAATGGCCGGCCGCTCCGAGGCGACAACAACAAACTCATCGTCGCGATAGAAAAACCCGGGTCGGATCCCGCAGGCGTCGCGCACCACAAACAGATCGCCGTTCCCGATGATTCCGGCCATTGTATAACCGCCGTCGAAATTCTTCACCGCGCGCTTCAGCACCGTCACCAGATCAAGGTTTTCAGCGATTTTCATCGAAATATCGGCGCGCTCCAGTCCTTCCTTGCGGAATTCGCGAAACAGGCGATCGTTCTCCTCATCGAGGAAATGGCCGATTTTCTCAAGCACCATCACCGTATCGGTTTCGTTGCGCGGATGCTGCCCCAGTTCGACCAGTGTCCGGAACAGCTCGTCGTTGTTCGTCAGATTAAAATTACCCGCCAGCACAAGGTTGCGGCTGCGCCAGTTGCTTTGTCGAAGAAACGGATGACAGAAGGAAATACCGCCCTGCCCGCGCGTCCCGTAGCGCAGATGGCCGAGCAGCAGTTCGCCGGCGAACTTGGCGCTGCGTTTCAGCCAGACCGGATCGTGGGCGACCTCCGGATTCAGGCTTTGCGACTCGGCCAGCGACGACAGCATATGGCGGTGAACCTGAGCAATCGGATCCTTCTCCGCCGATCGCGAACGAAAAATAAACGGGTTTCCCGGAGCGACATCCAGCTTGACCACCGCAGCGCCGGCTCCGTCCTGCCCGCGGTTATGCTGTTTTTCCATTAAAAGGTAGAGGCGATTGATCGCGAACGAAGGCGATCCGTATTTTTCGACATAATAGTCGAACGGCTTCAAAAGCCGGATGGCGGCGATGCCGCATTCATGGCCGATCCAGTCACTCATATCCCATACACTCCCCGGTTCCGGATAAATTGAGTTTCCGAGTGTCGCACCGCCCCCCCGTTCCGGTCAAACCCAAAGCTTCCAATGTTTGGAAACCGTGAGACGGATTTTTCCAAACCCTGGAAAAATCCGCCTGCGGCATTGGCGCGCGGCGGCCCGGCGCGTATGATGACCCGGAATTTTACTCAAGGAGACGTCCATGATGAAAAAACGACTGACCGGCATTGTCGTAGGCCTCATTCTGCTCGCCGCAACGGGTATGGCAAAGGATATCCGCGGCGCCATTGTGAAGATCTACACCGTGCATAATGTCCCGGACTACTACAACCCGTGGAACATGCGCGGCACGCAGTCGTCCACCGGATCGGGATGCATTATCGACGGAAACCGCATCCTGACCAACGGGCATGTCGTGCGCGACGAAACCTTTATTCAGGTCCGCCGCTTCGGCGAATCGCGGCGTTATCAGGCCCGCGTGCTGTTTGTTTCACATCAGGCGGACCTCGCCCTGCTGAGCGTGGACGATCCCACGTTTTTCGACGGCACTGAACCGCTGGAACTCGGAGACCTGCCCGAACCGCAGCAGGAGGTGAATGTATACGGCTTTCCGATGGGCGGCGACACGCTGAGCATCACGGAAGGCGTTATTTCGCGCATTGAGCACCAGACCTATGCGCACAGTTCGGTTTCGCTGCTGGCCGCGCAGATCGACGCGGCAATCAACCCCGGAAACAGCGGCGGCCCCGCGCTGGTCGACGGCAAAGTGGTCGGCGTCGCCATGCAGGGCATGACGCAGGCCGACAACATCGGCTACATTATTCCGGCTCCGGTGATTCATCATTTCCTCACAGACATCAGCAACGGGCGGCTCGACGGCATTCCTGGCCTAGGCATTCAGTGGCAGAAAATGGAAAATCCCGACATGCGCCGCTGCTATCGGATGGCTCCGGAGCAGACCGGCGTACTCATCACCAAAGTGGTTTACGGATCAGCCGCTGATGGAATCCTGCAGGACGGCGACGTTCTGCTGAAAATCAAGGATCATCCGGTTGCCGACGACGGAACCGTTGAATTCCGCCCGAAAGAACGTACTGCGTTCAGCTATTACATCCAGGAAGACCAGCTCGGCGATACCATTCAGCTGAGTATTCTGCGTAACGGAACCGTGCTGCCGATCGACATCACGCTCCGCTTCCCCCTGGAACACGACTGGCTGATTCCTATGGAACTCTATGATATTCTGCCGACCTACTATATTTACGGCGGCGTGGTGTTCGTTCCGCTCACCAAGAACCTCATGGAGATGTGGGGCCGCGACTGGTACAATCAGGCGCCGAAAGAACTCGTGGCGATGCTGCAGGACAATATGGTCACCGAAGAAATGAACGAAGTGGTCATCGGCATCAAGGTGCTCGCCGCCGATGTCAACCAGGGCTATCAGGACCTGCGCTTCTGGCGCGTCGACAGCGTCGACGGAGAAAAGGTGCGCAACCTGAGACAGATGATCGGACTGGTTGAAGCCGGTGCCGGCAATGAATTCATCGAATTCTGCAATCCCGGCGGAGAAAAGATCATCCTCGACCGGAAGAAGGTTCAGGCGGAGCAGAGCCGGATACAGACTGTTTACCGCATTTCGGCCGACCGTTCCGACGACCTGAAATAAGAAAGTTTTATGAAGCGAATCGTCCTTTTCGCCGGAACCGGACTGCTGATGATCACCGCGGCCTGCATGCCGCGCCATCCGTCGGAACGGACGTATGCCGTCTCCGACCCCGGCACGATCAGCGACGGAACCTACAGCAACGGCTTCTTCAACTTTTCCTTCCAGGTCCCCGAACACTGGCACAGCCTGAGCCCGTGGCAGATCCGCGATATCACACAGCCCGAGGGCAACAGCACCTGCATCGCTTTTATCCTGAACACGCGGCAGCAGCCGACGGCCAGCTTCTCCATCGTCACCGAACCGCTGTCGGAAGAGGAACGAACCGTCATTACGAACAGCGCAGTGTTCAATCTCTACGCCGCGAAAAAAATGAAGGAGCGCTCGCCGGAACTCGTCATCCGGAAAGGTCCGGAGGTGCAGCTCGGCAACGTTCCGTTCGATACGCTGCTCGTCAAACTAGCCAATCACAACACGCAGCGGCACTATGCCGCGCTGCGTAACGGCGCCGTCCTCGTCTTCTGCGCAACGCACAGCACCGAAGAGGAAAAAGAGGAACTGAACGGACTGCTGCGCACCATTCGGTTCGACTGATATGAAAAAAACACTGCTGATCATTTTCTGCCTCGCCGCGCTGTCTGCCGGCCTGTTCCTGTTCCGGTCGCGCGGCGCCGTCAATCCGTCGTGGGAACAGCCGACGATGGGCACGCTCTGTCATATCACCGTTGCCGGCTCGATTTCCAAAAAGAATCTGGGCTCGCTGCGCGCTCAGATTGACACCGCGCTGGCCGACGTCAACCGCCGAATGTCCACCTGGCAGAATGACACCGAGATTTCGCAGTTCAACCGTTTCCAATCATTGGAAAAATTCCCGATCTCACCGGATTTTGCTGAAGTGGTTCAGAGTGCCCTCGCCTATGCTGAACGAACGGACGGCGCGTTCGATCCGACGGTCAAGCCGCTGGTTGATCACTGGGGCTTCGGGCCGGGCAAGGATCAGGACAATGTCGCATCGATCCTGCCCGCCGTCGGCTGGCAGAAGGTTCACCTGAGTGACGGGGCATTGGCCAAGGAAAACAAAAAACTTCAGCTGGATCTCTCCGCAATCGCCAAAGGATTCGGCGTCGATCAGGTGGCCGACGTCCTGCGTGCGAACGGCCGGAAAAACTTCATCGTCGAAATCGGTGGCGAAATCGTTGCGGACGGAAGCAACCGGTCCGGCAAATCGTGGCGTGTCGGCATTGAATCGCCGGAACCCGGCAAGGCTTTCGGACAGACAATTTTCCAGACATTGGAAATTTCGGGCCGGGCGATGGCGACGTCGGGCGACTACCGTAACTTCCGGGTACGCGAAGATGGCACGCGCTTTTCGCACATCATCGATCCGCGCACCGGCCGGCCGGCCGAGTCGGACGTCGCGGCCGTCACGGTGCTTGCCGACCGCTGCATGGATGCCGACGCCATCGCCACATCGCTGTGCGTGATGGGTTCGCAGAAAGGACTGGACTGGCTGGCTGAAAATCCGGCGTTCCAAGCTTTCTTTATCCTGCACGCACCGGACGGATCGTTCACTGCCAAAAGCAGTCCGGGATTCCCGAAACCTGAGTAAACCGCTCCTTGCTTCTTCCTCTGCCCGGGCTAAACTGAAGGCGCAGAAGAAACAGGAAGGAGTTTGCCATGAAGAAGATTCTGGTCGCGGTGGACTTTTCGAAGTGCACGGAACGGCTCATTGAACAGGCAGGGCAACTGGCAAAGGCACTGGACGCCAGAACGTGGGTGGTTCACGTTACGTCGGATCGACTCCCGGCCGTTGCCCAGACCTACTGGCTGGACTTTTCCCAGGATCCGCTCATCAACCTGCCGCTCGACGATATAGAAATGTCCCGCGACCTGTGCGCCAAAGAGTACAATCGGGAACATCAGGCCCTGCTCCACCTGTCCGAAAAACTGCGCCGGGACGGCGTGCCGGCGCAGGCCATGCTGCTGAAAGGCCATGCCGCCGAATGCCTGCTGGAACAGGCAGAAAATTTCGGTGCCGACATGATCATCATGGGCTCGCACGGACACGGCATGCTGCGCAAGATGCTGACCGGAAGCGTAACCGAAGCCGTGCTTCGCGAG
>JBFWJN010000232.1:0-5116 GCA_050253185.1 Kiritimatiellales bacterium | reverse complement strand
CATCTGCCGCAGCAGTTCGTTGATTGGCATGGTTTCAGGAACGACACTCAGTTTTTTGACGATACCGGAAACCGGCGCGTCGCCTTCGCCGCGCGCCAGCAGGCGCAGCATGTCTTTGACGTGCACAACGCCGCAGACGTTGTCGATGGTTTCCTCATAAACCGGGAAGCGCGAATGCCGCAGCTGCTGGATTTTATCGATACATTCTTTGACGGAATTTTCGGCGCGCAGTCCCTCGATGTCGACACGCGGTGTCATGATTTCGCGCGCCACCGTTTCGCCGAGTTCGAAAACGCCGCGAATGATGTCGCGCTCACCCTCTTCGAGCTCTTCATCGTCGGCTTCGTCGACGAGCGTCATAATTTCCTCTTCCGGTGTCGGGCGGTCGTCTTCGTCGGCCGACGAGAGTGCGCGCGCCAGCAGTCCGCGCTCCAGCATATAGACCGGCCAGACCAGCGGCGAGAGCAGCCAGGTGCAGCCGATGACGAGCGGCAGGAAAAAGAGCGAGAGCCGGTCCGCATAACTTTCGGCGAGGACAAACGGTATGACGCGGATGAAGAGCAGGTACAGCAGCGTCATTCCCAGCATCAGGCCGATCCACTGGATAGGATATGTAAATGAAAAGGCACGGAGAGCAAAATAAACCGCGGTGATTTCAAACAGCGTCAGGCAGAAACGCAGTGTGGTGCGCAGCAGGTTCCAGCGTTTGGACCAGCGGATGAACACCTCCTTGGCGTTCGGTTTTTTTTCGGCCAGCCGGATGATTCCCGCATTGCCCGTTTCACGGAAAGCGGCGAAAAGCACCGCCCAGAAGCCGGCAAAGAGCAGGGCGGCGATGCTGTAGGTCAGGTGCTGATAGTCTATTCCGTTCATGACAGGCCCACTATCAGGTTTCCTGTGAACGGTTTCAATTCTTTCAGCCAGCGCATTTCGGTGCGCCGCATGGCGGCGCGGCGGGCAGGCGTGTCGTCGTCGGCTCCCGAGAGATGATCGAATCCGTGCGCAATATAGAGCGCGAGTTCCGCGTCGGCTCCATCGTGTCGCGGGCCTTCCTGCACGGCGCGCTCGACGTTGACGAGCAGATCACCGGTACAACCCGCTTCGCCGGGGATCGGATTGCAGCGGAAACTGATGACGTCGGTCGGTCGGTCCTTGCCGAAAAATTCGCGGTTGGCCTGCGTGATGCCGCCGTCGTCGGTGAGCAGCAGGGTGACTTCCTCCCAGGTGCTGTCCGGATCAGCCTGTGTCAGTTTTTCCGCCAGTTCAGCGGTCAGTTTCCGGACGGCGGCCGTGTTCAGCCGGACTTTTTTCTGATCGTTTCGAACGCAGGTTTTCATTGGGCCTGTGCGGGATGGCTGTCGGGTTTTGGCGCTTCGTCCTTTTTGGATTCTTTCTCGTTTTCCTCTTTCGGATAGGCGACGCGTCCGTGAAGCATGTTGGTGAGCGTGAAAATGAACGACTGTTTAATGCGGCTCAGTTCGGCAAGCGTGAGGTTGCATTCATCGAGCTGGCCGTCGCGCAGGCGGGAGTCGAAAATTTCCCCGATCAGGTTGCCGATGCGAACCGGATTCGGTTTTTCGAGCGAGCGCGAGGCGGCTTCGCAGCCGTCAGCCAGCATCAGAATGGCCATTTCACGATTCTGCGGTTTGGGACCTTCATAGCGGAAATCCTCGTCATTGATCGGCTGTGCGGAACTGCCGTTTTCTTTCTGCTGCTGGGCTTTGGCTCGGTGGTAGAAAACGGAAACGAGGCTGGTGCCCTGGTGCTGTTCGATGCCGTTGATAATGACCTGCGGCAGCTTGTATTTTTTCGCCAGCGTTACACCTTCCTTGATGTGCGAGACGATCACAAGCGTGCTCATGCTCGGCGAAAGGTCATCGTGCGGGTTTTCGGTGAACTGGATATTTTCGCTGAAAAATCCCGGTTTCACCAGTTTGCCGATATCATGGAAATAGGCGCAGACGCGCAGCATCAGTCCGTTGGCGCCGATCGAATCGGCCGCGTTCTGGGCGAGGCTGGCCATCATCAGCGAATGGTGATAGGTGCCGGGCGCGTTGATCGCCAGGCTCTGCAGCAGCGGGTGGCTGAGGTCGGAGAGTTCCAGCAGCGTGATGTCGGTTGTCACCTTAAACAGGTGCTCAAACAGCGGAATCAGCAGAATGGCGAGCAGGGCCGAGACGATCCCGCTGAGCAGGGCGGTGCCGATCTGCGGCAGCAGAACCGTCCATGCCGGCTGGTTGATCACCGCCAGGTTCAGCGCAAAGAAGATTTTTACGGCGCCAGCCCAGAGTCCCGCACGGAACAGCGAGGTGCGGCGTTTGACATCGCGAGTGGTGTAAACCGCCGTCAGCGTCACCATCAGGCCGGTCACGAGAATGTTGAAATTGCCGCCGGGCAGCACGGCCAGCGCAAAACTGGTCCAGAACCCGGCAATCAGCCCGGCCGATCCGCCGAGCAGAACCGACGCAAGGATCGGCGCGAGCGCCAGCGGCATCATGAAATCGAGCAGCGCCGGCGGCAGCAGGCTCAGGTTGACCGCGAGGTGCAGCAGCGCCTTGCCGATCAGCAACGGCAGCAGTGTGATGGTGAACAGCAGCAGCACGTCGCGGCGGCAGCGCAGCGTAACCGGGCGGATGACCCCGGCGATGGCCGCGGTCAGGCAGAGGCCGATCAGCAGCAGCACACCGCTGCCGCCCAGCCGCTGAATCCGTTCGGCCGGCGTTTCAAGTTCGCTCAGCCGCTTCTCGTGGGCGGTCAGCCAGCGGAGCGTCTGCTCGCTCACGGTATCGCCCGCGCGCACCAGAATCGTGCCCGCTTCCACGGAGTCCATAACGGGCTCGATCATATCGACGGCCTGCGCGCGGCGGGCAGCGGTTTCCGCCGCATCGTAGACCACATTCGGGTGCATCCACGGGAGAATCAGTTTGCGGATCACTGCGTCGTCGCGGTTGTCGTGCGGAAGCTGCCGGGAAATTGCGGCAACCGCGTTTTGCAGAGCCTCCGACTGGACCTGAAACGAGCTGAGGTCGCGGATGGTTTCGGTTTTGGGTTCCCGGACGGTAATCTGGTCGTGTATCGCGAGGCCGTTAAAGCGGTTTTTCAGGTCGGTCTCGGAAATAATGCCGGTCTGGATCGGCACGGTGATCGCGGACAGAATAACCGTCTGCAGATCCGGCTCTTCGGGCGGAACAATCCGAAGCAGTTCATCCGTCGTCAGCGAAACCGCAAAGGCGTCGAGCAGGTCGGTGATCGAGGTTTTGAGCAGGACGTTCTGCTCGGGAGACGTCGTCGTTCGCAGCGACTTCAGGCGCGGCACCACCTTCGTCAGCGCCTGCCGTGCCCGATCGATTCCGGTGGTTTCCACGGCGAACACCGGCAGGATCTGGTCGGCCGCCTCGCGTTTCTTCAGCTGGGTCGCGGCAAGGGTCTCCGCTTTGAAATCGACCGCTGTAACCACGGTTTCCGGGGCCTGCTGGCCGAGCGCCAGTTGCTGCGGGCGCATCAGGCGTCCGCTGTAGAAAACCGTGATCACCAGCAGCCAGCCCAAGATGCCGACGAGCAGGTTGAACACCGGCAGTTTACGCTTCGCCCGGTGCGCGGTCAGGTCCTTGGTCGCGGCAACGCGTTCGGTGGTTTGCTTAAAAAGTTTCCGTTTCACGGCGGTCCTCGAAATTGCGGGGCTTATCCCCTGTGGTGACGGTAGGCGCGGATGATTTTCTGCACCAGCGGATGGCGGACCACGTCTTCTTCAGACAGTTCAACAAACGTGAGTCCCTGGATTTTCTGCAATGCGCGATGGGCGTCGAGCAGGCCCGACGTCTTCTTTTCCGGCAGGTCGACCTGGGTCGGGTCGCCGGTGATCACCGCGTGCGACTCGAAACCGAGGCGCGTCAGCAGCATCAGCATCTGCTGCGGGGTGGTGTTCTGGGCTTCATCAAGAATCACAAACGCATGGTTCAGCGTGCGGCCGCGCATGTAGGCCAGCGGGGCAACTTCAATCACGCCGCGCTCCATCAGCCGCTGGATTTCCTCGGCGGGCAGCATGTCGTGCAGGGCGTCGTACAGCGGCCGCAGGTACGGGTCGATTTTCTGCTGCAGGTCGCCGGGCAGGAATCCGAGCGCTTCGCCCGCCTCGATCGCCGGGCGGGTCAGGATAATCCGGCTGACCTCATCTTTCAGCAGGGCCGACACCGCCGCCGCCATCGCCAGATAGGTCTTGCCCGTTCCGGCCGGGCCGAGACCGAAGGTGATCGCATGGTGCTCGATCGCATCGAGATAAATCTGCTGGCCGATCGTGCGCGGGAAAACCGGCGACTTGCGCGGGCTCACGTCGATGCGCATCGAGGCGAATTTTTCCAGCACGCCTTCCCGTCCGTCAGCAAACGCCTGCAGCGTATAATCCACCAGCGGCGTGCTCAGCGGCATACCGCGCATCCGGGCCTCGCGCAGGCTCTCGAAAAAGCGTACGGCATTCTCCGGCTGCTCGCCGTCGATCTTCAGCCACGTATCACGCGCCGTCAGCGACACGTCAAACAGTTTTTCCGCCGCGTCCAGTGTGTGCGGAGGAAAAGCAGTCAGGTCGGTCGCCTCGCGGGCGTTATCAAAATGGAGAGTGATTTCACTCATGCAGTCCGGGAAAGTACGCTTTTTGTCCTGTCCCGGTCAATTTTAAAGGCCTTTTCCAAACTCTGGAAAAAACGGATCGAAAAATTCCAGACTTTGGAAAAAATCCACGATGCCCTGTGCGATTGTTTCCAATGGTTGGAAAATTGAATAGACCGGCGGGGCCGGTTCGTGGTTTAACGGCGCGCTGATGGTGAAAAAAGGACAAATCATTGAGACGGAGCTTTTTGATACGGCGGACAAGAACCGCTGTGTCGGAAAGCTGGACGACGGCATCCGCGTTTTTGTGGAGGGACCGGCGGCGGTCGGCGACACGGTGCGGGCGCAGATCTATAAGATGAAAAAGCGCTACCTCGTCGCCCGGCTGACCGAAGTGGTCAAGCCGTCTGATTGCCGGACGGAGCCGCGCTGCCGCTATTTCGGTACGTGCGGCGGCTGCAAGTGGCAGCATCTGGACTACAGCGAGCAGCTTCGTATCAAACGCAAGCAGGTG
>JBFWJN010000231.1:0-5139 GCA_050253185.1 Kiritimatiellales bacterium | reverse complement strand
CAAACCAGCCTGATAAAAAATGGGAGGCTCGCTGCATGGAGGTCTATGCAGCCATGATCCATTGCATGGACAGAGGAATCGGTGAAATTGTCGATGAATTACGAAGTCAGGGACAACTGGACAACACTCTCATCCTGTTTTTACAGGACAATGGCGCATGCGATGAAGATTTAGGGCGACATGATAATCCAAAATGGCATTTACCCGGAATTAAACCGATGGGACCCGATCAACTGCAGACAAAAACCTGGCCGCCGATGCGCACTCGGGACGGCCGGGCAGTTCTGGGCGGGCCGAATGTGATGCCGGGAGCAGCAGACACATATATTGCTTACGGTCGAAACTGGGCCAATGTTTCCGACACCCCGTTTCGTGAATATAAACATTATGTTCATGAAGGCGGTATTTCTTCGCCGCTGATTGCCTTCTGGCCAAGAGGGATTCCGTCGCATGGAGCGATTACCCAGCAGCCCGGTCATATTATCGATATTATGACGACCTGCGCAGACGTGGCCGGAGCAACGTATCCCGGTGGAAAAATTCATCCCATGGAAGGGATCAGCTTGGTGCCGGCCTTTCAGAATCAAGATCTTCCATCTCGAATTCTGTACTGGGAACACGAAGGAAACAGAGCGATTCGGGATAGGCAATGGAAACTGGTGGCCAAAGGATGGAACTCCCCGTGGGAATTATATGACATTCGTGCAGATCGTTCTGAAATGCATAACTTGATTGCTGAATATCCAGAAAGAGCTGCGGAAATGGCGGATCTTTGGCTGAAATATGCAAAACGAACGAATGTTCTTCCTTGCCCTGGGGCCCTTATCAGTCTATTTTAGAAACAAAGAAGTAAGTAATTGAGAGCGTAACGAGGTAAATAATGATCGTAGCCGATAAGTTAAAAGTAATGCGTCAGATAAAGTATTCCCATATTTATAAAAATATTCTCCTCTGTGGTCTTGTTTCCATGAATATCGCCTCCGCTCAGTCAATGGATGCCCGAATTGATGTCTCTTCAGCGCTTCCTCAGGCCCCCGGATTTCTGGTCGCCGACCAGGATCCAACGATGCCGTGGATTCCTTCGGATTATTCCAAAGAAAACTGGGTCCAGATTCAGCTGAAACAGCCTGAAGCGATTCAGTCGGTGGAATTGTCGTGGCAGAACGGAATTAACAACTGCACTTATTTTATTGATCTGTCTCAGGATGGAAAACGTTGGGAACAGGTATGGCAGTACAACGGTGAAAAGTCCATAACCGGTGCCTCCGCTGAATTCAGCACTCCGCAGAAAGTCCGCTATATTCGGATTCGCCTGAAGGGCAGCCGGCAGGGGCTGTCTGAGATCCGCATCAACAACCGCGATCTTAACGCCGCTTTTGCCCCGAAAATTCCATCCATTCCTGAAAATGCCCCTTATCGAAATGCGTCCCTTCCGGCAGAAGTCCGCGCAGAAAACGTGGCATCTCTGATGACAGACTACGAAAAATTCCAGATGGCCGGAGGATACAACAGTTTCCACATCCGTGCACTGAAACGGTTCGCTCTTCGTCAGTTGACGATGTCTGATGCTTCGGCGGGGGTTCATGTGCGTTCAAATATCATGACGGTTTCGGATCCGGGAACGATTGCTTATCCCTGCTCTGTGGCGCTGGCGGCGTCATGGGATCCTTCCATGGCCTCTGCATATGGACGTGCGCTGGCTCGTGAGTGCAGACAGGTGGGCGTGGATATTCTTCTGGGACCCGGCGTCAACCTCTACCGCACCTCAACCTGCGGGCGTAACTTTGAATATATGGGCGAAGATCCTCATTTAGCCGGAGAAATGGCATCGGCCTATATTCAGGGCATGCAGAATGAAAAAGTGCTGGCTGTGGCAAAGCATTTCATCTGCAATAATCATGAATGGCTCCGCCATGATTCCAATATCATTGTCGATGACAGAACGCTTCATGAGCTCTATATGCGCCCATGGTATGATGCGGTGTATAAAGGCCGTGTCGGCGCAATCATGAGTTCGTACAACTGGATGAACGGGGAAAAAGTCAGCTGCAGCCCGAAAGCACTGAACGGTTTGCTGAGACAGGACATCGGATTCAATGAATTGGTCATGTCTGACTGGAGCGCAGCATGGTTCAGTGCCAAGGTATTGACCTGCGGGCTCGATATTTCAATGCCGGCCATTAAGAAAATACCTGCATTTTCCCAGTCCATTTCGTCCCAATCCCGCACCAATCTGGATGTGATTGCCAAACGGATTCTGACTCCTCTTTTTCGCCTGGGACTGTACGATCGGGAATCGCTTTCTCCGGGCCTGGCCTCTGAGCGGCCGGAGTGGGAAACGGTGGCACTGAAAACGGCACAGGAATCGATCACCCTGTTAAAGAACAATGGAATTCTTCCTTTAGGAAACGAATCCGTACTGGTCCTGGGACCGTCGGCATTGAAAACCTGTTACGCCGGAGGAGGCTCCGGCTGGGTGGAAGGATACGATCATAGAAACATTGCTCCGGAATTATCAAAGCTGCTCGGCAGCAATAACGTTGAGATCGCAGAAAACTGGGAAACGGTTTCAGACAGTCAGATTCGCAGCGCAAAAACAGTAATTGTCTGCGTTGACCATTGGACAAAAGAAAGCACGGATTCCTATCCGAAACTCGATAGAAAACAGGAACAGCTTGCGCGGCGCTGCGTAAACTTAAACCAGCGAACGGTAGTTGTTGTGAATTCCGGCTCGGGAATCGAAATGGACTGGGACGACAAGGCCGCGGCTGTTGTCTGGGCCTATTTCCCCGGGCAGTACGGGGGAACGGCTGTCGCTGAAGTGCTGACTGGACAGGTTAATCCGTCAGGGAAACTTCCTTATACGATCGAACGCCGGTTCAGTGATGCTCCTGCATTCGGATATATCCCGGAAGGGGCCAGCTGGGGACAGAAAAAAATCAATGCGGTAGACAAGAGTCTGCCGGATTGTCCCCCTGTAGAATATAAAGAGGGAATTTTTATTGGATACCGCTGGTACGACCGCAACCATTCGGCGGTCCGCTATCCGTTTGGGCACGGATTGAGTTATACGACATTTGAATACAGTAATTTAAATCTCCATGTCGGCCCGACCGGCCTTGTTGTCAGCGCCACAATCAAAAACACGGGAAATGTTGCCGGCAGCGAAGTCGTTCAACTGTATATTGGACAGGACCATCCATCAGTTGACCGCCCCGTTCGTGAACTGAAGGCTTATAAGAAAATTCAGTTGGCCCCCGGAGAAGCCCATCCGGTTGAGTTTTGCCTCAGTCCTGAGGTCCTGGCGTATTATGATATCAGCCAGAAGAACTGGCTGGTCGAGTCGGGGAGTTACACAATTGATCTAGCATCTTCCAGCCGGGACATCCGGCTTTCCGGGAACGCAGAATGGAATACCAAACTCCGTTATCACCGGCCGACCGATGCAAAACCGTTATGACACGCGGATAACTGACAGACCGAAAGTGAAAGGAACGTCCCGGCGGTCATCCTCCGGGACCGTTGAGGCCTTCGCCTTCCTCATCATTTGTCCAGACCGGCCCATTTTGCAATCGCCTCGGCCTTGGAATGCACATGCAGCTTTTCATAGATCACTCGGATATAGGAGTGAATCGTATGAATCGAAAGGTTGAGTTCGCTTGCGATCACTTTATAGGAGCGACCGCGCGACATCAGCTGCAGAATTTCCATCTGACGATCTGATAATTCCTGAATCTCGGAACTTTGCGCTATCGACTTTCTGTGAAAAAAATCGACCACCATGCGCGCGATGGAGCTGTCAAGGGGGGAGCCGCCCGCTACGGCCTCTTCCATTCGATCGATCAGATCCGACCCGATCGCCCGCTTGAGCAGATAACCGACCGCCCCGGCCTCCAGTGCCTGAAAGATGAATTCCGATTCCTTATAAACCGTCAGCATGAGAAAGTCGGTTTCCGGCAGCCACGGTTTCAATTGTCTGACACATTCAATGCCGTTCATGCCGGGCATGTTGATGTCCATCAGAACAATATCGGGTTTGAGCTCCAGAATGCCTTTTGCCGCTTCTGCCGCGTCAGCATATACTGCGGCACATTTGAACTTGGGCGAAATTTCCAGCAAATCCGCAAGCAGCTCACGGGTTCCTCGGTCATCATCCACAATGACTACAGAGTTTTGTTTATCCATAACACGCTCCACTTATTTATGCATTGAATCACCACGAAGCGAAACAACTCTGTTCGGTCTTTCTATCATTCCTTCGGTCTTTCAATCGGAACCGTGAATATAACCGCGGTTCCCCCGCTGCCGCCGCATTCGACAGAAAATCTTCCGCCGATCAAGGCCATGCGGCGCTCCATGCTTATCATCCCGCGCTTAAACGGCCCGTTAATATGGTCTATGCCGCATCCATTATCTTCGATAACAATCGTGAATATATGGGTTCCTATTTCAACACCGAGATGAACACAAGTGGCATTCGCATGTTTTATACAGTTATTCAGTGCCTCCTTGACTGCGAGATACAGGTTATGACGCACCGGGCCGGAAACATTGATCTCCGGCAAAACTTCGGGAATGTCCACATCACATTCGATACCGGCCTCTTCAAGCAGAGTTACCGCGTATTCCGAAAGATACAGCAGCAGACTTTTCAGGTTGTCATTGGAGGGACGAACTACCCAGACAATTTCATCCAGCGATTTCACAAGCTTCTGCGATACGCGATCCAGTTCATTCAGATGACGGGGAGCCTTGCTCCAGTCCTTTACCCGAAAAGTGTGAATAAAAAGATTACACAGCAGCGTGATGCGGGTCACTTCCGATCCGATCTCATCATGGATATCCATGGCAATGCGGGTACGCTCTTCTTCAACCGCCTGCAACTGCTGCGCATGGATCACCTTCTTTCGGTGGATCCGATCGCTAATGCTGAATACAATAAAACTGAGCAGCAGAGTGCAAAATACGATAATTGCGGCATGGAACCACCAGGTTTCCCAGAAGTGAGGTTGAACCAGAATATGAATACTGACCGGTTCCATATTCCACACTCCATCGCGATTGGCCGCAAGCAGCTCAAACCGATAGTGTCCGGGAGGAACGTGCTGATAGTTTGCTTCACGGCGACCGCCCAGATCA
>JBFWJN010000230.1:0-5150 GCA_050253185.1 Kiritimatiellales bacterium | reverse complement strand
AATGCGTCAAGCTGTGCGAAGGCATCTGCAAAACCGAGGCGTCCGGCGGCGTCAATCTCAAGACCATCCGGGAAATCGCCAAGACCGGTGTGGATGCCGTTTCCGTCGGTGCGCTGACGCATTCCGCTCCGTCCATGGATCTGGCGCTGGACTGGGCCTGATTTCGGAATTCGGTTTATGAGTCCGACTTTGGTCATCGATATTGGCAACACCAGCACCTCGCTGGCGGTCGTCCGCGGCTTGAAACTGTCGCGGATACAGCGAACCCCGTCCGGCGAGCCGGCGCTGACGCGTACGGCGGTTCCCGACCGGGCGGTGATTGCCTCTGTGAAGCCCGGCGTCAATGCCCGTTGGAAACGGTTCCTGAAACAGTCCGGCGTAAAGGATATTCTCTGGGTTGATCACACTCTTAACCTCGGTGTGGCGGTTTCCTATCCGAATCCGGAAACGATCGGCGCAGACCGGCTGGCAAATGCCTGCGAAGCCGCGGCGGCTTACGGCGCACCGGTCGTTGTCTGCGATTTCGGCACGGCGCTGACCTTTGATATCGTGAAAAAGCGGGAAGGGTATGTCGGCGGCATTATCTGTCCCGGCCTGCCGCTGATGTTCGATTATCTCGCCGAGAAAACCGCACTGCTGCCGCATATCAAACCGATTAAAACGACGCACCTAGTCGGCCGCAGTACGGAAGAGGCCATGCGGATTGGCGCGCACTACGGCTATCTCGGCATGGTGAAGGAGATTCTCGCCCAGCTTAAGAAGGAACTCGGTCGCGGCACAAAAGTCTGCGCCACCGGCGGTTTCGCCAAATGGGTCTTCGAGGGCTGGGATCATCCGGTTCCGGTCGACCCTCACCTGACCCTGAAAGGTCTCGCCCGGATTGCTCTGCTGAATGAGTGGTAACGCTCTGGAGCATTTTATACTGGGGTCAGGATCGCAACCTCCCGTCGGGAAGGTCGCCTTGCAATTCAACTTGTAGGTCAAGCTTCTTCGGTATTCCGGAGAGCTTGAGTGGTGGTTAAAACGCCTGACTGAATGAATCGACGTCCAGGATCCGGTCCTGCAGGACTTCACCGGACTGTGCATACGGAACCGTCCGGAATTCACTGACCCGCTGCAGCTGGTGGAGAATTTCGGTGATCTGCTGTACAGCTTCAACACAGCCTTCGATGTCTTCTTTTTCCTCTTTGTTGGTTGCCAGGTTCCGCAAGAGGTCCATTCTCATCTGAAGCACGGTGGCCGGCTGACCGATATGATGGCAGGCGGCTCCCAGCGTTTGAATCATTGCCCGGTGACGTTCCGCCTCAAGAAGGGTCTGCTGCTGCTGCTGGATGGTCTCTCGTAACGTATGTTCCCGTTTCAACTGGTCTTCAGCCGACTGAATCCGATGTCGCATTTCCTCCAGAACGGTATTAAATGAGTCCTCGATGTATTTAATATCATCAGACGAATTGGTGTTAACCAGCTGGATTTTGTCCGGCAAAGTGCCCCGGGCAATATCGGTGATGTACTGCTTCAGCTTCAGGATATTGTCCGGGTATTTCCGAAGAATCAGAAACCCGGGCGTGGCCACCAGAACCGTTGACAGAATAACCAGAACAACCGTGGGAAAGGTGAGATACGAGGCGTTTGAACCGACCAGCATTCCGATATAGAATAGGGACAGCGCGGGGATGACCGCCACCAGGGCCAGCGCAATTTTAACCTGGTTCCGCGCAGTTTCTTCCTTCAGCGCAATGAGGTGCTTCGGGGTTTGTTCGGGCATCTGTTATTTCCTCTGCTGCAAGATCAGGTTTTCTATCATGCTTTAAAAGCATTTATCAGGCGGTACAGAATTACAAGAAAAGAAAGACACGGGTTATGCTTTGCGCAGCAGAAGCCAGAGAAAAAACGGGCCGCCGAGCAGTGATGTGATCAGCCCGGCAGGCATTTCCGTCGGTGCGAGCAGTGTACGGGCAAGGCCGTCGCAAAACACCATAAACGCTCCGCCGAACAGGATCACGGCCGGGAAAAGTTTCCGATGGTCGGAACCGATGAACTGCCTGCAGATATGCGGAACCATCAGGCCGACAAACGCCACCGGCCCGCAGAAGGCGACCGCGGCTCCGGTCATCAGCGACGCCGCCAGAAACAGCATCTTCCTGGTACGGTCCACATTGACGCCGCGCGCGCCGGCCAGTTCCTCTCCGGTCAGCAGCAGATTCATTTCGCGCGTCAGCATGGCAGTCACAATCATACCGGCAGCGGTAAAGACCGTCAGGTTGATCGGTGTTGTAAAACCGACAACGGAAAAACCGCCCATCAGCCAGCGGATCATTCGGAACGTTTCGCCCGGATCGCTGAAATACTGCATCAGCAAAATCAGGCTGGAAAAAAAGAGATTCACCGCCACGCCCGCCAGCAGCAGGGTATCCGTCGAGAATCCGCTTTTGACGCGCGCCAGACCGTACACCAGGGCAACCGCGCCGAGTGCGCCGATAAATCCGGCGATGGACGATCCGGCAACCCCGGCGATCAGCATCGGCGCGCCGAAGCGCATCCAGAGCGTCGCGCCGAGCGCCGCTCCGCCGGAAACCCCGAGCGTGAACGGCGTGGCCAGCGGATTGCGGAAAAGCGCCTGAAAGATCATGCCGCTGGAGGCGAGGGCGATCCCGGCGAGAAAGGCGGTCAGTACGCGCGGGATCCGCAGCTTCAGCAGGATTTCGCTGCCGGACGGGTCGCGCAGGATATTGGTGCTTCCAAACATTGGAAACAGCAGCAGCACAGCGGCGCTCAGCAGCAGTAGAATGATCAGTTTCATTTTCATTGTTCAGTCGCCGGAGCAAGGGTTTGTTTCCAAATGAATTCAGTTCCAAAAAGCGGGTTCAACCGTTCCGGTGTAATCAGTTTTTCCGGTGTTCCGGAAAAGAAAACCTGTCCGTTTTTCAATGCGATAATGCGGTCGCTCCAGTGCGCGGCGCTGTTGAGATCATGATTGACCGCAAGAACGGTTACCCGGCATTCCCGGTTGATTTTCCGGATCAGCGTCATGATTTCCGCCTGATGTTTCCAGTCGAGGAATGTTGACGGTTCGTCCAGCAGGATAATCGGCGTTTCCTGTGCGAGTGCGGCGGCAATATAAACCTTCTGCCGCTCGCCGCCGGAAAGTGTGCGCAGCGAGCGCGTTCGGAACGAAGACGTCCCGGTGATCTGCATCGCACGCTCCACCGCGTCTTCGTCGCGTTGCTGGGCAGGCGCCAGCGCAGACAGATACGGATAGCGTCCCATCATGACGAAGTCGTACACCGTCAGCGGAAATTCGATATCGTGTGTCTGCGGAACATAACTGACCTGCCGGGCGAGGGTGCGGCTGTCGCAGCTCCTGCATTCCGTTTCATTGACCCGTACCGACCCGCGATAGCTGTACATGCCGAGCAGACAGCGCAGCAGCGTGGTCTTTCCGGCTCCGTTCGGTCCGATGATGGAAACATATTCACCAGACTGCACGTTGAACGAAACATCGTTCAGAACCGGTGTCCCGTTCAGTTCCAGTGAGAGCTTTTCAATCTGGATGGCATTATTCATGGATCACTTTCGAAAAGTCATTCAATAGGCGAATAAACCGCGGCCCGGGAATGGACGCGTAATCATTGGTCATGAGCACCGCCCGGTACGGTTTGCCGCTCCCTTCGGTCACTGCCCCGCGTACGCGGGGCCTCTCTCCTTGCAGTCGGGTCCAACCATTGGAAGAAAAGTTTCCAAGGGTTGGAAGAATGTCGATGACGACGTCCGGATGCAGGGCTGCGAGGCCTTCCGGGGAGATTTCCGGATAACCGCCGGAGCCTGCACAGGCGTTGGTGCCGCCCGCGAGCCGGATCAGATCGTCATAGAATGTGTTTGTTCCGGCAACATACATTCGGGTGAGCGTTTCGTCGTGCCCGACGCAGACCAGCACGCGCGGCGGACTGTCGGTTTTCCAGGCATTGGAAAAGCCGGCGAGCTGTTTTTCCAATGTCTGGAAAAGTTCCTGCGCTTCCTGTTCGGCACCGCAGGCCTTTCCGATGATCAGGATGGAATCCATGATGTCGCGGATGCGTTCGTGCGCGACGTCGAGGAACGGAATGCCGAGCTGCTCGAGCTGTCCGGCGATATCGGCCTGCGAATCGAGCCCGACGACGAGGTCGGGCTGAAGAGTGACGATCACTTCGTAGTTCGGGTCGTATGTGCCGCCAACAGACGGTTTCTGTGCGGCATCAAGAGGATAGGTGGTATAACGACTGACACCGACGACCTCATTGCTCAGCCCGATTGCATAAAGGATTTCCGCCGTGTTCGGGGCGATGGAGACAATTCTCATCCCGTTGTGCGGCGCACGGGCCGGCCGCTCTCCGCATCCGGCGAAGAGCAGGGCCGTTCCGAGCAGCGCTGTCAGAAATCCTTTCATCAGAAGGTCATCGATACTCCGGCTTTCCAGGTTCGCTCCGGAGCCGGATAATAACCGGCCGTGCCGTAATCGGTTACCAGATAGTCGTATTCTGTTGCGAACAGATTGTCGATCCCAGCGAACAGCGTAACATCGGTTTTGCGCAGCGGAAGTCGATAGTCGAGCAGCAGGTCGAAGATCGCATATTCGGACTGAGGCTCTGTTGACGTGTTGGTGTTGTCGCCCAGCGGAACCATGCTGCCGGTATAATTCATATATGTCGTGAAGGTGAGGGCGTCCGTGAGAAACAGGGCGAGACTGACATCTAGCCGGTTCTGCGGCACCCAGGGAATTTCGTTGCCTTTGACTGCACCGGTCGATGCATCGTCGGTTGTGAATTCGGACTGAAGCCACGTATAGAACGCTTTTACGGCAAACAGGTTGTTCCGGTATTCCGCTGAAATTTCAAGGCCGCGATGTGTGGTTTCATCAAGATTTTCGTTCTGTGTGCTGCCCCATGCGATTTCGTCCTTCATGTCCGTCCGGAAGACGGTCGCCTGAATCGTGATATTGGTGCGCGGCGTGAATGCCAGCCCGGCTTCATAATTTACACCGGTTTCCGGCTTGAGATCCTTGTTGAACGCATTGCCCCAACCGGAGTAGATGGCCTGTTCATCAAAGAACGGATAGCGGTAGGTCCGCTCCACGCCGGTAAAGAACTTCAGGCTGTCGGTCGGCAGCCAGTTCA
>JBFWJN010000229.1:0-5153 GCA_050253185.1 Kiritimatiellales bacterium | reverse complement strand
GCGCATATGCGTGCGCGGTGTCGAGAACAGATAGACATCGCGAAAGATACCGGACATCCGCCAGCCGTCCTGATCTTCCAGGTAGGACCCGTCGCTCCAGCGATACACCTGCGCGGCGAGAAGATTTTCCCCATCTTTGAGATAAGGGGTCAGATCAAACTCCGCAGGAGACCGGCTGTCTTCGCTGTAACCGACCGGCCGGCCGTTCACCCAGAGGTAAAAGGCAGACTCAACGCCGTCAAAATGAATGAACACCTGCCTATTTTTCCAATCCCTGGAAACGGTGAAAACCGTCCGGTAGGATCCAACCGGATTTCCGTTCTTTCCATGGATATAGGGCGGGTTTTTATCAAACGGATATTTGATATTGGTATAAATCGGCGTTCCATATCCCTTCATCTGCCAGCAGGACGGAACGTCGATGAAATCCCAGCCGGAATCATCAAAGTCCGGTTGCTCAAATCCGGCAGGTCGGGCGTCCGGCATCGGGACCCAGTGAAATTTCCAGCGGCCGTTCAGGCTCCGGAAAAACGGAGAGGCGCTGCGACCCTCGAAAGCCTGCTCTACAGAAGAAAACGGAACCAGGGTGGCGTGGGGGGCTTCCTCATGAATGGATGTGACCGCCGGATTTTCCCAGTCCGGAAGGGAAAGGCTGTCGATCAGCCGATCGCGCCAAATCCGGTATCCGGATTCATTCAGGTGAACCCCGTCTTTAAAGAACTCCGCACGCTGTTCGCCGTTTTCATCTGTAAAGGCCGAATACAGGTCGAGCCATTTCATGTTTTCCAGCGACTGAATCGCCCGGTTAACCGGAATCACCCGATTCCGGTTGCGGTCATTGTCTTTTGTCGGCAGGACTGAACACAGTATGATTCGCGCCTGCGGCTCCAGTTCGTGCAACCGGTTCAGGACCGCGGAGATTCCCTCAATGATCTGGTCCGGCTGATGCTGAAAAAGGTTGTTTGTTCCGATCATCAGAACAATCGTCTTTGGTTTCAGTTCAGGCGAATCAAGATTTCCCATTCCGCCGTCTCCGGCAGACTGCAGCCGATAGAGAACATGCTCCGTGCGGTCTCCCGCGACACCGAGGTCCAGCGCATAATATGGAGCTCCGCCGAAACTCTCCTTCCAGAGCGACCGCCCGTCCGCCAGCCAGTGCTGGGTAATTGAGTCTCCGACAAACAGCAGTTCGACCTTTGACAGATCCCTCGAATCAAGTTCTGCCTGCAGCTGCTTCAACCGGTCTGTCAGCCACGCTTTTCCTTCCGTTTCGCGCGGCACGGAAACCACCGCCGGGTTGAGCTGTGCAAAGACCGAACCGGCAAAGACAATAACCAGTGTCAGAATCCGTCTCATAACATCCTTTATTTCTTCAGCATCCGGCTGTCGGGAATCCGTCCGGGAAGCAGGCCGGTTTCAAATTTAACGGTATGATCCCTGTACCGGATGCCGACCCATTTTTCTTCTTCCTCCCAGAGCGGAGCTGTTTTATCGGCCTCCCATGCTTGCAGCAGGCGACGAAGCTGATCCACCTTTTCGGGCATCTGCGCGGCGAGGTCATGCATCTCCCCGATATCCTCCGCGAGGTTGTAGAGCGCGGACCCGTAGTTCTCCACCCGGATCAGCTTCCAGTCGCCGTCGCGCACCGCGGCGCACTCGAGTTTCCGCCAGAACAGCCGGGAATGAGGAAGTCCGGACACCTGTCCGGTCAGGTAAGGCACCAGGTCCGCCCCGTCCAGCGGACGAGACTGTTCGAGGGAACCGCCGGCCGCCTGGATGCAGGGTGGGTAAATATCCAGCGACGAAACCATCGCATCGTAAACTCCGGGCGAAATTCTGTTTTTCCAGCTCACAAGAAAAGGAACCCGCTGCCCGCCTTCAAATTCAGTTCCCTTTTTTCCGCCCAGCGGGAAGTTGGAGGCCTGCCCGACGGTTCCGCCGTTATCGCTGAGAAACCAGACCAGCGTATTCTCCATGCGGCCCTTCGCCTCAAGGACCTGGAGGACCTTCCCCACATTCCGGTCCAGACCGTAAACCAGACCGGCATAGGGATCATCCGTTCCCGCAGCGTCCATATCCGCCTGCAGCGGTTCCAGCGGAGCGTGCGGTGCAGTGAACGACAGAAAAGCGAAAAACGGTCGAGGGTCATCCGCCTGGATAAACTCAACAGCCCGGTCGCCCAGCCAGTCGGTCAGGTGTCCTTCAAATGCAACCTGTATTCCATTGTGTTCAATATTGTGGGGATCGCCCGGCGCATCGTGTTCATGGGAACGATCAAACCGGTAACGGCGATGTCCTTCGCGCAAACCGAAAAATTCATCGAAGCCGCGGGCGGTCGGATACTGCTCCGGTTCATCTCCCAGATGCCATTTGCCGAACAGGCCGGTTCGGTAGCCGAGGCCCTTCAGGGCCTGCCCCAGCGTACGCTCGTCCACATCCATGCCCCACGGTCTCGGCGGAACGTTGGCCTCATGCCCGAACCGCTGCTGGTAGCGGCCCGTCATGATCCCTGCCCGTGACGGACTGCAGACCGATGCACTAACGTGCCCGTCTGTAAACCGAACACTTTGGGACGCCAGCCGGTCGAGGTTCGGCGTTGGAATCCGTTCCGACCCCTGGAATCCGAGATCATAATAGCCCAAGTCATCCGCAAGGATCAGAACGATATCCGGCGGTGAACACTCTGCCGCCGGAACCCATCCGGCCGCGGCGACGATCCCAGCAGAAACTGTGGCAACGGTTTTCACGGAATAGAATCCTGATTCACCGGTTGAATCCGATAGCTGTACCGCCACGTTTTATCCTTCAGACGATACGGGTCCAGCGGTGCGGCGCCCCAGGAATTGATGCCGCCCACGCCGCTTTGCGCCGCATCGATATTCAGGAAGATGTTTGCCGAGCGTTCCATCTCAAAGCTGTACGCCGCATTCTCCATCGTTTCGCGACCGTAATGACGGGCTCCGATGCTCAATGGGTCGCCGACCGCAGACACCATCAGTCCGCGCCCGTCCTTATCCGTCAGGGACATCCAGCGGACATCTGTATTGTTCCCGTTTTCCTGCGGACGCGAATAATCCACCCACAGGCCGTCCACCGTGCTGCTGTATTTGCCGACCCGCTCAAAATTCCGGTCGCTGTAGGTCGGGTTCGGACCGCGCCCGAACCAGCGGACCTGTTCCAGTCCGGCAGAAGCCGTCCATTCCATACCAACCCGCAGCGGGTATTTCAGGACGGCCGGCGTTCTGCTGAAATCACACGACACATCCACATCCATCGTTCCGTCCCCGTGGACCGTATAGACGATCCGGGATGTCCCGTCCACATCCGGCAGGCCGAAGTCCGTTGAGACACGAACCGTCGATTCATCCATGCGCTCGATCGAGAGCCCCTTCATTTGTGCAGTCGGCCCCGCGGTCTGCCACACTTTTCTGATCTGACGCTTTTCTACCTTTTTTGGCCGCATCTGCGGCCGGTCGTTGTCCGTCAGTGCACGCCAGAAATCGAGATGTCCACCGCCGGCAATCAGCTCTTTGCCTCCGGCCGTAAATGAAACCAGCGCCCCCGACCCCTTGCTGAAAGAAACTGAAAAATCCGCTCCGGACAGCATCACCGCTGCGTCGTCTTCCGCCAGGCTGAGCGGTGCCGATGATGCAGGCAATACCTTCGAAATGCCGGGACTGTTCAGCGGGAACTGATCCCATGCCAGTTCCGTTCCGGCTTTGACCAGAGGGTGATATCCCTTGATCGCGGTAAAACTCAGCGTCAGGAAATATTCCCTGCCGTCGGACGGATTGATGGACGGAAGATCCAGTGAAACGGCCCGCTCCTGCCGGGAAGGAATCTTCAGGTCCGGCACATCGCCTTCCGCAATCAGCTCGCCGTCCGCCTCCAGTTTCCAATGTCCGGAAACCTTTTCGTCCAGCCGGGAAAAATCGAACCGGTTCCGAATGGTTACGGTTCCGGAAGCCAAGTCCACTGACTTCACCTGCACATTGCGCTGAATGTATTTCAGCGCATACAGCCCCGGGTGCGGTTCCTGCGCGGCATTCAGCAGTCCGTTCATGCAGAAGCTGCCGTTATGGTGAACGCCGGCGGTGGTCTCCCACCAGCCGCCGTAGGCAAAGAAGCTCTTCTCCACCGGTCCGCTGCCGACAGTTTTCCAATAACTGGAAGGCACGTGCTGACGGATTCCCTGATCCATCCAGTCCCAGACAAACCCGCCCTGCGCCGGATTGTCTTCATCAAAAATATCCCAGTACTCCCTGAGATTGCCGTTGCTGTTGCCCATGGCGTGTTCGTATTCGCAGATGATATACGGCTTCTTCGGATCATCCTCCACGTATTTGCGGATCTTCTCCGGAGAAGCGTACATCCGGTTGACGATGTCTGTATTCTGATCGGCGGACCGCTCGTAGTGGACCGGACGGGTCGGATCACTGGCCTTAATCCACTGATATCCGGCCGTAAAGTTTTCCCCGTCACCGGCTTCGTTGCCCATCGACCAGACGACGACCGATGCGTGGTTTTTGTCGCGCCCGACCATGCGCTGAAGGCGGTCGAGGTGCGCCGCCGTCCAGTCGGGCTGTTTGGCGAGGCTTTCCGGACCGTATCCCATGCCGTGCGACTCGATGTTGGCTTCGTCCCAGAGATAAATGCCGTATTCGTCGCACAGCTCATACCACATCGGCATGTTCGGATAGTGGCAGGTGCGCACGGCGTTGAAGTTGTTTTCCTTCAGAAGCTGAATGTCGCGGATCATCGCCTCACGCGAAATCGTGTGCCCGGTGTCCGGATCGTGCTCATGACGGTTCGTCCCTTTAATCAGGATCGGCACGCCGTTTACGCAGAGCCGGGAGTTGATGATTTCCACTTCACGGAACCCCACGCGCTGCGGAATTACTTCAACAATATGTCCGGAAGCATCCCGGAGTGTAAGAAGCAGTGTATAAAGCGTCGGCGTTTCCGCAGTCCATTTCTCCGGATTCGCAATCTTTTTCTGCGGAGACGACAGAACCTTCTTTCCGGCGGCATCATAAAGATCCGCTTCAACGGCTCCTTCGCCAATCAGCTCACAATCCACATTCAGCGTGGCATCTTTGTACTGATCATCCAGATCGGTCACGACCGTGAAATCACGGATATGGGATTCGGCT
>JBFWJN010000228.1:0-5160 GCA_050253185.1 Kiritimatiellales bacterium | reverse complement strand
CAGATGGAGAAAGCCGCCATTGCACTGATCAATCAGCTCAGCAAAACACCGTATAAACACACACAGGATGCCGCCTGATCATGAGCAGTTTCTGGCAGCAGATTGCATCATTCTGGCAGCAGGCCGCGGAAATCTGGCTTTCCGGCGGATGGGGAATGATGGCGCTCACCGCGAACGCTCTGGTGCTGTTCGGGCTGGGAGCACATGTATACCTTAAGCTGCACGAAAAAGGTTTTCGCTCCGTTTCCGAAAAAACATGGAGACACTGGATCAATCACCCTGAAGAGCGTGAAGGTCCTGTTGGAAAGCTCCTTGATGCAGTTGCCGGCGGCACATCGATCAAGCAGACCGCCATTTTCTTTGAGGAACTTCAGACCACAGAGATCACTCCGTTCGAGCGCGATCTGCGCGTCATGAAAATCTGTGTCAGTTCCGCACCGCTGCTCGGCCTGCTCGGAACCGTTACCGGAATGCTCGCCACATTCGGTGCTCTGGCGTCCGGATCCGGCGGCGAGAAAACCATGGGAATGATTGCCAGCGGGATTTCCGAAGCGCTGATTACAACCGAGACAGGGCTGATCATTGCGCTGCCGGGACTTTTTTTTCAGTATCAGCTGTCCCGCGAGCATGAGCGTTATAAAGCGTTTCTTGCACATCTCGAAACCGTCTGTACGCAGAAACAGTATAAAGCGATTCGTAACGGCGACAGGGAGGCGGCATGAAAGCAGCCTGCTTGATTTCTCTGCTGTTCGCCGGAGCCTCGACGCAGGCCGCACATGAGTGGGGGCGCTATCAAGCGATCATGGATCGATCGCCGTTTGGCAAAGAGCCGCCGCTGCCTGAAACGCCGGCCGTTTCCCGCCCGGCGGGGGAGTTTGCCAAACAGTATCGTCTCTGCATGCTCTATGAAGATGCTTTGGGTCAGCTCAAGGCAGGACTGGTTAGCAAAACGAACAATAAGAATTTTTTCCTACAGGTTGGGGAAAGTGAAGACGATCTGAGTCTGGTAGATGTTCAGATTGAAGAGGGCATTGCAGTTCTTCAAAAAGGAAGTGAGACCGCGCAGCTGGTTCTTGAGAGACTCGATCTTCCCGCAGTGCCGGAATCGGTGCCGCAAAAGACGGAAGCGGCATCCATCAGCATTCGTCCGCAGATTGTCCGCCGTGCCGGTGCTCCGGACGCTCCCCGGCACGTTCAGCAGGCCCTGAAGGACTCGGAGCCGAAAAAGGCTGTTCTCACATTGAGATTCCGGCACGAGCCCGGCGGGGCATCGTCGGCGGATTCGGGCCCGAGTGTTGGCCTCAGCAATGCGGTCGGCTCCGGTCGGTTATCCGGAGCCGCATCACCAGCCACCGTCGGCACGAAAAAAACGATTGAAAAAGGTGGGGGCTACAGCATTCAGCCGGTTCCATCGTATCTCCAGAAAAAATATCTGGCCAAGGGATTATAGTTTAGGGAGCAGTTATGGGTCGTTTTCGTAATATCGGATCGGATGAAGGCAGCGATGCCGGGGTGGACATTTCCCCGCTGATTGACTGTGTATTTATCCTTCTCATTTTCTTTATTGTCACCACCACCTTCGTTGAGGAGACCGGCGTCGAAGTGGACAAGCCGCAGGCGGCATCCTCCGTTCAGCTGGAAAAGAACAGTATCCTGCTGGCGCTCACCGAAAAAGGCGAAGTGGTGTACGGCGGCCGCGAAATCGGCATCAGCGGCGTGCAGCCTCTGGTTAAGCGCATGCTTCAGAAAGAGGATATCCCGGTGATCATCCAGGCCGATGCCGCGGCGCAGTCCGGACTGCTGGTACGCGTGATCGATGAAGCCAAACTGGCCGGCGCCGTCAAGGTCAGCCTCGCCTCCCGTAAACCCAAAGGTTGAGTTGTTTCGCCGTGAGATCCCCTAAACCAGTCACATTTATCAGTCAGCTGCGTCACCGCCTCTGGGTTCTGCTCGGGGCGGTCGCCATGACACTCTTCTTTTTTCTCGTCCTGCCGCTGATGCAGAGCATCAGCAAGCCGCCGTCGACCGACATGGGGCTGCAGTCGGTGGACACCGCCAACGTGCCTCCTCCCCCGCCACCGCCCGAGCCGGAACCGGAGGAAGAGCCGGAGCAGGAAGAGCAGCCGCCGGAACTGGCGGAAGAAGCTCCGCCGCTCGATCTGTCGCAGCTCGAACTGGCGCTTAATCCCGGATTCAGCGAAGGCTGGATGGGCGGCGACTTCGCCGTCAAGCTGAACACCGTTGCCTCGCAGGGCGAAACGCTCGATGCCGTGTTTTCAATGGCGGACCTCGACCAGAAACCACGCGTCATCTATCAGCCCGGTCCAACCATGGACGCCAAAATCCGCAAAAAGGCGCCCGGCACCGTCTACATCCTTTTTATTGTCGACCAAAGCGGCCGGGTTGCGAATCCCGTCGTCCAGAAAGCCACCGATCCCGCATTTGAAAAACCGGCGCTCGCCGCCGTGAAACAATGGAAATTTGAACCCGGCAAACGGAACGGCAAAGCCGTGCGCTTCCGGATGCGCGTGCCGATCACGTTCCCGAAAGGATAAAGCGATGAAACTTGAAACTGAAAATTTGAAATTTGAAAACCGTCGGCTGTTGCTGACCTCTGTCTTCTGTCTCCTGACCGCTGGACTTGCTGGCTGCTCATCAACAAAGCCAGCCGTGGCGGTGCAGCCGGCGGCGGACTCGCCGCTGACGCAGTCCGAGCTCGACCTGTGGAACAGTCCGGCGTTCAGAAAGCAGTTTGCAGAGAGCTATATTGCCGAAACGGAAATCGAGCCGCGCGTCACAACCATCGAACGTGATGAACTGATGAAAGTGCAGGACCTGATCGGTTCGGACAAAATGGACGAAGCCGTCCGCCTGCTGAAGAAGAATCTCGGCGACGCTTCCTGCGCGACCTATGACTTCATGCTGGCCAATATCTATTTTCAGCAGGAGCGCTACGACGAAGCCGCGCCGGCTTACGAAACCGCCGTCCAAAAATACCCCAAGTTCCGCCGGGCGTGGCGCAACCTCGGCCTCATCGATGTACGCCAGGGCGATTTCGAGAAAGCCGTTCCGGCCCTCACCAAAGTCATCGAACTCGGCGGCGGCGACTCGCTCACCTACGGCCTGCTCGGCTTCGCGTATTCGTCCACCGACAACAACCTCTCCGCTGAATCGGCCTATCGTCAGGCCGTGCTGCTCGACCCCGACACGATCGATTGGAAAATGGGTCTCGCCCGCGCGCTCTTCAAACAGGAACGCTACGCCGAAGCCTCCGCGCTCTGCGCGAGCCTGATTGAAAAAAATCCGGACCGTGCCGACCTCTGGCTGCTGCAGGCCAACGCGCTCATCGGCCTCAACCAGCCGCTGAAAGCTGCCGAAAACTATGAATTTGTCGATCGCCTCGACGAATCGACCGTCGACAGCCTCAACATGCTCGGTGATATCTACGTCAACGAAGAGCTTTACGAAATGGCCGTGAACGCCTATATCCGCGCGATGGAGAAAAACCCCGACCGCAATGCCGAGCGCGCCATCCGCGCCTCCAAGGTACTCATCGCCCGCGGCGCGCTGGAGCAGACCAAGGCGCTGATCGAACGGATCGAACAGCTCCACGGCGCCCAGCTCGGCCAGGTCGATAAAAAGGACCTGCTCAAACTGCGCGCGCGCATCGCCGTTGCGGAAGGCCGCGGCGAGGACGAAGTCAAGGTGCTCGAAGAAATTGTGGCGCTCGATCCGCTCGACGGCGAAGCGCTCATTCTGCTCGGCCAGCACGCCTCACGCGCCAACGAGCCGGAAAAAGCGCTCTTCTATTACGAACGCGCCGAAAGCCTCGAAAAATTCGAAGCCGACGCCAAGGTCCGCCACGCCCAGCTGCTCGTCGGGCAGGGCAAATACGCCGAGGCGCTTCCGCTGCTGCGCCGCGCTCAGGAGCTCAAGCCGCGCGACGATATCCAGAAATATCTCGATCAGGTCGAACGCGTCGCCAAAAAAGGCTGAGTCCCATTTTTCCAATGTTTGGAAAAATGGGTCGGTCCTGCACCGCGGAGCACTGGGGCGCCATGCAGTGGTTTCCAAACATTGGAAACTTCGCGGTTTGATTTGAGCTGAGTTTACAGGCAGACTGCGCGCCGATGAAAAAACAGATTCATGCTTTCCTGACGGATAAAGACAACCACTTCGTGCAGTTCATTAAATACGGGCTGTGCGGCGCCGCGGCGTCGGTGGTGGACATCACCGTGTTTTTCCTGTTCGCCTGGCTGGTGTTCCCGGCACTGACGGAAAGCGATCCGTTTGCAAAACTGCTGGCCGCACTGCATCAGGACATCCGGGCTGTGACGGAGGCCGTCCGCCTGCGCAACTACTGGATCGACAAGTCGATCTGTTTCATGTTTTCCAACTTCACGGCCTATGTGCTCAACGTGCTGTTCGTCTTCAAGGCCGGAAAGCACAAGCGGCATCACGAACTGATGCTGTTTTATGCGGTGTCGCTGATTTCATTTTTTATCGGCACCTTTGCCGGCGACCTGCTGATCCGCTTCTGCGGACTCGACACAACGTACTCGTATATCGCGGCGATGATTTCCGCATTGCTGATCAACTATGCCGGCCGGAAATTTTTTATCTTTCACGGGTAGACGCTTGCCGTGTTTAGACCAAAAAGGATTTGCAACCGCAGGGGGCAAGTGATAGAGCATTTGCCCAAGTTAAAGAGCGCTCTGCGTCAGGGGTTGTCGCAGGGCAAGGTACAGGGACATTAACAGGAGGAACAGGTCCGTATGAAGAAGTTCATGCTTATTCTCACGCTTGGCACAGTCGCCGGGTTCGCAGCTGCACAGGATACCGTACTGGTTGAACAATCGTCTTCAGATATCGAGCTGAGCGCCGATGTCGGTCTGTATTCCGCCTATGTCTGGCGTGGACAGGTTCTGAATGACGGAGCCGTGGCTCAGCCGGGTATCACGGTGTCGAAGGGCAACCTCAGCTTCAATCTCTGGGGCAACTACAATCTCGACGGCAAGAACGGAAGCAGCGACACGGACTGGGTCGAGTACGACTTCACGCTGGCCTATCGTCTGCCGGAAGGCCTGATCATGGACGGTGTGGATCTGGACGTCGGTATCGTGAAATACGAATATGCCGGTTCCTGGAGCACCGTTGCCA
>JBFWJN010000227.1:0-5171 GCA_050253185.1 Kiritimatiellales bacterium | reverse complement strand
TGCTCTCCGTCGTCGTGCTCATCCTGTTGGCGGTCTATCACCGCAAAGTGCTTAATCCGACCCCAGACCATCGCATCGCACTCGGCCTGATGGTCGGCGGCATCTGCGGCAACCTCATCGACCGCGTCCGCCTCGGCTGGGTCACCGACTTTCTCGACTTCCACCTCGGCGTGCACCACTGGCCGTCCTTCAACGTCGCCGACTCCGCCATCTGCGTCGCCGTCGGCATCTACCTGCTTTCATCCTTGTGGCACAGCCGTCATCCGCTCAAAAATTCGGCCAATGACTCGAAATAGTCCCAGCGCGTACGTTCTCGTCGGCCCGACGGCCTCGGGCAAAAGTTCCGTCGCGCAGATCCTCGCCGAACAGACTGGCGCTTTGGTCGTTTCAGCCGACTCCATGAACATCTATCGCGGCATGGACATCGGCACGGCCAAGCCGGCGCCCGCCGAGCGCGGCGCGGTCCGTTATTTTGGTATAGACCTCGCTGATCCAACCGAAACCTTCAGCGTCGGCGACTGGCTCCGCACTGTTCGCCCGGCCTTCCTTAGGGGTCAGTCCTATAAAATAATGAAAAATAATCATCAAATTATAGGACTGACCCCTAATGCAGAAAATAAAGTGGATGCAGGCTCAGCCTGCCCGATCGTTGCCGGAGGAACCGGGCTTTATGTCAAATGCCTGCTGCAGGGACTCGACGATCTGTCGCCCGCCAACGAAGCACTGCGCGAACGCGCGGAAACGATGACACTCGCCGAACTCCAGGCCGAAGCGCAGAAAACCGCACCCGAAGCCTACGCCGAACTTGCCGATAAGGAAAATCCACGCCGACTGATTCGCCTGCTCGAACATGGCGGGCTGGTTTCCAATGTTTGGAAAAATGAGCTTCCGCTCATTGTTGGATTAAGCGTCGAGCGCGATGAACTGCATCGGCGGATCGCGGAACGCGTCGAAAAAATGTACGCGAACGGACTGCTCGATGAAGCGCGCGGGTTGGCGGATCTGAACCTGTCGCCGACCGCGCAGCACGCCATCGGCTATGCCGAAGCGTTTGCGGTTTTGCGTGGTGAACTGACCGAAGCCGAGGCAAAGGAAAAAACGATTGTTCGCACGCGCCAGCTGGCCAAGCGGCAGATGACTTGGTTCCGCCACCAGCTCAATGTTGAATGGATCGAGACCGCAGATTTTCCAGACATTGGAAAACTTGCCGCGGAAGTTTCCAATGTTTGGAAAAACAATGGAGCCGTGTCGGTAAAGGGCGTATAAAGCGTCGCTATGAAACGGCTTTTTTTCTTTTTCCTGCTGCAGACCGGCTGGTTCGCGTTTGCCGGCGAGTCGGTTTGTTTTGTGCAGCTGACGGATACGCATTTCGGGCAGGGCGACCATTTTGAGCGGGGCGCCGCCGCGGTCGAAGCGATTAATGCTCTGCCGATGGACGTTTCGTTTGTGGTGATTACCGGCGATATCATGCACGACTGCATTGCCGATTCGAATCAGGTGAACCGGGTTTTCCAAACCTTGGAAAAACTGAAGATGCCGGTCTACTTCGTGCCGGGGAATCACGATCTGCTGAAGAAGGCCCCTGAGGCAACGGTTGGCGTGTTCACGAATCGGTTCGGTCCGCTGGTTTCGTCGGCGGAATACGGAGGCGTGGACTTTATGTTTGTCTGTACGGCGCCACTGTCGCGCGGTTTCCAGATCCCGGGATATGATCCGATTTGTGAACTGGATGCGGTGCTGTCGGACCGGCCGGCGGTGGTGTTTCATCATATTCCATCTGCGGACGATTTTTATAGCAACCGGATGCACGACGGCTGGGGCCGGACGGACGCGGGCCGCGAGTGGTCGGCAGTACTGAACCGGCACAATGTGAAAGCGGTGATCACCGGACATTTTCATCGCGATGAACTCCACTGGATCGGCGAGGTTCCGCTGTTTGTCGGCCCGCCGCTGTCCGGCAGGCTGGGTCGTCAGGCGGCGTTTCGGATTTATGAGTGCCGGGATGGTCAGCTGGAATACTGGACACACTATTTGGAATAAACGGATTTGATATGAAAGAACTGAAAGAGACCGACCCGAAGGTGGAGGAACGCGCCGTGCTGGTTGGAGTGATGATTCGGGGTCGTGACGAGGAATGGGATGTTCGCGACACGCTTGATGAGCTGGCTCAGCTGACCGAAGGGGCGGGCGCCGAGGTGTTGGATCGTTTTCTCTGCAAGCAGGCCAAGGTCCATCCGGGACACTACATTGGCAAAGGCAAAGCCGAGGAGATTTCGCAGCGGATCAAGGAGCTGGGCGCCAACCTGGTGATTTTTGACGAGGACCTTTCGCCGGCGCAGGGGCGCAATCTGGAGGAAGTGCTCGAGGTGCGTGTGCTCGACCGCACGCAGCTCATTCTCGATATTTTCGCCCGCCGTGCGCAGACGCGCGAGGGCTGCCTGCAGGTGGAACTGGCCCAGCACCGCTACCTGCTGCCGCGCCTGCGGCGCATGTGGACGCATCTTGAGCGGCAGGCGGGCGGGATCGGTCTGAAGGGGCCGGGTGAAACGCAGATTGAAATGGACCGCCGCCGCCTGCAGCTGCTGATCGGTACGCTGACCAAAGAACTGGAAATGGTCCGCCGGCGGCGCGCCGAGCAGCGCCGCGGACGTCATCGGCACGGATGGGCGCTCGTATCCATTGTCGGCTATACCAATGCGGGCAAGTCGACGCTGCTCAACCGGCTGGCCGGTGCGGATATTTATGCGAAGGATCAGCTGTTTGCGACGCTCGACCCGACGACGCGGCAGGTCGAACTGCCGAATCGCGAGCCGTGCCTGATCACCGATACCGTCGGCTTTATCCGTAAGCTGCCGCACCCTCTCGTTGAATCCTTCAAGGCAACGCTCGAAGAAGTGGTCGAGGCGGATCTGGTGATGCACGTCATCGACTGCTCGCATCCGCAGGTTGAGCAGCAGATTGATGCCGTACACACGGTCCTCCAGGAAATCGGTGCGGAAAATAAACCAATGCTCTATGTGCTCAACAAGATTGATCGGGTTGAGGGTGCCAACGCCGCCCGTCGACTGGCACGCACGCTGGGGCGCTCGGCGGCGGTTTCGGCCATTACGGGCGAGGGGGTCGACAATCTGCTTAATGAACTGGCCGACTGCCTGAAGGGCGAGAAGCAGCTTATGACGTTAAGGATTCCGCTCAGTGAAGGCCGTCTGCTGGCCCTGTTGCAGAACTCCGCCACGGTTCTCGAAGAAAAGTACGAAGACGAAAACGCCGAGCTGCTTGTTCGAGTCCCGGCCCCGCTTATTTCCCGCTGCGAGGCGTATCAGACGGAGAAAGGTTGAAATTCCGGCCGGTCTGTCCAATACTGCCCAGCTTTGTAAGGAACAGGAGAAAAACATGGCGTATGATCTGACAGGAAAAATCAAGGTGATCCAGGCTCCGCAGACGTTTGCGAGCGGTTTCACGAAACGTGAATTTGTAGTGACGGTCGAGGACGGCAAGTATCCGCAGGATATCTGTTTAGAGTGCGTGCAGGATAAGGTTCAATTGCTCGATAGCCTGAAAGAAGGCCAGACGGTCACGGCCACCTTCGATATCCGCGGTCGCGAATACAACGGGCGCTATTTCAACAACCTGCAGGCGTGGAAAATTCAGGCGGCGGATGACGGTGCCGCCGAAAATGACCGTCCGCCGATTCCGGACGAGTCTGAAGTTCCCGCCGAATTCGACGACGATATTCCATTTTAAGGAGGCGTGATGGAACAAAGGAATCTTGGACGAATGGATGTCCCAATCGTTCATAATTCCAGCAATCCATATTCCGGAATTAATTACGAAAGGTATTCATGATGAAAGTTGTATTGGCATATTCAGGCGGGCTGGACACGACGGTGCTCCTGACCTGGCTTCAGGAACAGTTTAATGCGGAAGTCATCTGCTACTGTGCGAATGTCGGACAGGAAGAGGAACTCGACGGTCTGGAAGAAAAGGCGCTGAAGCACGGAGCCGTCAAGTGCGTGGTCGACAATATCGAAGAGGAGTTCGCCAAGGACTTTATCTTCCCGATGATGCAGGCCAACGCCATCTATGAGGGTACTTATCTGCTCGGGACCTCAATCGCCCGTCCGCTGATTGCCAAGCGCATGATGGACATCGCCATCGCCGAAGGCGCCGAGGCCATCTGCCACGGAGCGACCGGCAAGGGCAACGACCAGGTCCGTTTCGAGCTGACCGCTTATGCGATGAAGCCCGATATCAAAATTATTGCCCCGTGGCGCATGCCGGAAGTCTTCAAATTCAAAGGCCGCACCGACATGATCCAGTATTTGGAAGACAAAGGCATTCCCTGCCAGGTATCGGCAAAGAAACCGTACAGTACCGACCGCAACCTGCTGCACATCAGTTTTGAAGGCGGCATTCTCGAAGATCCGTGGAACGAGCCCGACGAAAGCATGTGGGTGATGACCAAGCCGCTGAGCCAGGCCAAAGACGAACCCGAGTACGTCGAAATCAGTTTTGACAAGGGAATCCCGGTTGCTATAAACGGCGAACAGCTTTCGCCTGCCGCGCTGATGCGTAAGCTCAACGCGCTCGGCTGCGAACACGCCGTCGGCCGCATCGACATTGTCGAAAACCGCTTCACCGGCATGAAGGACCGCGGCATTTATGAAACCCCCGGCGGCACAATCCTGCACCATGCGCATCGCGCGATGGAGTCTATCACCGTGGATCGCGAAGTCATGCACCTGCGCGACTCACTGATTCCGAAGTATGCCACGCTCGTCTACAACGGCTTCTGGTTTGCTCCCGAGCGCGAAATGCTGCAGGCCGCGATCGACAAAAGCCAGGAAACAGTCACCGGCGATGTTCGCCTGAAACTGTTCAAAGGCGGTGTGCATATTGTGGGCCGCAAGTCGGACTACTCGCTCTACAACCCTGAACTGGTCAGCTTTGACGAGGCGGGCGGTTACGACCAGACCGACGCAACCGGCTTCATCAAGCTCAACGCGCTGCGCCTGCGCGTCCGCGCCGCAATGAAGAACAAATAGACCTCTAAAATTCAGGGATTGGATGGAGTTTTTTCAACGTCTTGCGGGCATTGCCCCGCCACTTGTGTGGCGGGGCTTTTTTTGCTTCGCTCGGGTTCTCCTTTACCGAACATTGGAAATGCACCA
>JBFWJN010000226.1:0-5205 GCA_050253185.1 Kiritimatiellales bacterium | reverse complement strand
GCAGTCCCGAAAATACCCTCCTCACCACACGACTCCAGAGCATTGCCGCCGCCACGAGAAACCTCGAAATCCGAAGCACCCCCGTCACCACCCGCAAACTGCAGGGACTGCGCAACAGACTGTATAAACCGGCGGTCCACCGTCTGAAAAAAATTCTGAATCGCGAACACCCCGACCTGCTCCTCTGCATCCAGGGCGATATCGAAGACGGCTCACTCGCCCTCTGCGCCGGACGGAAAATGAAAGCCCTGTGCGTCAGCTACATCCCCGTACCTCACCGCATGGTTCTAATGGGCTCAAAATTCGGCGCCCTGCGCGACCGGATCAACGCCTATCTTTTTCGCAAACCGAACGGCTGGATCACTATCAGTGAATCCATGCAGGCCCTGCTCCGCGAACGCGGAGCGCGCGGCGCCATTGAAGTTGTCTACAACGGCATCGACACCGCCCGCTTCACACCCAGGCACAAAACCGCCTGCCGCACAGCCCTGGGAATTCCGACGGATAAAACCGTCATCGGCATAATCGGCCGCATCGAATTCAACCAGAAACAGCAGGATTTCCTCGTTCGCTGTTTTTCCAACCATTGGAAAAACGACCCAACCCTGCATCTGGTCATTACCGGCGACGGCCCCGACAAAGCCCGGCTCGAGTCGCTCATCAGCCTGCTGAGCCTGAACGACCGGATCACCCTGCTTCCCTGGCAGTCCGACAGTTCGCTGGTCTGCAATGCGCTGGACCTGCTCATTATTCCATCCCGTTATGAAGGCGTGCCGCTCGTTATGCTCGAGGCGCTCGCCTGCGGCGTTCCCGTCATCGGAAGCGCGCGCGACGGCATGAAAGACCTGCTGCCTGCTTCATGGACCTTCGAAGCCGAAAACGATGAAGCGCTGGCGGATGTATTCGAATATGTTTCCAACCATTGGAAAAACAAACTGCCCTCCCTGCAGGAACGGATCCGCCGGGACTACAGCATCGCTGTTTTTCAGAAAAATTTTGAAGCGGCCCTGCACCGTTTCCTTATAATCCAACACTGATGTACCTCGACTTCTTCCAGCTTCATGAGTTTCCGTTCAACGTGACGCCCGACCCGCGGTTTCTCTTCTTTTCCGAACGCCATCGGGAAGCCTTCGACTCGCTGCTCTACGGCGTGGAGCACCGCAAGGGATTTCTCGTGCTCACCGGAGAGGTCGGCTGTGGAAAAACCACGATCTGCCGATCCGTTCTCAACCATTTACCGGGAACCGTTCACTCCGCCCTCATTCTCAACCCGTCGCTTACCGCCGCGCAGTTGATCCGTTCCATTCTGCTCGACCTCGGCATCGAACCCAAAGGCGGCGACAAACTGGTGCATATCGCCCAGCTCAACCGCTTCCTGCTCGACTGCCTGGCGCAGGACGAGAATGTCGCCGTCATCATCGACGAATCCCAGAACCTCGAACCCGCCCTGATGGAACAGGTCCGCATGCTTTCCAACCTCGAAACCGATCAGCACAAGCTGATGCAGATCATCTTGTCCGGCCAGCCGGAGCTCAGGGAACGCCTGCAGAAAACCGAACTGCGACAGCTTCGCCAGCGCGTTATGGTACACTGCGATCTCGAACCGCTCAGTCCCGTCGAGGCCGCGATGTATATCCAGCATCGCCTCAAGGTAGCCGGCGCGTCCGATCCGGACGGAATTTTTGACGGCTCGTCCATCGAGCAGATTCACGCCCGCACAGACGGCATTCCGCGGCAGATCAACACCGTCTGCGACCGTTCCATGCTGTCGGCCTATGTCCGCCGCTCGCATACAGTTGCCCTGTATGACGTGCAAAACGCACTGGTTGAACTCAAAACCCTGATCAGCGGAACCGCCGAATGATGAACTCCGGAAATGTGCGAATGCAATATCGCCCGTTCGGCTCATCCTGTTCCAATGCGCCGTTCATTCGCTGTTCAACCCTTTCACGGGAGCTCCCATGAGTCTGATTCAGGAAGCACTGAAACGAAAATCCGAAGAACAGGCCGCCCGCCCGGCGGGCGTTCCGACGGTGCCCGAGCCGGCCACCGCCCCAGAAGCATCCTCTGGAAAACATCCGGCGGTTTTTCTGATTCTGCTGATTATCCTGCTGATCGCCGGACTGTTAGCCGCGCTCACCGGACTCGCCTTCTTTCTGATCAAACCCGCCGATGAACCGTCGGTGGTCGTTCCTGCGCTTCCGACGGCAGAAGAACCGGCAGCCGTACCAACGGAGCCGGTCCCGCTTCTGATGAAAACTGAGCCGGAACCGGTTCAGGCAGTGAAGGAACCGCCGCCTGAACCCGTTAAGAAAGTCAAATGGCCGGAACTTCATCTGTCGGGCATCGCATCCGGCGGCAGCCGGCACATTGCGGTTATCAACGGCAAAATGCTGTCTGCCGGACGAACTGTCGACGGGGTCCGAGTGATTCGCGTGGACGACAGGGAAGTGGTCGTTGAACTCGGTGGCGAGCAGCGCACGCTGCATGTCGACGAATAAACGTGATCTTTCCGTCGACGCCATTCTGATAACTTTCTACAATTTGCACATCGGTGCAGGCACGGAGTCTGTACTGAAACGAAGGAGGCTCTCATGTATTCACGCTACGCACTTCCGCTGGCAGCCGCACTGCTGCTGTCGGCAGGCTCCGCACTGGCGGATGATGCGCCGAAAAACAAACACGCTGAAATGAAGGCTCAGGCAGAGGCCCGGATGGAATCCGCGAAAAAAGAAAAGGCGGATCAAACGAAAGCCATGGAAAAACAGCGCGAGAAAAAAGCCGAGCAGATCCGCAAGGAAGCCGATAAAGGATCCGAAAAAGGTCAGGCTATGCGCGAAGAACATAGCCGGAAATGGTGGAAGTTCTGGGGTAGCGACGATCAGAATACGAAATAGTTCGGCTCCCGCTCAACGCCCCGGACTCCGGGGCGATTTCATTTGGAGCGATAGACATCGATACGCGAATAGACCGGCCCCCACGGGTGCCGGCGAACCGGAAGAGTTTTTTCCAGCACCAACCCGTTTTCCAGCCTGCGATACAGCGGATCCAGTCCGGCATAGGGGCTGTGAAAAACAAAAATCCGGCCGCGGCACTTTTCCAGTTTCTGCATCAGCACGGAAGCCTCCAGATCCAGCTCCGCACGGTTTTCAACCAGCTGCTTCTGATCGATGCAGGACGGACGATCCAGCTGCTCCTCCGGATAAACGTACCGCGGCCCGGTAACGGCCTTCATCTGATCGAGGTAGTAGTTCACGGTAAAGTGACTGATGCCCGTTTCCACCAGCATATCGTCTGCCGTCAGGTCCTGCTTCAGACGGGCAATCGCATCGCGCGGCTCGGTCAGCTTTCCGAAAGCTCTCCATGCCGTATATCGCAGTGCACCGGCGCCGTTCACCGCAATCAGCAGTGCCAGAACCAGCGCCGGAAACCGGACCTTCGATATGGCGTATCCGGCCAGGCCACACACCAGCGGCAGGCCGATCAGGTCCATCTTATCAATCCAGAAAACCGGTCGGACCAGAGAAATCAGCACAATCAGGCCGATCGACATCGTATGCGCAACAAACAGCTCCGTCGCATGACGATCCTCCAGGGACCGCGCACGGTTTCGGATCAGCTGATAAATTACAAACAGCCACAGTGCCGCCGCTGCGGCCAGCCGGACGAAAACCGCCGAGTTTACCGCGAGGAACTGGGCCGAAATACTGAACAGATAGGCGCCGAGCGCCCCGCCGGTAAACCGGCTCAGTTCAGGAACCGTTTCCGGCGTGGAACCGGTCAGATAGCCCGCGGCCTGCAGCGCCAGGGACGGCAGCCAGAGAACCATCCCCGCCAGCAGAAACAGCGTAACCATGAAACCGGCCTTGAGCCGCTGCCGATAAAAAACCGCAAAAACTGCAAACTGCGAAACCGGCACAAACAGATACAGCGAATGGGCATAAAATCCGGCCACCGAAAACAGCACAAACAGCATGCCGTCGCGCAGGGTTCCGCGCCGCAGCGCGCGGTAGAAAAACAGCCACCCCAGCACCGTGCACAGAACCATCAGCGAATAATAACGCAGATTCGTCGCCTGATGCAGGCACGGCAGGCAGAACGCCGCACAGGCCGTTCCGGCAATCCGGACTTTGGAATCGCTGAACAGTTCGCGCAGAAAAAACGGAATCGCAATCAGCGCAGCGGAATCGAGCAGAACCGTCAGCGACGTTAAGGCATACTCTCCGGCACCGAACAGCTTCATCCAGCCGTGAAGCAGAAAATAGAACAGCGGACTGCCGTTATCCGTGCTCAGCATCCGGACAATTTCGAGCAGCGGCTCTTTCGCCAGTTTGATCGAAAACGCCTCATCCAGCCAGACGCACGAAAACGGAAGCTGCACAGCTCTCAGCGCAACTCCCGCCAGCGCCAGCAGAGGAACCAGCCATTTTTCTGCGACTTTCCAGTTCATAAAATTCCATGGATTGGAAAAAGCCTTTCCAAACATTGGAAACTACGGATGATCAAAAACCATCGATTGGACGTCTACCCCGTCAATCGTACCGAGCGACTGTTTCAGTTCGCCCACCTTTGCATCGTCATCCACCAGTTCCAGCAGAATCATTCCGTTCGGTGAGCAGATGTTCTGGTCCACCTCGTGGAGACCCAGCCGAGTCCGGATCTGACACCCGAAATCCGTGAGCACCTTCTGCACATCGCCCGCATGTTTCACCCGCTCCGTAATGTGCACGCCGACAATAATATGCTTCTCCATAACCCGCCTCCTTTGTATGGGTGAAATTTCTACACTCTTCACGCCGCAACGGCAACACTTCCCCCTCACCGATGGAACAGCCGCAGAAACACATTCAGCAGAACCGTCAGAACCACGCTGACAAGAATGCAGGTCGTCAGCGGAAACGAAAACGACCCGTGTTTTCCGGTGATATGAATGTCACCCGGCAGATGCCCCGGCCACGACAGCTTTCCCGTCAGAACAAAAATCAAACCGACGAGCAGTAGCACCGCTCCGGCCGTAATCAAAAGCATTCCCGTGTCTTTCATATCCGCTTCCAAGGGTTGAAAAACTTCTAACCGATTTTTCCAATGTCGCTGCTTGTCAATGAAAGTGAGACAGTTTTCTAAGCCGCCTTCGGCTTGTTGATCCAGACCTCTTCCGGAACGCTCCGCGCCTGCGGGGTTCCCTTGACGAACCGTTCGGGATGC
>JBFWJN010000225.1:0-5222 GCA_050253185.1 Kiritimatiellales bacterium | reverse complement strand
ATCTTGCCAGATAACGGCGGATCAGCAGACTAACGGTCTTCATATTGGGCCGCACACATCCAATGTGATTAGTGAAATTATTCTAACCAAGGTTGATGCCGTCCTACTGGAGAAAGGATATCGGCGGGTTGTACGCCATATTGACGATTATCGTTTTTTTGCTCGGGATCATGAAGATGCGGAAAAGTTTATCAGAGAGCTTTCTTTACAGCTTCGGGAATACGAACTGCACATCAATGAAGGGAAGACCCGCATTGTTCCTTTGCCACAGCCTGTACAGGAAGACTGGGTGAGAGAGCTGAATAGCTTCCGTTTTTCAGACGAAGAGTTGGTTTATTCTGAAGTACGGTTGTTTCTCGACCTAGCACTCCGGCTGGTGGAAGAAACTGGGAAAGCATCCGTGCTGAATTATGCGATTCAAAGAATTCCCGCTCGATTAAATGATCGGGCAAAACAAATGTTTGCCAGAGAAGCTGTAAATCTGGCGCTTCGTTATCCTTATCTTGCTCCAGTGTTGGACACACATCTCTTTCAAAAACACGAGATCGATGACAATCGGATAGTTGAGGATTTCTGCTGCCAACTTCTTGAGATAGGCATTCAGCGTGTTTACCCCGACACCATTGCTCACGCGCTTTATTATGCAATCAAGTTCGACATAGAACTGAATGCCGAGCAGTTGCTGGAGATTGTTCCGATTAATGATTGCATCAGTCTGGTGATGCTCTGGGAATATGCAGAACGGTATGAGCTGCTGGATATTCAAAGTGCTGTTCGCGCAAAGGCTGACGAGTTGAAAGCTTCTGACCGGCGCGATGCGGATATGTTTTGGCTTCTGATTTATGAAGTTTGGCCAGCTCAGGATCTGCGAAGAACTGGCCAAGGGTTTCTTGCCAATTTAAAAGAATCTGGGTTTTCTTTTGTCCAGTTTAATTCTGATCAATCCGAGGATGCTGATGCAGTTATGGATGCTGAAGATTTCCCTGACTTATAAGCATGCAGAGGGGATTTTTTCTCGTTCTGTGTGCTTTATCGGTGAATAAATTCGCGTCCGTTCGCGTTGATTAGCGGTTTAATACACCTTCAGGAATCTGCATGGTGACGCAGTGGAGCGAGCCGTGCTGCAGAATCAATGCGGAACAGTCTATGCCGATGATCTCGCGATCTGGAAAGGCTTTTTTAACGGTTTCCAATGCCTGGAAATCGGCAGGATCATTGTAGGTCGGGACCAGCACGGCATCGTTGATTACCAGATAGTTTGCGTAGGTAGCGGGCAGCCGCTCGCCGTCGGCGTCGAATTTGGCTTTCGGCCACGGTAGCGGCAGCAGCCGCGCGCCGGTTTGCTTCAACTCGGCTTCCATCTTTTGGAGCGCACCGAAATGCTCGTCCTGCGGGTCGGTACACTGGATGTAAACGATGGTGTTGTCGGGACATAGACGGGCAAGGGTGTCGATGTGTGCGTCGGTGTCGTCGCCGGCGAGCGAGCCGTTTTCCAACCATTGGAAAATTTTTGCGCCGAGTTCAGCGGCCAGCGTTTCTTCGACCTGTGTTTTGCTGAGCTGCGCGTTTCGATTGGGGTTGAGCAGGCATTCGGTTGTGGTGAGCAGCGAGCCTGCGTCGTCACTTTCGATGCTGCCGCCTTCGAGAATGAGATCGACCTTGCGGAGCGGCGTTTTTCCGAAGGCGCCGAACGCGTGGAGCTTTTCTGTGATTCGATTGTCGAGCGCGGCGTCGAATTTTCCGCCCCAGCCGGTGAAGGTGAAGTCGAGCAGGACGGGTTTGCTGTCTTCATAAACCGTGATGGGGCCGAAGTCGCGCGCCCAGGTGTCGTTGGATTCAATTTCGTAGAGCGCGACGTTTTGCATGTTCACGCCGCGCGCGGCCAGTCGCGCCCGGACGTATGGTTCATCATGCACGACAACGATCAGCTTTTCAAAGCGGATGACGGCTTCGGCAATGTCCATGAAAACCGCCTCGGCTTTGTTGAGGTACGGAGCCCAGTCGGTCTTTGCGTGCGGCCAGCAGATCAGTATGGCGTCCTGCGGTTCCCATTCGGCGGGTAGTCTTTTCATAATCCGGAGTTCCTGTGGGCGCGTATCCTACTGAAACCGGCCGGCATTACAATCCCGTTAAATTTTCTTCGGACCGGCTTAATGTCTTGCCTGGGAATCTCTTTTTTGGCAAAAAACGGCTATGAAATACTTATCTGTCCTTGCCGGTTGTTTTCTCGCTGTTTCGTTCACATCGAATGCCGTCACCATGGAGGCATTGATCCGGAAAAACCAGAAAGCCGCAATGCCTGTGTTTCCGAAGGTGGACATCGGTAATTTCGAGTCGCTGTGCAAAAGCGCTTCCGAAGGAGATACGACTGCCCAGGAACAGCTGCTGAACCTGCAGATGCGCCATATACGATCCGCGTACAAACCGATAAAGCCGCTGGGCGGTCTGCTTTTTTCGGTTCGCAAGCCGGAAAAAGGGTACGAGGGCGAAGAGAATAACTATGCCGCGAATCTGGATGAATTTTTTGACGAGACATCTGACGATGTCCGTGTAAACAAAAAAAGTTTTTCGGTCCAGACGAAGACCGGAGAGTCGTATGCGGTGACGGTATTGAAGTATGCTCCGTCGGAACAGGCCATTGACGTGAAGGATGGAGAAACGGTTAAAGCGGTTCCGCTGTCTGATCTGACGGACAAGGACCGTCAGTTTGTCGAAAACGCGCTGGTTGATGATCAGTTTAAATCATCCCGTGAACTGGTGATTTCTTCGGTAGACGACCGGTTGGGTGAAGTCGCCAGTAAGGAGAAAGATAAGGTTTCCAGTACGCACTATCTGACTGGTGAAAAGGTTAAGGGATCCTTCTCGTCAGCATCCATGAAGGGCATCAGCCGCCGGATCATTCTGGAAAACAAAGGAAATTTTCCGATCGAACATCTGGTTGTGGAATATCAGTCCTTTATTGAACAGACTGTGATGAAAATGCCGAAGGATTTTCCCACGGATTTCCGCTGTGTGGGGTACGAAGAAGTCGGCACACTGGCTCCCGGTGAGGTGAAGGAAATTGAACTGGAACTTCCGGAAACCGTGGATGCCAAGCAGGAATCGATTAACACCGGTGAGTATGAATATTCCGTTGTTCTCCCTCCGGATGTGAACCCGAAAAGCGAAGGTCGTGTAAATGGCGTCTGGGTGAAAGTTCACCGATTTACGCCGTATGGAGAACGGCTGACCCGCGAGTATAAGAGTGCTGGAGTTCCTTCTGCAAAATGGGAGTGCGTGGTGCCGGTTAAAGCCGATATTCGGTAGGTCTTTATGAAGCGGTTCTGTATTCATCTTGCCGTGGTTTCGCTGTCAGTGCTTGCGCAGGCCGGCGCATTGGAAGAACGGCTTTTTACTGTACAGCAGGATGGGCGGGAATGCGGTTCTGCGTTTCTGATGCAGGATGGCGATTCGGTCTGGATGGTCAGCAACTGTCATGTTGTCCAGGGAGACCGAAAGGTTGAATTTATCGGAATGGTGGATGAATCCCGGACCTATGATCTGCCGGAATCCTTCGAAGTGGCGGCGAATCATGATGCGATCCGGTTCAAAGTCCCGGACCAAGCCGGTTTTCGGCTGGCTGACGACTGCGCGTTCGATGAATCCGTTTTTGCATTCGGCAACAGCGGCGGAGCCGGCGTGGTAACCAAAAGCGAAGGAAAGGTCGTCGGCAAAGGGCGCGGCGAAATTGAGGTCACCTGCGAAATCATTCCCGGCAACAGCGGTGGCCCGGTGATCAATACGAACGACGATGTTGTTGGAATTTCGACATTTATCATCACAGCGCCGTCCAAAAAATATTCGTCGGAATCGGCTCAGTTGATGAAAGTTCTCGAAACCCGCAAAGGCACCCGCTACGAAGAAACCCGTCGTTTTGCCGTCCCGCTGCACGATGCCCAATGGCAGCCGGTTGAGAAGGATGTCTTTGTGAAAGAATCGGTGAAAGCTGAGGATTTCATGGACAAAGCGACCCGCTTTGACGCAATTGTTCGGGCTGTTTTTCTTTGTCGGCCGATTAGCATCGAAAATGAAGATATTCTGTCCCGCGGCTGGATCAGGACATATCTGAGGAACCTGGACGATTACGGACATTACTACTCGTCTGGAAACCAGTATATGATTCAGTCGGGGCGGAAAGATGCGTTTTTCCGCGCATTCCGCCGCTGGATGACCGGTTTAAACGGGTCCGCTGATGCAATGGCCGGGGAATTCAGCAAGGAATCGGATAAATTCTCAATCCTGTTTTTTCAGCGCCAGCTCAGCGACGAATCGAAAGAGCTGGAAACGACGGCAAAATCACTCCTCGAAGTTGCCGATAAACTCGATCAGTGAACCGCCTGGCCGTTCTGTAAAACCAGCCGCTTTGTCGCACAGGCCGGAATCTCTTCATCGCGATGTGTGACATAAATCATCGTCGTATGCAGCTGTTCGCAGATGCGGTTCAGCAGGGCGGTAAAACGGCGGACCTGTCCGGCATCCAGTCCCTGGCACGGCTCGTCGAGGATCAGCAGCGGCGGCGATTTCACCAGCGCCCGCGCCAGCAGCAGGGTTCGCTGTTCGCCCAGTGAAGCGTGCATGAACAGCCTCTTCGACAGATGATTCAGTTGGAGAATCGACAGCCATGTTTTAGCTGCGTGCAACTGATGATCATCGGCCGGTGAGGAAAAGCCGATTTCATCCATAAAGCCGGACGTAATCACTTCGAGGCAGCTCAGCGAATCGTAGGTTTCATGCGCGGTCTTATTCAGTCCCGGAATCGTATTGAAGATTCCGCTTCCGCGCAGAAAATAGAGATGCAGTTCCGGCGAGACAAAACCGATTTTCCGCTTAATGTCCCAGATGCTCTCCCCGCTGCCGCGCTTTCGGTCGAACAGGATCAGGTCATTGGTGTAACCCTGAGGATTATCCGCCGTGATCAGACTCAGCAGTGTGGTTTTTCCCGCTCCATTGTGCCCCTGCAGTACCCACTGCTCGCCGGGCTTCACCTGCCAGTTGATGCCCTGCAAAATCTTTTTTCCATTCAGTTCCACGTGCACATCGCGCATCAAAACAATATTTTCGAATGATTCGTTTGGCTCCGGAAGCATCTCAAACAGTGAGTCATCCGCAAAGGTCGCAGAGTCGGCGCGGCCGGATTTCAATTCAATGATTTTCTGGATGTTCGACGGAACCGATTCTGCATC
>JBFWJN010000224.1:0-5223 GCA_050253185.1 Kiritimatiellales bacterium | reverse complement strand
TTCGGCGGCCTGTCTGGAATTGACGAAGGATGGAATGCCGATGGCCGCAATCAGGCCGAGGATGGTGACGACAATCAGAATTTCGATCAGGGTGAATGCGTTTTTATTCATTGTTATTTCTCCAAGCTGGATTTTAAAAGCAGAGTTTATGCCACTGAAAGATTATTTTTATTTGTAGCTGGCCCGGGTGGTCATCGTCCCGATATGGAGGGTTCTGTTTCCAACAGTTAACTCTTTTTCATCCATAACCCGCAGGATCAACAGAAGATTGCTGTATCCCTCGGTTCCTGCGGCCAGCGAGGTTTCTTTTGTTGCTCCCATTGCTCCATGAATCGTGTTTTTCGGAAGCATCAGCTGCCCTTTTGCCTTTTCCACCTCCGTGATATTCCGGGTTTCGGTCGTTGCGCGGGCGGTTTGCAGGGCATGCAGTGTCGGGACAAGAACCAAGACAGCCAGAAGTCCCAGGATCGCTGTGACAATAATGACTTCCACCAGTGTAAATCCGGCATTCTTTCTGTTGTTTCGGGTCATATGAATAGTCCAAACAAGATTGGAAGTATAAGTATGACTTTTTGTTATGGGGAGAAAATAATAAGGCTGGTCAGGAGGCCGATCTCTGTTTAAAACTCGATCGATATGAAGTTTCTGAAACGACTGACTGAGCACGAATGCCGTCTGTTGGTGTATTTCCTTCTTTTCGCCGGCATATGGTTGAGTTTCGGTCGGGCGCTGTGGTGCGACTTCGTGAACTATGACGATGATCTATTCGTGTATGCGAATCCGCTGGTTATCGAGGGGCTGACCTGGCATGGCGTTTGCGAAGTACTGACACGGACGGATCGGATTTTTTATTATCCTTTAACGATGCTTTCTTTCATGCTGGATTCAACGCTGTATGGATTGAATCCATTCGGGTTTCATCTTCCCAACCTGCTCCTGCATACTGTGAATGCTTTTCTTCTTTTTTCCGTACTGCATAGAATGACCGGATCCATCTGGCGCAGTGCGCTGGCAGTGGCAGTTTTTGCACTGCATCCATTGCGAACAGAATCGGTGGTGTGGATCACGGAACGGAAAGATGTCCTGAGCGGATTTTTCTTTATGCTGATGCTGTCGGCATACTGTGGTTATGTTCGGCGCCCGTTTTCATGGGCGCGGTATCTTCCGGTCTTCCTTTTTTATCTGGCCGGACTGATGTCGAAACCGATGCTGGTGACGGCACCGGTTGTGCTTTTTCTTTTGGACAGTTGGCCGCTTCGGCGTTTCGGAAAAAGGGGGGGGCGGATTTTTTGGGAAAAAGTTCCTCTGCTGTGTTTGTCGGGTTTCTTCTGTGTAATCACGTTGCGGTCGGATGTCCTTGGCAGCGGCCCGGCGATTCAGCCATTTCCATTCGGCTGGCGGATTGGCAACGCGCTGGTTTCATGCGCTGTTTATGTTGGACAGATGATTTTCCCGTTTGGCTTGGCGCTGCATTATCCTGCAGAACCCATGTGCATATGGCAGATTGTTGCGGCGCTTCTTTTTCTGATTGCCGGTTCGCTGGCAGCCCTGCTTCTCTATAGAAAAAAACCATATATACTGACCGGATGGTTCTGGTATCTGGTCATGCTGGCTCCGGTGCTGGGGATTGTCAGAACGCTGGGAGCTGCCCGGGCGGACCGGTTCACCTATCTGCCGCAGGTCGGTCTGTGTTTTCTTTTTGCATGGGGTCTTGCAGACGGATGTCGATCAGCCCGTCGCCGAATGGTTTTTTCAGCATTAGCGGTTGGCGTTCTTGTTGTCTTGATCGTCACCTCGTACAGGCAGACCTTTTTTTGGCAGAACAGTGAAACACTCTGGCGGCGCGCGATCGCCTGCACAGGAGGAACGGTCGTGGCTCACAGTAATCTGGGTACAGAACTGTTTATGCACGGGGATACCGAGGAGGCAATTCTGCATTTTCGTGAGGCGATCAAACTGGGAACGGTTCAGCCGGAAATTTTCAATAATCTCGGTCGGTCACTGGTTGAGATCGGACAGATTCAGGACGCGGTTCCCCTGTACATGAAAGCACTGTCAGTGGGCCCGAACCGCCCGGAGATTCTAAAAAACCTGGGAGATGCATTCCTGCTGCTGGGGGATCCCGCAGGTGCGCTTTCCGCCTATGAATTGGCCATGAAGCAGGCTGTTTTACGGTGTGATGACGATCTGATAAAACAAATACAGCAGCAGATAGATCAGTGCCGTCGGTAATTTGACAGTAAAAAAGAACCGGGGAAGCCCCGGTTCTTGTCGATAATCTGAATTACAGATTTTAGTTATCTGTGTAAGAAGCCTTATCTGTCAAATCGCCAATAACAAGCGTTTTACCGTCGATTTTAAGAGCACTCTCAATTCCAGCTTTATCGGTGGCATCCAGACGCAGGGCTTTGGCCAGAGAGGCATAATCAAAGTCATCACTTGCTGTGAGACCAACAGCTCCATCAATGGTTCCGGACGGAAGAGTCAGAACGCCTTTTGCCTTTTCAATTTCTGTCACATTCCGTGAGGCGGTTTTTTCCTTGGACGTGTTGTAGGCATTCATAATGGACGGAATACCGATGGCGGCTAGCAGACCGATGATCGCTACGACGATCATGATTTCAACCAAGGTGAAACCTTTTTTATTCGTTTTTTTCATTTTATTCCTTTTTTCGTTTCGTTTTTTTCTTCTACGCCGGTTGAATGGGTCATGTGACGGTTTTTTCTGCGTATTGTGTTCCGGTGTTAAAATCAGAATTAAAATTTATAGCATCAACCATACCTAATTGTTATATGGACGTGATGTCTCTCGGAATAAATATTCGTCATTTTATTTTGTAAATTATTTATTACAATAACCTTATGTTAATATTTCTAACGAATTTTCACCCTGTCTTTTTTTAATGCACAGAATCATTTTCTGATCCGTTTTTCTCATTTTTTAAATCAGGCGGGGAGGTTCTTATTTTTTTAAATCAGAAGGAAGTTTGCGGTACAGCGTCGCCAGGCTGATTCCCAGTTCGCTGGCCGCTTTCTCTTTATCGCCGTTCATGCTTTCAATGGTCCGCTGCAGGAACTCCCGTTCTTTGTCGTGCAGGAAGGCCTTAAGGGATTTGCCTTTATACTGCTCATGGCGACTGGTGATGACGCCGGACCGAATTCCTTCCTCAACGGTGCAGACAAGTTTGGCGGGCAGGGTTTCCTTGGTGATTACTCCGTCCTGAGTGAATGCAAGAGAATGCAGGATGACGTTTTCCAGCTCGCGGACATTTCCCGGCCAGTTATAGCTGTCTAGAATACTCTGTGCTTCGTGGTCCAGACGGGGAAGCTCCGCGTCGGGGCCCAGTTCCCGGCGCAGAATATGATCAATCAGCGGGAGAATGTCTTCGGGGCGGTGACGAAGCGGCGGAATATCAATGCTGATCACGCTGAGCCGATAGTAAAGATCCTCACGGAATTTTCCCTGTTCGATCAGGTTCTCGAGCTTTTCGTTGGATGCGGCAATAATGCGAATGTCCACTTCCGTATGATCGGACCCGCCCACTTTGCGGATTTTCTTATCCTGAAGAACCCGCAGCAGCTTTGATTGAATTTCGAGCGGCATGGAACTGATTTCGTCCAGAAAGAGAGTGCCGCCGTGAGCGGTTTCGAAGAGACCGGTTTTTGTTGCGGTGGCTCCGGTGAAGGCTCCTTTGACGTGCCCGAACATTTCAGATTCCATCAGCTGGGCGGGCAGGGCGGCGCAGTTGATCGCCATAAACGTCTGTTTGCTGCGCGGGCTGTAGCGATGCAGGGCGCGTGCGACGAGTTCCTTGCCGGTTCCGCTTTCGCCGTAGACGAGAACCGTGGTGGATGTCGGCGCGACCCGTTCAATCATGTCGCAGACTTTGCGCATTCCCGGGCTTTCCGCCACGATGCCATCGAGTTTTTCTTTGTGTTCGAGGCGGGCTTTCAGGTCCTTGTTTTCCGTGATCGCGCTGTAATATTCGAGGGCGCGCTGGACGGTCAGCACCAGTTCATCGAGTTTAAAGGGTTTGGTGATATAATCGAACGCACCCTGCTTCATGGCTTCAACCGCGGTCGCAACGGTCCCATAGGCAGTCAGCATGATGACACCCATTTCAGGGTAGGATTCTGCGGCCTTACGGAGGAGTTCCATGCCGTTGATCGGCGTCATGTTGATGTCTGAGATCATCAGATCGAAGCGCTCGGTTTGCAGAAGCTGCAGCGCCTTCTCTCCGTTGCTGGCCGGAGTCGCATCATATCCCTGACCAATCAGGATTTTATTCAGCAAATTAAGAATCGTCGGTTCGTCGTCTACGATAAGGATGCGCGCCATAAATCGTCCTGTTCTTATTTTTGACGGACGTTATCATTTTCGAGAAACACCGTCCATCGGTAAATGGCAGAATAAAACCGGCCGGTTTTTTCCCGTTTTCCTATCGCGGCATTTCTGTCTCTATGACGATTTCGGACGGCGCTTCAATTCCTGGTCGATATCGGTCTGGATCAGTTCGCGGATGTCTTTCGGGGAGAACTCCGCATAATCCAGGAAATTCTGGATGACCTTGTCCATTCGCATGGATTCCATGACAATCTGGCGGCAGAGATCCTCCCGCTCCTTCATCAGGGTTTCGTTCGACTCTGCATTTTTGAGATTGAGCTGCAGAAGCTGTACGGCACCGGAAATCCCTGTGAGCGGCGTGCGGATCTGGTGCGCCATTTCCTTGGCCATGTTGGCGGCGGCCTTGATACGCTCCAGCTGGCGGGTCTGCCCCTGCAGTCTAAGAAAATAAGACAAATCGTTGAAGTTCAGGATTCGCATGTCAACCAGGCCGTTGCTGTTTGCCTGTGCGTGAGGCACCGCTCCGGAGGGAAGGGTCAGGCGCGCATCCTCAATGCTGACCGGGAAAACGGACCCGTCGGCCCGCCGGAAATAATCGGCGGCACCCCGCAGGTCGGGGTCGGTCGATTTAATTTCAGACGGTTTCATGTGAATGGCTGACAGGGCTTTGCCGATCAGTTCGGGTTCATCCCGGCCCAGCAGTACGCAGGCCCGGTCGTTCGCCATCAGAATCTGGTTGTCTGCGTCAAGTAGCAGCAGTCCGGTTTTGACGTTTTCAAAGATGATTTTCGTGATGTCGCGAAACTGCTTTTCTTTTTTGCTGATGTAGTCGCAGCGGCGCGAAACGTAGGCGCTGGCGATGCCGAAGAAGATGAAGA
>JBFWJN010000223.1:0-5245 GCA_050253185.1 Kiritimatiellales bacterium | reverse complement strand
GCATTCGAAGCGGCCAAACCGAAAAAGGCCAAGGAATGGAAGGCCTGCATGAACGGCGAGCTGCCCGAGAAGCTCGGTAAGAAAATCGCCGACTTCGAAGCGGGCGGATCGATCGCCACGCGCTCTGCTTCCGGCAAAGTGCTGCAGGATCTCGCGAAGGCCGTCCCCTATCTCGTCGGTGGTTCCGCCGACCTCGCTCCGAGCAACAACACCTATCTCAAGGGCCTTGGCGACATCGGCAAAAGATCGTTCAAAGGCCGCAACTTCCATTTTGGCGTCCGCGAGCTCGGTATGGGCGCGATCATGAACGGCGTGCAGCTGCACGGCGGATTCCGGATTTACGGCGCGACCTTCCTGGTCTTTGCCGACTATGTCCGCCCGGCCATGCGCCTCGCCGCGCTGATGAACCAGCCGACCATTTATGTTTATACGCATGACAGCTTCTACGTCGGTGAAGACGGTCCGACCCATCAGCCGATCGAAACGCTGATGAGCCTGCGGATCATTCCGAACATGACGGTCATCCGTCCGTCCGATGCCACCGAAACCAAGTCCGCGTGGATCACCGCGCTCAATCACAAAACCGGTCCGGTCTGCATTCTGCTGACCCGCCAGAACCTGCCGATCTTCGACCGCCAGGAACTGCCGTCGGCCTGCAACCTGCAGAAAGGTGCCTATACGATCTGGGAAAGCGGCAGCGAACCGGAAATCATTATTCTGGCCAGCGGTTCCGAAGTCTGGATTTCGATTGAGGCCGGCAAAAAGCTGGCCGCCGAAGGCAAGTCGGTTCGCGTCGTCAGCTTCCCGAGCTGGGAACTGTTCGAGAAGCAGGACGCCGAATACAAGGAATCGGTTCTGCCGGCCACCTGCACCTGCCGCCTGTCGGTCGAAGCCGGGACAACCTACGGCTGGGACAAATACGTCGGCACAGCCGGACGCAAGATCGGCATCGACCACTTCGGTGCTTCTGCACCGGGCGGCGTGCTGGCTGAAAAGTTCGGCATCAATGCCGACAACGTCTACAAAACCGCAAAGGAAATGCTGGCGTAAGTCCGCTCCGCAGACCTGCACACAGAAGCTCGCCGGTGACGGTGAGCTTTTGTTTTTTTGGTCTGGGAAACCCCGCCTATTCTGGTTAAAGTGCTCCGCATCTGGGAGATAAAAGAATATGGTTCAAACATCCGTGCCCGCAGGTAAAGAAATCTCTGAAGAATTACGCCCGGTGCTCATTGCACTGGGCCGGGGACTCGGAACCATTTCCGTCTACGGAACTGACCATCCCACCGTCGACCAGATTGTCGACCAGACATTTGATGAACTGCAGACTGCACTGAAGAACCGCGCAGCCCTTTCCATCGGGACGTTCAACGGAACACTGACCGTCGATGAAGAACCCGTGATCGCTCGCGATGTCCCCATTCGGACACTGGAAAAGCGCCTTATGGCGATGAAAGTCTCCCACCTCGCCCTGAACCGCGGACTGATCCGTTCCGAATTGAAAAAACTTCTGTCGGCACTCTGTGCGCCGAACGATGAGCAGATGAAAAGCTCGCTGTCCCAGGCCGGACTGAAGCATATCCGGATGTCGGACGTGAAATATGTCGCCCTGCGCGAAGGCCAGGAGCATCCCGGAAGCAGCACGGGCGGCGGCAGCTCCTCTTCATCCGACACACCTCCCTCGGTTCAGGTGAATCAGATTCTTGCTTTTCTGAAGGGGGAACCGTCGACGGCGCGCACGACGGAAGATGTCAAAAACATGCTGAGCGACCCGGAACGGCTGGGGCAGATGATTCTGGAAGCCGCCGCGGTCCGGCAGTCGGCAGCGGCCGTTCACGACGGCGAGTCGCTGGCCGATATTGTCGTCGGCTGCCTGCGCCGGACCTATGACGGCCTGCGCAAAGAACGCGAGTTTGAGTCCGCCCAGGGCAAAGTGAACCTGACCAAAGCCATGATGCTTCTTGAAAAAAGTGTTCTGGACAAAGTCCACCGGGCCCTCGGCGCGCGCCATCCGGATATCGACCGGCGCATTTTCGATGCAATCCGGGAAATGGAAGAGGAACAGCAGTTTGAACTGCTGACCGCCCACTACTTCGACCAGCGCCGGAAGATGGAAAAAGTCGAAGAAAAGATTGTGGAGAATATCCGCAAACAGGGCGTCGAAAAAGCGCAGGAACAGTTTGCCGCCTCGGACATTGACCCGAAAGACTGGCAGCGGCTTGTGGTCCGGGCCGGTGGAACCGCGCCGGCCCTGGGCGGCGGCTTCGGCACCGGCGGAAAAGGTTCCGGACTGGATATGGGGGCCCTGGCTGTAGTGCTGGAAAAAATCGAAGGCCTCATGACGATTGACTATCAGGATCCGGCACAGGCCAAAACCGCAATCGGCGTGACGCGAAACGGTGTTAAAAACTATACCGACCGAATCGAATCACGGATTCACGAACTGGAAGGCCAGATTGAGCTCGACGGACATGACAGCCTAACGATCGAAGATCATGCGGAACACCTCGGGCGCAAGGAGCTGATGCTGGAAGTGTCCCGCCTCACACTGGCGCTGCTTCAGCCGCTGACGGTTGTGAATGCCGCGGTGGAGGCGGCCATGCGCCACGCCAAACTCGACGTACAAAAAGACCTGCTGGACCTGGCCCACGAAAGCGGCAAACGGATGCAGTCGCTGACCAAACGCCTGATGGACCTGGTCGGCTATCCCGTCCTTGAAAGCTGACCGATTCGTCAGTGCGGTCGGCGACGCAGGGTCGTGACGATCGCAATCACCACCGCGATCACCACCGGCAGTCCGATTAGAACCGGCATCAGCCAGTCCCTCTGCGATTTCTCCGTCGATTCTTCCACAGATGCCGGCTCCGGCGTTCCGACAACTGCCGACGGCTCATCGGAAACAACCGGTTCCTCGACGACCGGCGGAAGCAGGGAAAAACCGGCTTCTATCCATTCCGCGGCTTTGGCATCGCGAACAGTTTTATCTTTGCAGCCCAGAATCACGGCAATCACCCGCCGTCCATCGCGCTCAGCCGTCGCGGTGATTGAAAAGCCGCCCGCATAGAAATAACCGGTCTTCAGACCGTCACAGCCGGGAACCTTTCCCAGCAGTTTGTTGGAGCTGGTGAGCAGGACCATCTGGTCGCCTTCGCGAAACTCACGGGTTGAAATCGACGAATAATGCAGGGTTTCAGGATGTTCATGAATCAGCGCGCGCGCCAGCAGCGCCATATCCAGCGCTGACGTCATATCCGGTTCCTGCCCGGCAGACGGCGGAAGGCCGTGAACATTATGGAATACCGTATTTTTCAACCCCAGTTCACGGGCCTTGGCGGTCATGCGCGCCGCATGGGCTTCACGGGTGGCGGAATCCCGGATCGCCAGTGCGGCCGCCGCATCATTGGCGGAATGAATCATCATGGCGTAAATCAGTTCCTCGAGCGGAAACACTTCGCCCTGCTTGAGCCAGACCTGCCGTTCGCCGATCAGTGCCACCTCGCGGGACACCTGAATCGGTTCCGTCAACGACAGTTTTCCCGCTTTCAGGTCATCCAGAACGATGAACAGGTTGGCGAGCTTGACCATGCTAGCCGGATAGCCCTGTGCCGCGGCGTGATCCTCTTTCAGGATCGCGCCGGTGTCGGCATCAATCACCACAGCGCCGTAATAGGGATCGCGAGAACGGATATCGAGCGCCTGCGCACAGAAAAGGGTTCCAATGATTGGAAAAATCGCGATCAGGAACTTCCAGGGCTTGGAAAATGTCGTCATAAAAATCCTCAATGTTAAAGAGGATGAAGCTAGCAAACACTCTCCGTCAGACAAGCCGTTTCCCCGAGAAACCGTCAGGCGCTGCGCGAAATTTCACGGATCAGCTTTTCCGCCAGCACGTTAACATAGGGCTCACGCAGCATGTCGCGATGGCCACCGGGCACCAGATAAATATCCTGCTCCTCGGTGAGCACCGCCCACTCCATCGTCATGTCCGGAAGAAACCAGTCCGCCAGCTGATCGGAACGGAATAGAACCGTGCGACCGGGGTAGTACCGGGGGTGATATTTCAGAGCGGCTTCGCGGTTGCGGCGGTACACCTCTTCGCGATTGGCCAGCACGCCTTCCGTTGTCCGTACGCCGTCCAGCATTTTCACCGCGTCAGCGGCCTCATCGTGAAGCAGATGGCGAAATCGACGGACTAGAATCCGGAAGAGCGGACCGATCCCGATAATGCCGGCCAGTTGCAGGCGGCGGAGATAGAAAGCGATCCGTCGTTCCGCCGGCGGGTAGGCCCAGCAGTCGATCAGCGCCAGAAGCTTCACGTCCCGCCCCTGCTGCTTCAGCAGACGGCCGGCTTCCAGGGCCACATAACCGCCATAGCACCAGCCGCCCAGAAGAACCGGACCGTCCGGATAGAATTCATTCAGAACCGACACATAATAACCGGCCATCTCTTCGATGGTGGAATGAACCTGGTCGGGATTGAGCAGGCCGAGCGACTGGAATCCGTACACCGGCAGATCGCCCGGAAGATGGTGTACGAGGTTTGAGTAGCCGAACAGATCGCCCGGCGCACTGTGCATCAGAAACAGCGGGGTGCGTCCTTCGGCGCCGTCTTTCAGACGAACCAGCGAAGGGTGCTCTTCGTCGCCGCGCAGCCCGACCGCCGCCGCCATCTGCCGAATGGTGGGATACTGAAAGAGCTGAGCCACCGTGAGAGACAGGCCGGATGCCAGCACCCGTTCCACGAGTTGGATGGCCAGCAGTGAATGGCCGCCGAGGTCGAAGAAATTGTCATCAATGCCGATCTGCGGCATGCCCAGCACGGCCGACCAGATTTCCGCCAGGACCTTTTCCTGCGGCGTGGCGGGCGGCGCATAGCTGGTTTCCGCACGGGCCACGACGCGCATCGGCGCCGGAAGCGCCTTGCGATCCACCTTGCCGCCCGGTGCCACCGGAAATTCCTCAAGCTCCATGAAGGCCGAAGGCACCATGTATTCCGGCAGGTCTTCCGAGAGGAAGGCGCGCAGGTCGTTGACGACCGGCGCGGCCCCCGATTCCGCGATATAATAAGCGGCCAGCTCCTTTTGTTCGGACAGGTCGTCGCGAGCGATCACCACCGCCTGAGCGATGCCGGGATACTGTTCAATCGCTGCAGCCACTTCGCCCGGCTCAATGCGGAACCCGCGGATTTTAACCTGATTGTCGGCGCGGCCTACAAACTGCAGCGAACCGTCGGGTCGCCGGCAGACCA
>JBFWJN010000222.1:0-5255 GCA_050253185.1 Kiritimatiellales bacterium | reverse complement strand
CTGCGGAACCTTTGTTTTGCAAGGCATGCAGGATCTGCTCGTCAGACTGCACTGTTCGGACGGTTACCATGTGTTCTAGAGAGTATCTTTCAAAGGTGAAAATTAAAAGGCAAAATGTTTAAATTGCAGGGAAATCCCCCACGTTGGAGGCCGGATGTAAACGTGGTTATCTTCATCATATTTTATGTATTTGGCCGGTGTAGTGCGGTCTGGTGATTTGACGTGCAGACTTTAAATGATTTTACAATAGGCATTCCGGTTTGGAAATGTGGTAAATTCCTCCACATGTTCGGGCGACGCTGCATGATTCTGCTGCTGGGAGGGCTGTTTACGGCCTGTCCGGTTTTTGTGCAGGCGGATTTGATTGCCGTGCCGATTCCCGGTGGAACAATCTGGGTGGATATCGGGCATGCCGGACCGACGGGCCAGCTGGTGGAGGCCGGCCCGCCGACCGACGCGGGGTTTCGTCCCCCGACGATTTTCTCCGCGCCGCTGCCGACGGGGTCCGGGGCCCGGGCGCTGGGGCTGGCCGGGGCATTTACGGCGGTGGCGGATGATGCAACGGCGGCTTCCTGGAATCCGGCGGGACTGATTCAGCTGGAAACGCCGGAGGTATCGGCTGTGTATCGCTTTTCGACTCAGGAAGATGTCCATGAGTCGGGGCAGAACAATCTGGCGACGGACCGTGACCGCTATAATAACGATGAACTGAATTATCTCAGCGCGGTGTATCCGTTCCTGCTGAATGAACGCAATGCGGTGATTTCGCTGAATTACCAGGAGGCGTATGATTTTACGCAGGTGTTTACGGCCCGGTTTGAAGGGTCAAGCCAGCAGACCGTCAATACGGTGACCAACCAGACGTTCACTTCGACTACCAATAGCAGTTTCAGCGGTCCTCAGATGAGCGTATCGATTGATGTGCTGACAACGACATTGGTGGAGAGCCGGATTGATCAGCTGCTGTCTTCGTCGCTGCTGACGGATATTAATTTTCGGCAGCGGGGAACGATCGATGCGTTTTCGCCGGCGTTTGCTGTGGAGGTGACGCCGCGACTGTCGCTGGGGGTTGTTCTGAATATTTATACGGATGGTGCAGGCAGGGGAAATCCGATTGAGTCCTCTTTGTCGGCGGATTACAGCGGAACATCGGACAGTTATGCCGAGATTACGAATATCTGGAATTCAACTGCGGTCATCACTGTGACCGGAACCAATGTGACTTCGCTGGGAACAACCAACAGTTTTTCAGATACGATGACAACGAATCTGAATGAAGAGGTGAAAACGGAAACGCAGGAAGACCGCTATACGGTTGAGGGGCGTTATCAGGAGCATAACCGGACGGACCAGTTTTTCGGGTTTAATGCCACGCTGGGTGCGCTGTGGACCGCAACGGACCGGCTGACGCTGGGCGCAACGGTGGATCTGCCCTGGACGGGGCGCGGGGAGCAGACGAAACGGATTCAGCATCAGGTGACCACGTTTGACAGCAATCTGGTTGCGGTTGCAGAGAGCAGTGCCTACACGCAGCAGAGCCGGGATGTGGAATATACGTTTCCGCTGTACTGGGCAGTGGGCGGACTGTGGCGGTGGAGCGATCGATTTTATACGTCTATGGATGTCAGCTGTACCTATTGGTCGCAGTACAGCTACAAGGCTGAAGGGGAGGAGCGGATCAACCCGCTGAGCGGCGAGCCTTATTCCTCGTCGGCTCTCGACGACTGCTGGTCGGTCCGGCTGGGCAGCGAGTATTTATGTGTTTTGTCATGGACTGAAATTCCGGTGCGCGGCGGGATTTTCTGGGAGCAGCGACCTGCGGTCGGCACGCCGGATGAATACTGGGGGCTGAGTCTTGGTTCCGGGATTTCTCTGGGAAAGGAGCCGGGTCGGGTAATTCTGGACATTGCCTATACCTTTGAGCACGGGGAGAATGTGATGGGCTCCCTTCTCCCCGAGCAGGCGATGACTTCGGATGTCGACCGGCACCAGGTTTTCATTTCCACAATCTGGCACTTTTAGGGCAGCGGCGGCAGGTTGGTTCCGCTTCCTCCGGTCCCGCCGCTGCTCCAGTTGTTGGTGTTGACCAGAACCTGATTGGTGCCCTGCCAGGCGCAGGGAACCACTTCGACCCGGTAACAGCTGTGCCAGCTCAGGTCGAGGTTGGTTTCCGTCCAGCTCATAACGGTTTGGCCATTGGTTGCTTCCCAGGTTCCGGCAACCTGCACCCAGTCTCCGGTTGCCAGTGCCGTGCTGCCGGTGATGCGATAGGTTCGCCATGAGCTGGTTTCCCACGACAGGTCCAGGTTCTGGTTGGTGAAGGTCATGCCGGACAGGCTCAAACAGCTCCAGGCATTGGTCGGATCCGTTCCCGCGATATATTCCTCCCGGTTACTGAGGCCGTCTCCGTCGGCATCGGCAAGCGGATTCACAGTGGTTCCGGATCCGAAATACTGTGTTTCCCACGCGTCGGCAATCAGGTTGGTGTTACTGTCGACTGGGAACATGAAAAAGTTGTTTAGGTCGACGAAGGAGCCGGTTGCAGCATTGCTGATGACATTGTTGGAGACGAAGGCTTGATATCCCGAACGGGACAGGTGCAGATCGTAGCTTTCTGTTGCAACCAGAAAAACATTGGTGGGAAACCGGCCGGTCGTGTCGCTGCTCCAGGGAATTGCATAGTTGGCGTTCCACGGATATTTCAGGCAGGCAAAGTTCATAGAGGGGCCGCTGTTGATGATAAATTCAATGGAAACATTGTCCAGGCGCTCCATGGTCCATGCATCCCGAATGGTCCCGGAGACGGTTACGACCGGATCAAACATAAATCCGTCAATGGCGATGCTTCCTTCTGTCACCTCGAGGTATCGGGGAATGCCGTACTCGGAGTGAGGGTCGTCAAGGGCTCCTGCGTCCGTGCTGCTTTGCTGCGGCAGGTATCCGTCAGCGGTGGTCACCTGAATGGTATATGTGCCGGTGGCGATGCTGGGAAGATAGATCCAGTAGTTGGTTCCGAACGAATAGCTGTTGTCGTTGATCAACAACGTGGCCTCCGGAGGAGGGGCCTCCGAAGCTCCGGAATCAAACGTGCAGATCCAGACGCTGCCCGTTCCAAACACGGTTGAAGTGAATGCCAGCATCAGTCCTGCAAACAGCGGGAACCAGCCGTTTTGTCCGGTATGTCTCATAGCGCCTCCTTTGGGTTGAGTGCGCTGATGGAGTCGCGGAGCGGACGGAGATCTTCCCGGTTAATTTAATTTTTCACGGAAGAGGAATGGGCCTGCCGGTGTTTGATTGCGGCAGAACTAACGGATCTTTTTGAAGAATTCCCGGCGTGAGGAACTCAGTGGAAAATTTTTATTCCGACTGCCGGAACGATTGGCGCGGCATTTTCTGGTGATCCGGATGGCGGCAGAGAACCATGTCGGCAAAACAGACGGCATACGAGCAGGTTGAATATTCCCTGTTCAGACAGATGGAATACCCTGGCAGGTAGGGTTCTGTATGACACGTCTTGTCCGGCATAATTGCGCGGACTTTATAAGGAATTATGCTAAAGGAAAGGAAAAAATGTTTTAATTTCCGTTTTCTTGTCAGAACAAAGTTGATTATATAGAACCTTTTTCATAACATAACAACTTGAAGGAGGCTGTGTTATGGCAACAAACCCCATAGGAAAAGGTACTAAGACCATTGGTATCAACATGCCGGAGGCAATGGCAGAGAATCTGGAAAAACGTGCGGACTCCATGCATATTTCCAAGAGCAAATACTGCAAAATTGTTCTTCAGCAGTGGCTGCAGTCAGGTAAAAAGCTGACGCTGTCCGAAAAGAAGTAGGTTCTGCTTCTCAGATATTTCCCCGGAAATATTTGGAAAAGCGCCCTTTTAATCGAGGGCGCTTTTTATGTTCCTGAAGATTTCGTCGGCCGCCAGAGCAGGGTCCATCGCCTGCAGGATCGGCCGGCCGACCACGAGGTGCGTGGCGCCTTGCTGCACAGCAAATGCCGGCGTTGCGATACGCTTCTGATCGCCGACGTCCCCGTCCGGCATGCGGATTCCCGGAGTCACCAGAAGCGCTTCCGGGAATGCGGAGCGCAGTGTCCCGGCTTCATGCGCACTGGTTACCATGCCGTCGATTCCCGATGAAACCGCCAGCTGCCCCAGGGCGACCGCCTGGTCGGCAACCGTCCGACAGATTCCGAGGTCAGCAAAATCATCCTGGGAAAGACTCGTCAGTGTGGTTACCGCCACCAGTTTCGGGGGATGAGGGCATTCCTTTGCCGCCGCCGCTGCGGCTTCCAGCATGGCCCGCCCGCCGATGGCATGAACCGTCATCAAATTGACTCCATGGCTGGCTGCCGTCTTGACTGCATTTGCCACCGTACGGGGAATGTCATGAAGCTTCAGATCGAGGAAAATTTTTTTATTGCGGCGCTGCAGCGGCTCGAGAACCGCCGGGCCTTCCGCGCAGAAAAGTTCCAGCCCCACTTTATACCATTCAATGGCGTCCGGCAGGCGGTTCAGTGTTTTCTCCATATCAGACAGGGTCGGGACATCAAGAGCAACAATCAGCGCGGGGTTCATTTTATTCCTTTCATTCAGAAAATACGGAGCTAAAAATCCATGAACCAACCGACGAAAGCAAGGAATTGTTCATGAAGCAGGAAATTGAACGGAAATTTATTGTTGTCAGTAACGAGTGGCGCACAGCCGTCGGGAAGGGGATGCCTTGCCGACAAGGCTACTTCAGCACAGAAAAAGACGGTGCGACCGTTCGAATCCGCCGAATCGGCGAACAGGCCTGGTTGACCGTCAAAGGTCCATCCCAGGGAATCTCACGACCTGAATTTGAATATCCTGTTCCATTGGCCGATGCCGACTACATGCTCGAACATCTTTGCCGGGACCGGATCGTGTCAAAAATACGTTATACACTGGAAATAAACGGCTTACTCTGGGAGATTGACGAGTTCGGCGGTAAAAACGAAGGTCTGATTTTGGCTGAAGTCGAACTGGAAAATGAAAATCAGACCGTCAGCCTCCCTTCGTGGGTCGGGGAAGAGGTCTCGGAAGACACAAAATACAAAAATGTATTTTTAGCATCTTTCCCATACAAAAAACGACCCTAACACGAAATTAATCAAAAAACCGCTTAACAAACCCATGTACAAGAGTAGTATGCCGACTATATCGCTAACACTATGTGCACTGAAAAAGGGATTATAATGAAAAAGACTATAATAGGACTGATAA
>JBFWJN010000221.1:0-5279 GCA_050253185.1 Kiritimatiellales bacterium | reverse complement strand
TCGTCGCTGAGTTCCAGCATCAACTCCGCCAGTATGGTCTGGGTTCAGGATATTTATAAGCCGTATATCGCCCGGTCCAGAACCGACCGGCACTATTTGAAAATCGGATTTCTGGCCGCCGCGATTGTCTCCCTGATGATGCTGGCCGGCGCCTGGCTGTTCTATGTTTCCACCTCGAAAACCCTGTCCGATCTCACCACGATCCTGAGCAGCGTCTGCGGCGGAGGAATGCTCGCCGTTTTCCTGGTCGGTGTCTTTACCCGCCGCGGCGATTCCCGCGCCGTCTGGCTCGGCCTTCTGGCAAATGCGGTCTTCACGGCATGGCTGCTGCTCGGAAGCCGCGGCATGATTCCCGCCAAGTACACCTGGTCCATCGATCTCTATTACAGTGCGCTTCTCGGGAACGTCTTAACCGTCGCAGTGGTTCTGGTAAGCAGCTGGATGTTCCGGACCGGAGAAAGAAACCTGACCAATCTGACCGTTTGGGACCAGGATGGAAAACCGTTGATTTAAAAAGTGAAGGACTGGCCGATGAAAAACAAAAACCGGAGATTCTCTGTGAACAAATTTTTTCCAAACATTGGAAAACTGATTTTAATCTGCACCGGACTGGTGAACGCCGCGCCGCTGAAAAGCGGCGATCGGCTGATGGTGTCGGGCATTGCTTTGCTTTTAATCTGCGCTGGACCGGTGAACGCCGCGCCGCTGAAAAGCGGCGATCGACTAATGGTGTCGGGCATTGCGCCGCTCGATGTCGAATGGCTGCATACCGTGCCGATGGGCTGGGCCTATGTATCCGGCGGGCAGCGGCCCGATCTCTTCATTGCGGCGACCAAACACACTGAAAACGGCGTTTTCTATCGAGGTGTGTCGCCGAAAAAGTCGATCAACATGTATCCGTGGCTGGAAGATGCGGCAAACGGAGTTCCCGTTTTAGGAACGCCGGTGCAATGCAGTTACAGTTTTGACGATGCCTATGACCCGAGATATCTGTTTCAGGATCACGATGGAACAGTCCTGTCCGTCTGGGTCGGCAAAACTGACCTACTGCTCGCCAGACTGGAAAAGGCGACCCGGTCGTTCGTCGAAGTCGGGCGCATCTCAAGCGGCTCGACGGGCCTTCAGCCCGGTCGACCCTTCACCATGCTGCTCAATCCGAACCGCTCTGCCGAACTGTTTTTTGCTGTAACAAGTGGTGACTACAACGGCGGCGCCAACTCCGGTGTGAGTGCGCGCGGACCGTTTTTTGTTCCCTATAACGGGTCGGGAATCTGGCGCGGCGAAATGCGCAGTACCGTCCTGTATGCGGCGACCTTGGCCGACTTTTTCAAAACGCCGCCCGTACGTCAGCGGGAAGTTTCCGACTACCGGAGTTTCACATTCGGCAACTCGCTGTGCGGGGTCAACCTGGGGCCCGGGCATGAGCGGGACCTGATCGCCGGAGGACACTTCGGGAACATGCACTATTATCACAATAAGGCCACATCCGGAGTCGATTTTGAATCGATGCGGTATGTCGTCGGTTCGGATGGGATCGTTCTTCGCAATCCGACCATTGATGCTTCGCCGATCAGTTATCCCAACGCGGAAAGCGGTTTTTCCGACCTCATCTCGCACAGCGAGGGCTGGGCATATTATTATCGGTTCACCGGATCCTTCTCCGAAAACGGAGCCCCGGTGTATGACCTGCCGAAGCCGTTGCTGCAGAAAGATCCCATGTTGGGACTCACATCGCTTCCGGCCATCAATCTGGTTGACTGGGACGGCGATGGACAGACCGACATCATTTCGGGAACCTCTCCGGGATTTGTCCTTTTTGCCAAAAATATCGGAACGGCCCAGAACCCGGTTTTTGCCGCACCGGAGGAAATGACCTGTGCCGGGGACGTGATTTGTATGCAGCCCGGTTATCGGGGTTCCCTGCAGGGACCGGCGGAATCCAGGTGGGGATACACCTGTCCGCGGGTTGTCGACTGGAACGGCGACGGACTGCCGGACCTTCTGCTCAGTGGAGTAACTGCGACGCATACGGCGTACATCAACGAAGGGACCGCAGGAAAACCTGTACTTAAACGACCTCGTTCGATTTTCCTGGACGGACTGGAGCTGCACGGCACCTGGCGCGTACAGCCGGCCGCCGGAAAACTCGGCGACCGGATGGCCTATATCTGTCTGGATGAAGACGACGAAATGCATCTGTACCGGCGACTGGATGATTACAACGTGGAAGACGGCGGTAAGCTGATGCTCGAAGACGGAAAACCCATTCAGGCCAACTATAAATACAGCGGCGGCAGCGGGCGCCTGAAGATGGATCTGGTAGACTGGGATGACGATGGACGGAAAGATCTGCTGATCGGCACGATGTGCGACCACTCCGTTCCGCGCCGTAAATTCGGTCTCCCGAGCTCTATAGTAGACAGCAGTCAGAAAGCGTCTGTGATTATGCTGATGCGCAACGTGGGTACAGATTCGCAGCCGGTCTTTGAAAATCCCGAGATGATGCTCTCTCTCCGGACCGGTGCGCCGGTGTTTTTCGGCGTCCATTCCTGCTCGGCAGGCGTCGCGGACATGAACGGCGACGGGAAGAAAGATATTCTGGTCGGAGACGAAAACGGGCACGTTTATTTTTATGATCACGAAGATGTAATTTTCGGTGGGGTGAACTGGACGTCTACTCCATCCGTGCAGTGCCGCTGGGAGAAAGGAACGCCTTCCGATTCCTGGCATGTTCCTGAAAACTGGCTGCGGGACGTTCCCGGAATACAGGATCAGGCCATCATCGAAAAAGATATCGCGGTTCGCCTCCATGGAATTCCGGCCGAGTGCAAAGACCTGCTGATCGGAGCGACCGCCCGGGTGATCCTCGATCAGGGAGATCAATTGACCATCGCGGACCGTCTAATGATCGCTCCATATGATAAGTACAATTCGGTCCTGGAAATGTGCGGCGGACAAATCGATGTGGGCGGTTCCGTTATTATTGGTCAGAGGTCCGGATCCTACGGTCATCTTTTAATGTCCGGTGGATTGATTTGTGCCAGCGACCTGCAGATTGGCCCTTCCGGCGGGCAGGGGGAACTCCGGATGAGTGGAGGCGAAATCCGTTTATCAGGAAATCGGACTGACCGGATTCAGGACTATATCCGACAGGGCTTTATTACTGCAGACAGTTCAGAGCACACCGTAGAGGTAAGTTACAACGCCCAGCAGTCTCAGACCGTGATTCAGCTGAACAAATAAGGCTCGGTCGATTCTCCGACCTGGTAAAAACATATCGCCACGTTCGCGGCGAAACGCGGCACGTGGCGATACGGTAACCCGGACCATCCGCTTTTATTTCAACTCGTCCGGCGTGCAGTGGTCGTAGCACTCGAACGGGATGCCGAGTTCTTCAGCCATTGCCTTGAGTGCGCCGAGGTGATCGCCGAAGGCGGTCATCGGATGGTTGGTGTGCAGGTACCATTCAATATGACCGCACATGCGCACATAGTGTTGCGGCCAGTCTGGGCTGCAGTTGGCGGTCCGTTCTTTCCACTGCGCTTCGATCGGTACGTCGGTGACGCCGCGTCCGGCGCAGAGATAGAGCTGATGATTGCGGTAGGAATAGCGCGCCCAGGTAACGACGCCGGGTTTGCGGACGACGACCGAGCAGGTTCCGCCGCCGGCCTTGAAGTACATCGGCGTCTGGCGTTCCGACCAGGAGCCTTCGAGGGTGGTGTTGCTGCCTTTTGCGAAGTAGGGAGCCAGTGCGCCGGAGTTGACGAGCCAGTAGAGGCCGTCTTTCCAGTAGCGCAGGTCGTTGAACCCGGCGGGTTTCCCACCGGAGAGCAGTTTGAGGGTCTGCATGGCGAGGGCGGCGCCGTCGTCGGCTTCCGTGGCGACGACCACGGTTTTGCCGTCGCTGTCCGGGCGCAGTTTGTTGTTGAGGATGCCGAGCGTCAGGTCGGTGGCCGGATAGTGTTCAATCCAGTCGAGCTGGTCCTGTACGCCCATGCAGGTGAGGCCGTAGCGTTCTTTGAGTTCCAGCAGGGCGTAATAGACCTGCATCTGGAAAACCACCATGTCTTCGGTCAGTTCTTTTTTGGGGTTTTTGCCGAACTTGAATTCCATGCCGTTGTCTTTCAGAAATTTGAAAGCGGCTTTGGCTTTTTTGAGCGGAACTTTCTCTGCCATTTTGACCAGACGCAGGCCGTCGAAGCTTTCACGCGCCATGCCGAAGATCGACAGGAAGTCCGCGTCGGAAATTTTATTCCACATCTGCATGGAGCGCGGGCCGATCGCGCCGTAGATGGATCCTTTGAGCGAAGAAACCGCTTTTTCGGCGCGCTGCCGGTCTTTTTCAGAGATGTCGACATCAATGAACGCCGGCAGTTTCGGCGCATAGCTTCCTGTTTTGAGGAACGTGTTCAACGCGTCTTTATATTCATCGTGATGAGAGAAGTCTTCGACGAAAATCCGGCTGGTCTGAATGCCGATCTGCGACAGGCCGCCCTGCGCGGCGAGCAGGCCGACCGCTCCGGGGAAGTCAGGGAGGATGCTGCCGAGCATCAGTTTCGGCAGGTCAGATGGAAGCTGCCACATGGGGGAAACCGTGTAGTCCGGATAGGCCCAGCCGGCGATGAAGTTGATGAAGCGGCTGCCTTTGGCTTTTTTGATGACCTTTAGACCTTCGGCGACACTGGCCACCGGTTTCTTCGGGTTCAGAACATTCGGCGTCCAGCCGCAGGCTTTGACGACGGCGATAATTTCTTTGAGCTGTTTCTGTGCAACCGGCCAGACGGCTGCGATGGCGCTGTCGCGTTCGTCGAGCGGAATATAGATATCAACAATTTTACTCATAATACTCTCCACTGGTTCCCTTTGATCCAAAGTCTATGAGAAGAGTCGGATCCCCGTTAAGAGAGAATCTTATTGATTTTTTGTAGTATCCGATTGAGGGGTGAAAACTGCTGTGGCAATAGAGTGGGCCGGGAGGGCTAATACGGTTTCCTGTGTCTGGCAGCGGATTCGAACTGTGTGATCACGGTCTTTTGTGTTGAGAATGACTGTGATAATGGATCCGTCAAGGTTGGCAAAGGAGACCGCGTCAATGTCAGGGTTGCTGGTTCCAATTCCGAGCCGAAGCGCTCCCGGTCGGATGAATTTTGAAAAGTGTCCGATGTAATAGTAGGAACTTTGATACAGTAGTCGGTCGTTCTGGGTGTCGGCAATAATAGGAGCCGAGCACATGTTGTTCTGATGATTGGGACCGCCCGTTTCATCCAGTACAATATTCC
>JBFWJN010000220.1:0-5354 GCA_050253185.1 Kiritimatiellales bacterium | reverse complement strand
TTTAATTATTAAATATTAAAAAGGTATTATTCTCCTTTGGATTTTTTCAACCAGGAAACCATGATGGATATCAGTTCGTCGCATTATTTCCATAGTTCGTTGATTTTGTTGTCATTGACATTGCATCCGTCAGTCAGCAGTTCAAGCCACAGCTGGGTTTCGTCTGCTTCCTGAAGGCAGGTTTCGATTTTTGAAATGAATTCAGCGGTACTCCGTGCCCGATAAGCTTCCCTGAAATTTGCAGCAATGGATGTTCCTGAACGAAGCATCTGTTTCCCGCAGACCTGAACAGCCGTTTCTTTGGCAAGTGACGCATATAAATGAATGATTTCAACAGCGAAGGTTTTCGTCCGCCTGCGAAAGTCATAGTTCTCGTTATCCAAACTCATTCCACTTTCATCTTTCATAGTTCATCTGTCATCCCTCGACTTATTCCCATTCAATCGTGGACGGCGGTTTAGAGGAGATATCGTAGACGACGCGGTTGACGCCTTTGACTTCGTTGATGATTCGGTTGGAGATCGAGTCCATTACTTCATAGGGCAGCTTGTACCAGTCGGCCGTCATGCCGTCGAGACTCTGTACGGCGCGCACGGCGACGACGTTTTCGTAGGTGCGGTCATCGCCCATGACGCCGACGGACTGGATGGGCAGGAGTACGGCGAAGTACTGCCAGACGTCGAGATGGTTTTCCATTTTTCCGATTTCCTCGCGGACGCGCAGGTCGGCGAGCTGCAGCAGCTCGATCCGTTCGCGGGTGATGTCGCCGAGGATGCGTACGGCAAGACCGGGGCCGGGGAAGGGCTGGCGGTCGACGACATAGCTCGGCAGGCCGAGTTCACGGCCGACGGCGCGGACTTCGTCTTTGAACAGTTCACGCAGCGGTTCGATGAGGTCGAACTGAAGGTCTTCCGGCAGGCCGCCGACGTTGTGGTGACTCTTGATCGTGGCCGAGGGGCCGCCGATCGGCGAGACGCTTTCGATAACGTCGGGATAGAGCGTTCCCTGCGCGAGATATTTGACTTTTCCGACGGCGCGCGCTTTTTCGGCGAACACGTCAATAAAGGTTTTGCCGATGATTTTGCGTTTCTGTTCCGGGTCGGTGACGCCAGCGAGCTTGTCGAGGAACGTGTCCTGCGCGTGGGCGGTGTGCAGGTCGATGCCAAAGGCTTTGCCGAACAGGTCTTCAACTTCGTGTGCTTCATTGTAGCGAAGCAGGCCGTTGTCGACGAAAACACAGTGAAGCTGCGGACCGATGGCTTTATGGAGCAGGGCGGCCACGACGGAGGAGTCGACGCCGCCACTGAGGCCGAGCAGTACGTGGTCGTCGCCGACTTTTTCGCGGATGGAGCTGACGTTGTCTTCAATGAATTTGCTCATTTCCCAGTCGCCGGAGCATCCGCAGACATTGAAGGCGAAGTTGCCGAGCATTTTTGCGCCCTGCGGGGTATGAACGACTTCCGGGTGGAACTGCACGCCGTAGATTCTGCGCGCGGTGTTCTGCATGGCGGCGTAGGGGCAGTTGTGGGATTCGGCGACGGCTTCGAAGCCGTCGGGAATGACTTCCACTTTGTCGCCGTGGCTCATCCAGACCTGCAGCGATTTTTCCAATCCCTGGAAAATCGGGCAGTCGCCGGTGACGTCCATCATGGCTTTGCCGTATTCGCGCTTAAGGCCGGGCTTGACGGCGCCGCCGAGCGCCTGAGCGGTGAGCTGCATGCCGTAGCAGATTCCAAGGATTGGAATGTTGAGGTCGAAAATCGCCGGGTCGCACAGCGGCGAGCCTTCGTCGGTGACGCTGGCGGGACCGCCGGACAGGATAATGCCTTTCGGCGCGCGTTTGGCGAGTTCTTCGGCTTTGGTGTCAAAGCGGATGATTTCGCAGTAGACTTTCTGTTCGCGGATACGGCGGGCGATCAGCTGCGTGACCTGCGAGCCGTAGTCCAGAATGGCTATCCATTCGCTGTGCTTCATGATTTCTTTTCCTTTTCCATCAGCGCAATGAACTCTTCAAACAGGTAGAAGGGATCATGCGGACCGGGGGCGGCTTCGGGGTGATACTGCACGCAGAACATCGGCAGTTTCTTGTGTCGCAGTCCGGCGACGGTGTTGTCGTTCAGATTGATGTGGCTGACTTCGGCAATTTCCGGATCGACCGTGGCGGGATCGACGCAGAAGCCGTGGTTGTGCGAGGCGATCTCGACTTTGCCGGTGCGCAGGTCTTTGATCGGCTGGTTTCCACCGCGGTGGCCGAATTTCAGTTTATAGGTTTTGGCGCCGAGCGCCTGGCCGAGCATCTGGTGGCCGAAGCAGATTCCAAAGGTTGGAAGTTTTGATTCGACCAGTTCCTTGACGGTCGCGACGATCTGCGGCACGCCGGCCGGGTCGCCGGGGCCATTGGAAAGGAACAGGCCGTCGGGCCTGCTGGCGAGAATTTCTTCAGCCGTGGCTGTGTTCGGGAACACGTGGCACTCGCAGCCGAGCTGTTCGAAAATCCGAAGCTGGTTGAGCTTGATGCCGCAGTCGATGACGGCGACGCGGTAGTTGGCGCCGGGCAGGCCGCCTTCGGGGAAAACATAGGGTTCCTTGACGCTGGCTTCGGTGGAGAGGTCGCGGCCGACGAGTCCCTCGGACGCTTTGGCCTTTTCCACGAGGCTTTTGCAGTCGAGGTCTTCGGTGGAGATGACGCACTTCATGGCGCCTTTGTCGCGGATATGAATGGTGATGGCACGGGTGTCGACCTGGTCGACGCCGATGATGCCGGCTTTTTCGAGGTATTCGGGCAGGCTCATGGCTGAGCGCCAGTTGCTGGGAATCCGGCTGCATTCGCCGACGACCAATCCCTTGGCGAAGATAGCGCGCGACTCGGCATCCTCGGGGTTCACGCCGTAGTTGCCGATGAGCGGGTAGGTCAGGGTCACGATCTGTCCATTATAAGAGGGATCCGTCAGGATTTCCTGGTAACCGGTCATCGAGGTGTTGAAGACGAGTTCCCCGTGAAATTCGCCCGATCCGGCAAAGGCCCGGCCGGTGAAACAGGTGCCGTCTTCGAGTGCAATAATCGCTTTTTTCATGTTTGTGTCCGCTAAAAGTCCCGTGATTTGCCCAAAATTCCGGACATCATCACAGTGAAAGCCAACCCTTGCAATCCTTTTCCTGCTCCTGAGCGGATAAATTTCACGAGCTTGACTGCGCCGATGGCGACGCATACACTGTCCCCTCTTTTTGAAAAAACATCGGTGGATAAGGAGCAGATTGAATGAGCGAAGCTGAAAGCAAAGGCGGCACCCAGAAGGCGATGCCAAGGGAAGTGCTGTTTTTCGAACTGGAATATATCGCAACCAACGGCCGCCAAGGGCTGTTTGATGTCGTCAGGCAGGTCCTGAAAGCAAAAGATATCGATGTTACCCCGGCGGTTTTCTCCCGCTACGGCACCGCGTCCCGTCCCGCCCAGGTGGTTCAGGCCCTGATTGACGCCTCCCGCAAGAATCTGACGACAGGCGAACAGCTGGGCCTGCAGGCCGAAGATGCCATGAAAAAATTTCTGGCGGAAACCGCACTCCTTAATAAGGAACTTCCGACCCTGATCAAAGCCGCCCAGGAAAAGAACATACAGGTAGTTGCCATTTCCGCCTGGCCGGAAGCCGCAGCCAAAGCCCTTCTGCAGAAACTGGGCCTGGATGCACTGGGCGTTGATCTGGAAGCCTTTGATACGGAAGACCCGGTTTTCCCGCGTGCCGACCACTGGCTGCGGATGCTCAAAAACCGCGGGCAGGACACGCTGCCGCTGATCGCCGTGGTCAGCTCTCAGGCCGCCTGCAAAGGCGCACTGACGGCCGGAGCCACTTGTATCGCAGTGCCGGACGAATACACCGCTTACGAAGATTTCTCGGGCGCCAAGCTGGTGATCGACTCCCTGGCCGACGTCAAGGCTTTAGAAATTCTCGATCTGGTCAGCCGTCGGTAAACTCCGGAAAATCCGGTTGAACTCAAAAGGCTGAACTGCGGTTCAGCCTTTTTTATTGAAGAAGGAAACACAATGCAGACCAAACCGATAGACCGCCTGCTGGACGTGATGCGCACCCTGCGCAGTCCCGGCGGGTGCCCGTGGGACCGGGAACAGACGATTGATTCGCTCAAAAACAATCTGGTTGAGGAAGCCTATGAAGTGATCGACGCCATGGAAAGCGGCGATCGGAAGGACCTGTGCGAAGAACTGGGCGACCTGCTTCTTCAGGTTGTGTTCCAGTCACAGATCTGTGCCGAAGAGGGATCGTTCACGTTTGATGACGTCGCGCAGGGGATTGCCGATAAACTGGTACGGCGGCATCCGCATGTGTTCGGCGATGTCATCGCTGAAACCTCGGATGATGTACTGCAGAACTGGGAAAAAATCAAAAAAACGGAGAAGGGCGGAGACCGCCCGCGATCGCTGGTCGACGGCATCCCGCGGCATCTTCCGGCCCTGGCCAAAGCACATCTGGTGCAGAAACGCGTGGCCCGCGTCGGATTCGAATGGGATGAAATCGGCGAGGTGATGGCCAAACTTGAAGAAGAGCTAGCCGAAGTCAAAGAGGCCATGGCGGCACAGGACGCCGCCGCCATCCGTGAAGAACTCGGCGACCTGCTGTTTTCCACGGTCAATCTCAGCCGGTATCTCGGCTGTGAATCGGAGGAACTGCTCAATCAGAACGTCGTAAAATTCATGCGCCGGTTCCAGGCATTGGAAACCCGGATCCATGAAGACGGTCGCGACCCGGGCAGTTGCTCTCTCGAAGAGCTGGATGCGGTATGGAACGCCGTCAAAGCCGCTGAAAAACAAAAGCGGCCTGATTCGACGTTGTAATCACCACTTTTTTTGGCATCATGTTGCGCCATGAGCGACACAAACCCCCTGTGCCAAAAGAAAAAAATACTGGTCGTCGATGACCATGCGTTCGTCCGGCAAGGCCTTCGTGATTTCATCAACCGCGAGCCCGACCTGACGGTTTGCGACGAAGCCGCCGCCCGGATTCCGGCACTGCAGCTCTGCGCCCAGATCAACCCGGACCTGATGCTGATCGATTTATCTCTCGGCAAAGATTCCGGACTCGATCTGGTCAAAGACGTGTCCATCCAGTTTGCCGGCGTGAAAACGCTGGTTCTCTCCATGCAGGACGAAATGCTTTATGCCGAGCGGGTGCTGCGCGCCGGAGCCTCCGGCTATGTCGGCAAAGATGCGCACCCCGACCGGCTGATCGAAGCGATCCGCTGTGTATTGAGCGGCGGCATTTATGCCAGCGAGCCGGTCAAGCAGAAGATCATGCAGTCCGTTCGGTCCCGTGCGGAAGGTCCCGTCGATCCGGTCGAACGGC
>JBFWJN010000219.1:0-5401 GCA_050253185.1 Kiritimatiellales bacterium | reverse complement strand
CTGGATGTAGGTGCAGAACACGCTGGTAACACCGGGGTCAAATCCGGAGCCGAGCAGCGCCATGATGCCCGCCTGTTTGAAACGGTCCTGATAAGCCCACTGCCATTTATATTCGAACTTGGCGGTGTCTTCGGGCTCGTAGTTGGCGGTGTCGAGATAGTTCACGCCGGTTTCGAGGCAGGCATCCATGATGTGCAGATCCTGATAGGGAAGCGCGACGTTGAGGACGAGGTCCGGCTGTTCCTGCTGAATCAGTGCAACCAGCTCCGGCACATTGTCGGCATCGACCTGTGCCGTTTTAATCGGACGGCTTAACTGCGCGGCAATGGCATCGCACCGGCTTTTCGTTCGGCTGGCCAGCACAATGTCTTCAAACACGTCAACGTTCTGTGCGCATTTGTGAACCACTACGCCGCTGACACCACCGGCACCGATAATCAAGACTTTCCCCATAGTATTTCCTTGAATTCGAGTTTCGGATTTCTAGTTTTCCCTCTCAAAGTAGGTGTATCCACGCAGGCCGCTCTCGTAAGCGTCCATCACAGACCGCCGTTCCTTGGCGCTCATCCGGCCGGCTTTCACTGCATTTTCCGCCATTTCGCGGACGCGGCGCACCATTTCCTTCGGTTCATATTCTACATAGCTGAGCACGTCGGCCACGGAATCGCCTTCGATCTCGCGGGCATAGTGCAGCTGACCGTCGGAGTCGATCCGCACCGAAACCACGTTGGTGTCGCCCAGCAGATTATGCAGGTCGCCGAGCGTTTCCTGATAGGCACCAACCAGGAACACCCCAAGGATGTAGTCGTCACTGTCTCGCAGCGTATGAAGCGGGAGGGTACGCCGCACGTCGCGCAGATCGATAAAGCGATTGATCTTTCCGTCGCAGTCGCAGGTGATATCGGCAAGAATGGCTTCCTGCGTCGGACGCTCTGTCAGCCGGTGAATCGGCATGATCGGGAACAGCTGATCGATCGCCCACGAGTCGGGCAGCGACTGGAACAGGCTGAAGTTTCCGTAATACACATCTGCCAGCGCATTGGTCAGATGCTCAAATTCATCCGGCACATACTTCATGCCGCGAATGATTGACGCGATGTGAGTGAGAATATGCCAGAACAGCTGTCCAGACACCGCCCGGTCGCGCAGCGTCACGCCGCCGCGCTTGAACAGCTCGTGGATTTCGTCGCGGTAATACACCGCATCGTGGTAGCACTCCTGCACATTCTTCGCGGTGATATTCCGATGTGTTTCCATCAGATTGTGCAGCAGCTCGTGCGAATCTTCCGGAAGCGACTCAGGCATCGCATGGGTTTCAAACCGGCTCACATCAAGCACGCTGAACAGCAGAATCGAATAATAGGCGACCGTCGCGCGGCCCGACTCGGTCACGATGTCGGGATGTTTCACGCCGGCCTCATCCAGCGTGCTCATCACCTCTTCCACCAGCGCGGAGCAGTATTCTGCCGTCGTGTAGTTGCAGCTGCTGGTGAAGTTCGTGTGGGAGCCGTCGTAATCGACCGCCAGCCCGCCGCCGAAATCGATCACGCCCATTGCGGCACCTTCCGCAACCAGGCCGGTATAAATCCGGCTGCCCTCTTTCACCGCCTCGCGAATATCGCGGATGTTGGGAATCTGGGAGCCGAGGTGGTAATGCAGCAGTTGAAGGCAGTCGAGCATTTTTTCAGCGCGAAGCTTGTCCACCACATCAATGACCTGCGCCGTATTGAGTCCGAATACACTGCGCTCGCCGCCGGACTCCGTCCAGTGGCCGCTCGCCTGTGTGGAAAGCTTCATGCGAATACCGAGAATCGGCCGCACGCCGAGCGCATTTGATCGTTCCAGAATCAGACCGAGCTCGGACGGCATTTCGATCACAAATACGCAGCGAATACCCATTTTGAGCGCATAAAGGCCCAGATCAATGAATTCTTCGTCCTTATAGCCGTTGCAGATCAGATAGGCTTCCGGATCCTTCAGAAATGACATGGCGGCAATCAGTTCTGCCTTGCTCCCCGCTTCCAGGCCGTGGTGGTAGTTGGCGCCGAACCCGCAGATTTCCTCCACCACCTGCTGCTGCTGGTTGACCTTGATCGGATAGACTCCACGGTACATACCCTGATAGCCGTATTCCGCAATCGCCTTGGCAAAACTTTCGTGAAGGCGCTTGATGCGCGAATCGAGAATATCGCTCAGACGAACCAGCACCGGCAGATCGAAGCCGCGCTCCTGAATGCCGCGGGCCACGTCGTACAGGCTGACCGACGCACCGCCGTTGCCGTCCGGATGAACTGCCACCTCACCCTTCGCCGAGACGCTGAAATATCCCGCGCCCCAGCTGTCAATCCCGTAAAGCTCCGCCGACTGTGCCGCCGACCATTTTCCGTTTTCCACCGCTAGAAGCCTCCCCTTGGTTGCAAACGCGCACGGTTTTACGTTCTGCGCCCCCGCTTGGAAAGAGGATTCTTCCAAACCCTGGAAAAACATTTTCCCGAAACCATACCGTCCGGACTGCGCATGGCCGGAAACGCCGTTAAACACTTTTATAAAAACCGGAAGAAAAGGGTTGCCTACAGCCCGGACTGGAGTAGAAAAAGGAAAGCTGACCGATCAGATATCAAGGGAAAATATGCCGACGCAGCCAGCCAGCGGAAACCGGAACCGGTTGAGCATCCTGATCCTGCTCATCGCCGCGGTCGCGTTCGCCAAACAGCCGACGGAACAGCAGACCGTCCGTGTCGGCATCTACCAGAATAATCCCAAAGTGTTTCAGGATGCACAGGGAAAGCCCCGCGGCATTTTTGTCGATCTTCTGCAGGCCGTAGCGAAAGCGGAACACTGGACCCTCGAGTTTGTTCCCGGCACGTGGCAGGAGGGACTGGACCGCCTGACCCGATCCGAAATCGACCTGATGCCCGATGTCTCCTTTTCACCGGAACGCGAAAAGCTCTGGACTTTCAACCGGGAACCGGTCCTATCCGACTGGTTCCAAATCGTGTCGCGACGCAATCGACCGGTAAACAGCATTATCGATCTGGCAGGTATGCGAATCGCCGTCCTGCAGAACTCTGTCCAGCAGCAGACGCTCGCCGCGACGGCATCCGACGCCGACTTCCAGCTGAACATCCTTCCAATGCCGGACTACGACACCGGCCTCGCCATGCTCCGCTCCGGGCAGGCCGACCTAATGGTCGCCAACCGCTATCTGTCCGTCACCATCAGCGAATCGCCCGACCTGATGGCGTCGCCGGTCATCTTCCACCCCACCCGCCTGCATTACGCCGCGCCGCTCAGCGGCCACCGGCCGATGCTGGATGCCATCGACCGCCACCTCACGGAATGGAAAGTCGATCCGAAATCCATCTATTACCAGACGCTGAAACACTGGACCGGGGAGACTCCGGAAACCGTCATTCCCGTCTATATCAAATATACGGCCGCTGGAATCGCCGGCCTGATTCTGCTGATCACGGCTGCGGCCCTGCTGCTTCGCTGGCAGGTGCAGCGGCGCACGGTCGAGCTGCGCCGCCGGACCGAAGAACTCGAAACCGCCCTGCAACAGCTGAAAGAAACCCAAGACAAAGCCATTCAGCAGGAACGGCTCCATGCCCTTGGACAAATGGCCAGCGGCATTGCCCACGACTTCAACAATATCCTCACACCCGTTATCGGCCTCGCCGATATGCTGCTCCTCTATCCGGAACGGATCAGTGACCAGGAAGTCGTAAAGAAGAACCTCGAAAACATCTCGCAGGCCGGACGGGACGGCGCGGAAATTGTGAAACGCATGAGAGAATTCTACCGGACATACGAACCGGAAGCACCCCGACAGATCGACCCCTGCGACGCCGTCGACACCGTCATCGCGCTTTCCCGTCCGCTCTGGGCACAGGTCGGCGATGACGGCCGCCGGCACATTGACATCAAAACCCATCTGACCCGCGGGCTGCATATTCTGGCGCAGGAAACCGAGCTGCGGGAAGCCCTGCTCAACCTTATCGGCAATGCCCTTGATGCCATTCCGGACAGCGGCACCGTTACCCTCACCGTACAGCAGGAAAAACAGTCCGTTGTCGTCAGCGTCAAAGACACCGGAACCGGCATGACGCCGGAAATCGAAGAAAAATGCCTGTCCGCCTTCTACACCACCAAAGGCCAGAACGGCACCGGTATCGGATTGGCCATGGTCAAAACATTCTGCGATGCCAGCCACGCGCGGCTCGACATCGAAACCCGCGAAGGTCTCGGAACGGTCATTTCCATGGGGTTTCCCCTGCAGGCTGACAACATCCCGCCACATCAACTGGAGGCCGGAACGCCCTGCCGAATCCGTCCGCTCGACATTCTCATCGTCGACGACGAGCAGCGAACTCTCCAAACCCTGGAAACCATTCTGCAGCAGAATCACCACCGTATCACCGCGGTCAGCGAACCGGGTGAGGCGCTCAAACGGGCCTGTGCACACACCTATGATCTGGTCATCACAGACCGCAGCATGCCCGGACTCTCCGGTGAAGAACTCGCCCGCTCCATTCGGAGCCTGCCCTCGGCGCCGCCGGTGATCCTGCTCACAGGGACCCCCTCTGAATCAGCTATCGCCAAACAGGACAAAGTCTATGTTCTGCTCAAACCGCTGGACATCCGCCGACTGAACCGGCTGCTGGCCGATATCGGGTTCGAAGAATAATTCACCGGCGGCATATCGGCACAATCAGCGACTCCGCAACGCGTCGTACTCCGCGCGGCGCCAGGGTTCGTTCAGGCCGGGATGTACCATGATGATGCCGTTGTCGGGAACGGTGCGCAGGAATCTTTCCAGGTGATCCGGATAGCGCATGAAATCGCGGTAATCGTAAATTCCGCCGAAACCGTCGTTGGTGGGAATCCCCGCCCTCTTCAGCTTCCGTTTCAGGGTCCGGCCGGGCCATGCAATGAAAAAGCTTTTCAGTGAACACTGCCTCAGCGGAATCGCGGCATTGCGCACGCGCGGCGGATGGTCCGCATAGCGCTTTAAGATAAACTCGATGACTGCGTCGCGAATGACCGGCAGCTGCTGGACGTGCAGGTGACCGTCGATAAAGTCCGGCCGTCGCCCGGCGATCTGCTCAAAGCAATCCGCCTGCCGCTCGACCTCACGGGAAATTTCGTTGCGATCCAGTTGCTTTCGATAGGCCCGTTTGACGAGCGAACGGAAGTCCTCCGGCGTTTCCGCCAGCGTAATGTGCAGACCGACCTGAACCCGATTCCCCAGCGCCGCCAGTGCATCGGCGGTGAAAAACCGCACATTGACCATGCAGGAAACCGCATCGACTTTTCCAGCCTGAGCGAGTTCAACCGCAGCGCGGTTGATATCTTCGGTCATTCCGAAATCATCCATGCAAATCATCATTTGGCTGCTCCA
>JBFWJN010000218.1:0-5422 GCA_050253185.1 Kiritimatiellales bacterium | reverse complement strand
CTGCAGCAGTGCCAGAACGCCGGTCCCGTCAATTTTCGTTTGAGCACCGGATTTATCAACCAGCAGATGACCATACGGTTTGTACTGTCCATCCGTAACGGCTGTTCCGGTCTGATTATAACTTGTCAGCTCAATCTGACGATCCGTGACATCCACAGTCATGATGTTGTCGAAGAAGTTCCCGCGACTGACCACCTGCAGCAAATTGGAGTCCGGGTCTTTTGTAACGGTGTTGTCATGGACTTCCCCGGCAAAGTAAATATCCACCTGATATTTCCGCAGAACGTTCCAGAAGTCGCTTTCGGTTCCGTGGTCCATCAGCATTCCGCTGCTGCTGACTTTGCGAACCGGGTAAATGACGGGGAGATGGCCCTGCACAAAGATATGACAAACTGACGGATCTTTGCGGACTTCTGACAGAATCTGATCCAGCCAGGCCAAATGTTCACCGGTCACTGCGCCGGTAACGGTTCCCTCTTCCCCAATGACTTTCGAGGGACTTTCCTGATGAAACACATCAACAGTAATAAACAAGACGTTTTTATATCGATAGGCAAAGGAGGTTCCTTCGTACAGCGTTCCCAGCGGACGGGACGGAGCCTTGCCGATCGGTGCGCTGTAAATGAAATCTCCACCGTCCGGATCTGTGTTCCAGGCTTTCGCAAATGCCTCTTTAAACTGCGGCTGGCAGCGCGATACGACAGAACCGGACGGCCAGGGATTGTCGCCCATCTCGTGATCGCCGACGGCCATGAGCAGGCGGGAATAGCCGCCGTCATGAAAGGCTTTGATCATTCCCGAATAGCATAGGTTCCCGGCTTTCAGCACAGACTGTTCGGGTGTTGCACCGGGCATGAAATTCTGAATGAATTTGGTTTCGTCCCAGTGCCCCGTGTTGCTGTCGCCGGGAAGCATCATCAGGTCACCGCCGAACAGCTTTTTGATGGTCGCGACTTCTGCAGTATGCTTTTCAAGCGTCTGCTGATACCGGTCAGGAAATTTTTCCTGCCAGACATAGCTCTCCGCCCAGTGCCAGTCCGCCAAGGTAATGAACCGCCAGGGCTCTTCCGCACAGACAAAATCCGCTGCAAGCAGGGCAGACACCGTTACCAGAAATCTCAGTTTCATCTTATCTCCTTATTAAACGTCCATAAACCGTTTCAAACGGGGTCAGATTCAGCCGACCCGCAAGTTCGCTTCCATCCGGCACAATGATCCGAACCTCTTCCGGGAAGGTGATTTCCGCCGCATCGGCAGACCAGTTGGTTATAAAAACAAAACAGGCATCCGATTCCGCATGTTCCCGTACGGAAACGGAAACAGAAACGGGTTTGCGGCACTCAATGACGGAACGGACACCCGCTGTTTCCACAACGATGTCATAGAAGCGTGCCATTCCGTCTTCCACCAGTTCAGCCGCCACATAAAACGCCGATCCTTTTCCATACCGGTGCTGCGTCACAGCAGGCATCCCTTTGTAAAAATCCCCGGTGTATTCAGCAACAACGGAAGCGCCCTCCACATGAACCAGTTCGCAGATTTTTTCGGCGCCGCTTTCTGCGCCGTCCATGAACCGAACCGGCAGCACGGTCTGTTCCGGAAGAAGGTCGTATTCTTCATTCCAGACTCCGAACAGCTTTCGAAGACCACCGCCCGGCCGGCCGCCTTCGAAGCACAGGCCGTCCTCGTCGACGTAGCCGGTATAATAAGTTCCGACAAAGACTCCCCCGTTTTTTACATAGGCTTCAATTTTTTCCGCCATGCCGGGTTTCAGCATGAACAGCTGGGGAGCGATCACCAACCGGTATGCAGAAAAATCATGATCCACCGAAATCACATCTGCCGGAACGGATCTTTTCCACAGTTCGCGGTAATGCATCTCCGGATTGTATCCGGCATCCTGTCCCCTGATCATGGAATGGCTCAGCATTCCGCAGCTGTCCCGAAGCTGCCAGCGCGACTCCCAGTCATACACAACGGCGACCTCCGCTTTGACTTCAGAACCCAGCACCTCTGTCATCTGCGAAAGACAGCGGCCTGTCTCTGCCACGTCACGGAAGACGCGGGTTGTCTCTGTACCGGAATGGTCCACAACGGCGGCATGAAATTTTTCAAATCCGCCGCGGCCGCAGCGCCACTGAAAATACAGCACCCCTTCCGCGCCCTGCGCCACCGCATTCATCACCTCCGCCCGGTGCATGCCGGGGGCTTTCAGCCGGGACGATTTCCATTGGACAAATGACGGGGCGGATTCCATGAGCATCCAGGGTCGGTTCGTCGGACGGGCGGCCGTTCGCAGAAAAGAGTGCGTCATGCTCAGATCGGCGACCTCTTTCCAGAGATCCGGTCTGCTGCGGTCGAGGGCCGGATAGGAGTCGTCTGCAATGACATCCAGCTCCTGAACAAATTTCCAGTAGTTGATCGGCTGAAAGAATCCCATCAGATTGGTCGTCTTGGGAATCTCAGGCGTGATCCGCTGCAAGGGATCGCGCTCCGCCCGGTAGAAGCTGATGACCTGATCGGTATGAAAACGGCTCCAGTCCGTTAACAGCGCATCAATGGAGTAATCGCGGGGATCAATCTGATCCCACTCCGTAAATGTATGATTCCAGAAGGCCGTCCACCAGCGCCGGTTCAGGTTTTCCAGCGAGCCGTATTTTTTCTGCAGCCATTCATGAAAACCGGCGATACAGAGATTGCAGTAGCACGGCCCGTTATACTCGTTCGAAATGTGCCACATGGCCAGCGCCGGATGGCCTTTGTAGCGTTCCGCCAGTGCCGCATTGACGGCCTGTACTTTTTGCCGGTAAACCGGCGAGGTCCAGCAGTGATTATGGCGGGTTTTATGCGGGTCCCGCAGACCGCTGACTCCGACCCGGCGGATTTCGGGATACCGGGCAGACAGCCAGGCCGGCTTGGCCCCGCTGGGCGTAGCCAGAATCACCTGATGCCCCGCACCGGCCATCCGGTCCATGATCCGGTCGAGCCAGTCAAAGCAGTACACACCTTCTTCCCGCTCATAGCTGGTCCACGAAAACACTCCGATAGAAAACGTGCTGCAGCCCGCCAGAGACATCAGCCGGAAATCCTCATCAATCACTTCGGGCCGGTCCAGCCACTGATCCGGATTGTAGTCGCCTCCATGAAGGAAGCAATTGACTCCGGGAAGAACTGTGTTCTTTTTCTGTGATGTTTTCATACCGTCTCTTTTCGATTCATTTTCCGGACCGCAGTGAATACAGATCTGCCATCACCGATCTCGCCTCGTCCGCCATCTCGGGATACGGCGTATCGGAGACATCGACAAATCCTATTCGGTAATTCTCTCCGTCCGAACGGCCGGTCAGCGGCTGATCCGAATACTTGAACCAGTGTGCACCGACAATCAGCGGGTTGCGGATCGCTGAGCGCAGATAGCTTCCCATCAAAGAAGACGCATGCCGTATGTCGGCACCGGTTGCCAGTCCGGCACCCCACATTCCCCGTTCTGTGATGGTTCCGAAATGGAATTCCCCGATCATCACCGGGGCATCAAATCCCGGGGGAAACCGGAGAACGTCCGGCGTATAATCATAAAGATTGACACTGACCACATCGGCATATTCCGCACAGATGGACAGCGCCAGCTGATTTTTGACGTGGTTGATTCGCGATCCAAGATACAGCTTCTGCGGCGCGGCACTTCGGACTGCATCCCGGCAGGTGCTGTAATACGTGCGCAAATACGCTTCACTGAACTCCCGAAGATCCTCCTGATAATCCGGCGTTGCTTTCCTTTTGAGCGGAGCCAGCGCGTCCCAGTCTGCAAAGGCTGTGTTCCATGCTCCGTTCAGGGCGGTCAGCGTACTGTATTTATTCTTCAGCCGACGAAGGAACTCTTTGCGTGTGCTGCAGTCTGCTGAAGCATTCAGTGTCTTATAGGCAGGCGTTGTCGGATTTGAAAAACTCAGCTCATTATCAATAAAATATCCGATGCACCACGGATCGACGGACGAAACCGTTTCCTCTTTCATCCGGGCAACCGTCTTTTCACGGAATTCCGGGTGAAAGACATCCGGCAGGCTGTCTCCGTATTTTGTCGTCGGCCCATCCAGAGTGGGGCGGGCATAATGAATGGCGATCACATAGGGCGTCCGGCGCAGAGCATAAAAATCCTCGCTGCTCCAGTTTCCCAGGGTATTCATTCCCCATGCATGGAGCCGGCGGTGCGCTCTTTCCGCCCCGACCGTCTTCCAGTCGGCGCCGAACTTCCTGAGAAGATTCGCCTGGTACGGATTCCAGTTGTCGCCCTTCAGGGAAGGCAGCCGGTCCGGCCCCGGTTCCCCGGCCGGTGTTTTTTTCAATTTCTGCCAGATCCCGGGAGTCCGGGTTCCGCCCAGCTCATAATTCAGCCCGTTCACCCCGAAGGACCAGAACAGGTTTCCGTCCGGATCGACCAGCCACCAGCGACCACCTTTTTTCAGCGTATGGAAATGTCCCGTTGCAGACTGCTGTTCTCCGGCCGCCCAGCCGCCATATATGTCCCGGTCCGGCAGGTCCGGATGTGCAGACAGCCAGGCATCCTCTTCGGCCAAACGGTTTTTCAGGTCGGCAGCCGACTGGATCTTTTTAGACCATTCGCTGCTCAGGGACTGGCCGAACCGGTCGGCACATGGAGTATACTTCGTTTTCAGTTCCTCTTCCGAAGGGATATGAAAATCCACAGCTGCCTGCAGGCCGGACAGTTCGCAGTTCACTTTTGATTCTTCGGTATAAAAATCAATAAACAGCCGGTTGACTGCCGATGCGTCCATCTGTCGCCACTGGGTATGCTGGTGGCCGCCGGGAAATCCACGGATATCTCCCAGGCACTGAATAACACGCTGAGCGTCTGCAGTGCTGATCTTTCGTGACAGCAGGATCGGAAGAAGACCGGTTTCCCCGGCCGGAATCTCCACGCCGCCCTTGCTCTGCGCCCACTCCGGCGAACCGGCGGCCGCGATACGCCCCACCGCCAGCAAAGGCTGCCTGCCCTTGTTTTCTACGCGGATGACGACCCAGAGTTTGAAACTGCAGTCCCAGGTTCCCTCCGAGGGTTTCAGCTGAACGGTCACCGGAAGTCCAGCCGTTCTGGAAGGAAGGGATAGGTTCAACGAATCCTTCACCGGACGATTGTTATAAACCGCATCCAGAGAAACCGGATGCGTGTCGGCCTGCGGATGCAGGTCTTCCGCCGAGGACCATGTTCCCAGCAAACCGAGTCCTGCCACACCGCATCCAACCCAATGTCTGATTCTGTTCATCTTCGGTCTTTCATCTGCTGTTTTATCTCCGGAGAGCTCCGTTTGCTTCCGGATATCCGATTCAAAACTTCAAGCATCACCCACACCCGCGAACGCTGATCCGGAAGGTTCACCAGAATGACCGACTCGCTCAGATCGGA
>JBFWJN010000217.1:0-5457 GCA_050253185.1 Kiritimatiellales bacterium | reverse complement strand
GAAGAAGAGACGGACGGAACGGAAGATCGTTTCCGCTGGACGGCTCAGGTGAGTACGGACGGCATGGACGATTGGCCCGGTTTAGATGAGACAGAGGGAACCCCGGTTCTGCTGACGGTTTCCGTCGAGTGGCGAGACCATGAAGAAGGACCGGTTAACGGACGGGTGCGGCTGGAAGGCTTTGATGTGTTCGGGGCGGAGGAATAATGCGACGCGATCTGCCAAAGTCCGGCGGCTTTACGCTGATTGAACTGCTGGTGGCACTGGCGCTGCTCGGCATTCTCGGTGCGTCGCTGGCCGGCGTTCTTCGCAATGCGATGGATTCGGTGGATCAGTCGCAGCGTTCGTTGAACAACCTGACCCGCCTGCGTTCGCTGAATCAGGTGCTCAGCGGCGCATTGCGCGATGCGGTTGAAACAGAGCTCTCGTTAAATGAACAGAAGGCGCTGGCGGAACTGGAGGATTACGATAAGGAGCTTGGTACGATTCGCTTCCGTGGCGAAGAACAGGCTCTCGGGTTCTGCCTGCAGCGGCCGTTCTTATCGACCGAACGGGACGGTTATATGCACTGGATTCTGCTGGAGATCCGGCAGGATGAAGAAGAGCTGCACAGTTCGCTCTGGCTGCAGGATGTGTCGTGGCTGCCGGATATTGACAATCCGGTTGGCGACGACTGGAACGGAATAGAAGGTTCCGTGGAAGAAAGACTTCCTGTACAGACGGTCTGCCTGATCCGCGATGCGTCGATCCTCTCGTTTCACTACTGGATTTTTCCGGACGGCGACACCGAAGAAGAACCTGAAGAAATGGAGCCGGAGGAGATAGAAGGCGATTATGCGCTGTCGGTTCCCGACTATATTGAGCTGGATATCAAGATGCCGAAGAGTGCGGAAGAAGTGCTGACGTTCGATTACTGCGTGCGGGAGGATCTGCTCTGATGCGAGCCGAGGCTACAGATCCCCGTTCCGGATCAGCACTGCTGATTGTGCTCGGCGTGATTGCGATTCTCGCTGTGCTGGTGGCCGGTTTCGGGCGGGGACTGAAGGCGGACCTGTCTGCGACGTCCGGCTTTTACGACGAGGTGCGCAATACGGAGCTGGCGCGCAGTGCGCTGGCAGCCGCAGAGATCGAGCTGTCGAACGATGGAACGATGTATGCCGATGTTCTCGGCAACGTGTATTTCGTAACGGAAGAGGAGGATTACGAGTCGGAAATCGAGGAAAAGATGCTGTGCCGGCAGGGAATCCAGCTGGGTCGCGGCATGTTTTCCTATCGCATCATCATGAAGCCGTATGCGCTCGGTATCAACGAACTGAGCAGCGGTGCGTGGGAACGGTTCTTTGAACTTGCCTGCGGCATGGATGAGGGCGATGAACGATCGGCCCTGGTGGACGCCATCCTTGACTGGCGCGATGCCGACAACAATGCGCGCGACTCCGGTGCCGAGGAGGATTTTTATCAGGAGCTCGATCCGCCGCGTCACTGTCGGAATGACGATTTTGAAACGGTGGAGGAACTGCTGCTGGTGAACGGTATGACGCCGGATCTGCTGTTCGGGTACGGCATGTCGGTGGCTGTGGATGGCGGGCTGATGACGGGCGGCGGGCTGTACCGCTATATCATTGGAGATAATTCGCCGGAGGCTCAGGCGTCGGCGGGATACATTCTTCGCGGCGTGCTCCCGGCTGACGATCCGCGCGGCGACGAGGAAGAGGAGGGACTGGAGCCGGGCGAGTTTGAAAAAGTCGAGGTGATGCCGTCCGTCCTGTATGTCGTGGCGGAAGGGTTTGTCTCGGGCGGTCTGACCGATGACGAACTGGGCGAATCGACTGAGCCGGTTCCGGACGATTCGGCTTCCCGGCACATTATTCTGGTGAAGCTGGCGCTGCCGGACAGTGCGCAGGCGATGGATTATCAGGTGGAGGATTTTCAGGAAAATGCGGCCGGAGAACTGCTCGATCGGGTTCTGGCCTATGGGGTTCCGGAGGAAGACGATGAACTTTAAGAAAATGCCGGAGATGAAATGGATCGCCGGGAAATCAACGCTTGCGCTGATTTTCCGCGACGATGCCGTGGATGCAGCCTGGGTGGAGCAGTCACTGCTCGGACCGGCGGTCCGACTGATGGAGCGCCTGCCGCGCAGTGAACGGCTGCCGGAGCTGCTGTCGGAAAAACTGAGTGCTGCGGAAAAGACGCCGGCCTGTGTGCGGATCTGCCTGCCGCGGTCCATGGTGATGCAGCGGACGCTGCAGTATCCGCCGGCGGTTCAGGACGATCTCGACCAGATGATCGGATTCGAAGCGGTTCGCCATGTGCCGCTGAGCGAGGCGGAACGGCGCATTGCCTACACGTCTGCACCGCTCCCGGACGGGAAACAGCTGGGCGTCAACCTGCTGGCGGCCCGCCGGACCGAGATTGCCGCACTGACCGATTCGCTGACGGCGGCGGGCATTCCGGTGGACGAGGTGTCTTCGCTGAGTTCCCTGCTGACTCCTCCGGCGGAAGAGCTTTCGCTGCTGCGGATTCTGGTGGATGAGCCGCGCATTGAACTGGCGCTGTATGTGAACGGCCTGCTCCAGGACAGTCTGCTTCTGGAGCAGACCGGCCCGGATGAGCTGGTCGATGCCGTGCGGCGGCTGTCGGTCCGGCATCGCGAGCTGCTCGGTGCGGAAGGTATCGGCCGCATCGTCTGTTCCTGTACGCAGGAACTTTCAACCGAAACGGTTCATGCGCTGGAGGCGGCATTCGGCCTGCACATTCATCCGCTGGAGCTGCCGGAAATGCTGACGCCGGCCCTGGCATCGTTCGGCGACAGTCCCGTTTTAGCTGAGGCGCTCTGCGCCGCGGCTGCGGAGCCGCCTCCGTCGCTGAATCTGATTGACCGGTCCGGCCGCAAGGTGCCGCTCAGCCGCCGCACGCTGATCGTTGCCGGCCTCTGTGTGCTGCTGGCCGCTGAACTGCTGATCGGCGGGCTGGTCCGCACATTTTCGCCCGCTATCGCATTGCGCTCTGTGGAGAAGGAGACCGCCGGGATTCGCCGCAAAGCAGCACCGATTCAGACGGTTAAAAATCAAAACCGTGACCTGAGGGCGGAGATCGAACAGCTCGATGAACTGGGCCGTACCCGCGTCAGTACGATGGAAATGCTGAAGGTGCTGTCGGAGACGCTGCCGGAAGACACCTATCTGCAGGGCTTCGCCTATGTGCGGGGCGATGAGATCCGGCTAAGAGGGAAATCGAAGGAGCCGGACAAACTGCCGCATCTGCTGCTGGACGTTCCGTTTGTCAGTACGATCGAAGAGTCGGATATCGGTGAAAAAGAAGATGAGTATTACAGCTTTCGCCTGTCGGCTGCTTTAAGGAGTTCAACCCATGAATAATCTGCTCGCCCGGCTGTCCCGCAGGGAACGGCTTTACATTCTGATTGCTGTCGTTGCGCTGCTTGCCGGGGGAATCATTTACCCGGCGATCAAAGCTTCTTCCGCATACCGCGAAGAGAAGATTGAAGAACTGGAAGCCGCCCGTTCTCTGCGGGACAGCTACGAAACCATGCTTCGCACAGCCGGGCAGATCCGTGAAGAAAATGAGGGGCTGAAAGAGGCGCTGACCCAGGTGGACGGTCTGCTGTTCGACCGAACGGGCAACGACGTAATGATGGAAGCTTCAATCATCAAACTGCTCAATCAGATGGCGCCGGACCTGAGCCTGGAGATTTCCCAGACGCGTACGTCGCTGCACAGTGTGCCGGGACAGATGAATTTTTCGGTGAAGGGAACCGGGCGCTATCCGGAAATCCTGAATTTTTTCTATCAGCTCGAAACGCATCGTCCGCTGATGGTGATCGATGAATTCAATATCGCAGTTCAGAACGGACGACGACGTCCGGGGCAGCCGGGCGCACCGAACCGCCCGATGTCTCCGCAGATGGCGGCCATCCTGCAGCGGCGCGCCGCCATGACGGCTTCCGCCGAGCCGACCGAGCCGAAAATGCGGCTTCAGATGGAAATTCATATCAACTGCCGCGTTGCTGAGGAGGAGAAATAATGAAAATTCCGGTTCAGCGTTATCTCATTCCCGGTCTCGCAACCTGTTGTGCACTGGCAGCGGTCGCCATGATTCCCGTATTTCACCTGCCGCGGTCGGCGGACGGTTCAGATAAAAATGGAATGCGCACCATTCCGTCGCCGGACATGGAGGCACTCAACCGCGAACCGCCGCCCATGCAGTCGGTCGTGACAAAACACCTGTTTATTCCGCAGCGCACGGCGACCGGCCAGAACTCGTTTCCCGATCTTGTGGTTAAAGGCGTTTTTCTGGGGGATGAACGCAGTGTCGTTTTTTCTTTGAAATCCAAGCCGCAGGCCGATCTGCGTGTTTGGGAGGGCGGTGTGGACAAAGCGCTGAGCCAGATTATCGATCCGCGCGATCCGCGCCAGCCGATTTCTCAGTTTCTGAAAGAATGGAACATCAAGGAAATCCGGTTTGACGGCGTGCAGGTTGAGCATTTCATCACCGGCGAAGTAGAAACCTATGCAGTGGATTATACGCCGCTGAAAAAAGTCAAGGACGACGCAGCGCGCGGATATGGACAGGGCATTATACCGCAGGGCGGCGGCGGAACGCAGATGGCGGCGGCCGGACGGTCTGGAAATAATGCAAAAAACTCTTCTCAGGCAAAATCAAAGGCATCCGCTCAGCCGGTTAACCAGGTGGCGGACCGGGTGTCGGCGATGGTTCAGCGAATGAGTCCGGCCCAGCAGAAGCAGTTCCTGCAGCGGATTCAGCAGAATTCGTCAAAAGCAGGGCAAAGCAAAAATAAATCGTCTGCAAAAAATTCATCCGCGCAGAATAAATCAGCCAGCAGCCGAACCAATAAAACCCCGACGAAGAAAAAATAAGCCGGTTGGATTCGGATGTGGAAAATCACGGGGAGGCGATGCGGCCGGACTACTGCGGTTTTCCCTGTTCTACAAATTCGACTGTTCTGTGCGTGTAGGGCGGGAACCCGTCTGCCATTGCGGAGTCAAAGTGCATTAAGGCCGTGCGGAAACTGAACTGTATGTGCAGGCGCATGCTGATGGCAGCCCGTCCCGGGTTCTTCAGGCGAAGAGCCCGAAGAATACGGGAGTGATGCAGCCAGGTTCTGGAGATCTGCCGAAGCGACAAAATGTGGCGAAAGTTGCCCAGAAGGCGGCTCATGATATGGCATTCCCGAACCATTTTCAGAATGACCGGGTTGCCGGCGGCTTTCAGCATCGCCATATGAAACCCGACGTCCGCTTCCAGCCATGCTGTGACATCATCGCCGGACAGGGTCTCTTCCGATGAGTCCCGGAGCTTACGGCAGAGGGCATGCTGTGTTTCGACAAAATGCCGCATGATTTCAACGTCGCGGCGGGATGCCAGATAAGCGGCTTTCTCGGCCGCAAAAACTTCCAGCAGTTCCCGGGCTTCGTA
>JBFWJN010000216.1:0-5486 GCA_050253185.1 Kiritimatiellales bacterium | reverse complement strand
AACAGACCAACCTACGGATAATCGGTTCCCATTGCATCCAAATCCGGCTGCAGTGCTTCCAACGGGACATGCGGGGCCGTGAAAGACAGAAAAACAAACAGCGGGTCGGCCTGCTCAGCCTGTATGAATTCGGCGGCTCGGTCTCCCAGCCAGTCCGTCAGATGCCCCTCAAAGGCAACCTGCCTTCTGTTGTGTTCAATATTGCAGGGATCGCCCGGCGCATCATTCGGATGCAAAGCGTCAAACCAATACCGGCGGTTGCCTTCCCTAAGGCCAAAAAATTCGTCAAATCCCCGCGCCGTTGGGTACTGTTCCGGCTCATCGCCCAGATGCCATTTCCCGAACAAAGCGGTACGATACCCAAGATCCTTCAGGGCCTGCCCCAGCGTGCGTTCACCCACATCCATTCCCCACGGACGCGGCGGGCAGTTGGCCTCATGGCCGAAACGCTGCTGATAGCGGCCGGTCATCAATCCCGCCCGTGAAGGACTGCAGACCGACGCGCTGACATGGCCATCGGTGAAACGGACTCCGTCTGCAGCGAGCCGATCCAGATTCGGCGTTTTAATCCGTTCCGAACCCTGGAATCCGAGATCGTTGTACCCGAGATCATCCGCAAGAATCAGGACGATATCCGGACGAGCGTCCTCCTCCGACAAAGCCAACTTAGTACCGGCAACGAGGACAACTGGAAGAACTGTTTTTATCGACATCATTCATAATCTCCTTGATGAAGGGGCTGTATTCGATACTGATAACGCCATGTTTTATTTTTCAGGCGATACGATTCCAGCGGGGTTTTCCCCCAGGAATTGATGCCCCCGACTCCGCTCTGCGCCGCATCAATATTCAGAAAAATACAGTCTGAGCGTTCCATCTCGAAGCTGTACGCCGCATGCTGCATGGTCTCCTGACTGTAGAAACGGACGCTGGTGCTCAGCGGCTCGCCAATGGCCGAAACCAGGAGTCCTTCTCCAGCGGCATTGGAAAGCTCCAGCCAGCGAACGCCGATCTTGTTTCCGTTTTCCTGCGGACGGGCATAATCGATCCACTGCCCATCAACGGTTCCCCCGTATATTCCGATCCGCTCAAAATTCCGGTCGCTGTATGTCGGATTCGGGCCGCGCCCGAACCAGCGAATCCGTTCCAGTCCGGGCACAACCGCCCATTCCATTCCGACTCGCAGCGGATATTTCAACGCCGCCGGCGTTTTACTGAAGTCGACCGACACATCCACATCAACCGTTCCGCTGCCGGAAACCGTGTAACTGATTCGACAGGTTCCGCTCACATTGGACAGTGCGCAGTCCACGGAAACCTGTGCCGTCGCGTCATCGATGCGCTCAACCGTCATGTTTTCCATTCGGGCAGCGGCTCCGGCTGTGCGCCAGGCTTCATTAACCTCCCGCTTGATGAGAGACGCGATCCACTCCTGAGGCTGAATCTGCGGCAAGTCGTTATCGGTCAGGGCGCGCCAGAAATCGGGACGCCCTCCTTGCATAATCAATTCTTTTCCATCGACCTGAAATGATGTCATTTCGCCCGACTTTTTGCTGAAGGAAACGGAAAAAACCGATCCGGAAAATGTCACCGCAGATTCATTTTCATCCATTGCAAGAGGTTCCGGCGACGACATCGATGCGACGGAACTCCCGGATTTTCCCAGCGGGAACTGATCCCACGCCAGCTCAGTCCCGGCCCTGACGAGCGGATGATAGTTTTCTTTGGCCAAGAAACTGACTGTCAGGAAATATTCTTTCCCGTCTGCAACATCCAGCGGCGGAAGATCCAGGGAAGCGCTCTGCTCCTGGTGCGGAGGAATCGCCAGATCGGGCACATCGCCTTCGGCCACCGAAACTCCGTCGGCTTCCAGTTTCCAATGTCCGGAAACTTTTTCATCCAGCATAGAAAAATCAAACCGGTTCTGAATACGCACGGTTCCGGATTTCAGATCTCCGGGAAGCACATGCACATTGCGCTGAACGTACTTCAGCGCAAACAGTCCCGGATGCGGAACCTGATCGGCATTAATCAGTCCGTTCATGCAGAAATTGCTGTCGTTATGAAGCCCGGCGGCGTTTTCCCACCAGCCGCCATAGGCAAAAAACGTATCCCGGTCCGGTCCGGTCCCGATATTCTTTTTAAACTGCGAAGGAACCGGCTGACGTATTCCCTGATCCATCCAGTCCCACACGAATCCACCCTGAGCGTTATTGTCTTCGTAAAAAATATCCCAGTATTCTTTGAGGTTGCCGTTACTGTTCCCCATGGCGTGCGAGTATTCACAGATGATGTACGGTTTTTTCGGGTGCCCGCCGATAAACTTTCGGATTTCTTCCGGCGACGCATACATTCGATTGACGATATCGGTATTCGGCTCCCGTGCCGCTTCATAATGCACCGGCCGGGTCGGGTCGCTTGCTTTGATCCACTGATATCCGTCCATAAAATTATCACCGGAACCGCATTCATTGCCCATGGACCAGGTGATCACCGACGCATGGTTTTTGTCCCGCTCCACCATCCGCTGCATCCGGTCCAGATAGGCGGCCTTCCACTCCGGCTTCCCGGACAAAGAATTTTTTGAAAAAAGCGTTCCGTGGCATTCAAGATTCGCCTCGTCCCATAGATAAATTCCGTATTCGTCGCACAGGTCATACCACAGCGGCATGTTCGGATAATGAGAGGTGCGCACCGCGTTAAAATTGTTTTCCTTTAAAAGCTGAATATCGCGAATCATTGCCTCGCGGGATATGACGTGCCCGCTGTCGGCATCGTGTTCATGACGGTTCACCCCTTTGACCAGAATGGGTACCCCGTTCACGCAGAAACGGGAATTGATGATTTCCACCTCGCGGAAACCAACCCGTTGCGGAATCACTTCAATCGTCCGCCCGAACCATCCCTTGAGGGTCAGCAGAGCGGTGTACAAGGCGGGATTTTCGGCGTTCCATTTTTCCGGAGAAGGAACCGGCAGAGACAGTGAAACACTGGACGATGCTGAACCGGAAACTTTTCCCACCCGCCTGCCCGACGGATCAAACAGTTCCAGAACCACTTTGCGGGCGGGCCGGGTGAGTTCCGCATCCACAGTCAGCACGGCGTCCCGATACTGATCATCGAGATCTGTCCGCACCGTAAAGTCCCGAATATGCGCACTGGCCGTGCTCCAGAGATACACATCGCGATAGATTCCGCTGAGCCGCCAGAAATCCTGATCTTCCAGATAGGATCCGTCGCACCACCGATAGACCTCGACCGCGACCGTGTTCATGCCGGAATGGAGATATTCCGTGATGTCAAACTCCGCCGGCGTGCGGCTGCCCTGGCTGTATCCGACTTTTTGTCCATTGATCCACAGATAGAACGCCGACTCAACGCCATCAAAAGTGATGTAGACCGTACGACCCTGCCAGTCCGCCGGGAAAGCAAACTCGCGCAGATAGGATCCAACCGGATTCCATTCCGGATCAATGTGCGGCGGATTCTCCGGAAACGGATATTTAAAGTTGGTATAAATCGGAAGACCGTATCCGTGCATCTGCCAGCTGGATGGAACCGGAATGGTTTTCCAATCCTTGGAAACGAAGTCCGGCTTATAAAAATCGACAGGTCGATCCGCGGGCTTGTTAACCCAGTTGAATTTCCAGTCCCCGTTCAGCGATCGAAACCATGGCGATGTCGCCCGGTCATATTTCATTGCCGAAGCCGCATCCGGATAGACCATCATCGTTGCATGAGGGTTTTCCCGATTCATCTGCAGAATATTTAAATCGTTCCACTCCACGGCATACGCACTCGCACAAGACAGCAATACTCCTGTAATCCACCCTGCTTTCATCCAAATCCTCTCTCTGCTTGTTTCAAGACAATGCTCATTTTTCTGCGCGAAAAGCGGATGCGGGCAGTCCGGCCCCATTAATCAAATTCGGCATCGCCCGATTGTTCCATGCAAACCGCATCATGACCGGCTCGGGGACACTGGGTGAACTGAGAATGACACAATCTCCTTCAATGTCTGCCCGGGCCGGCCGGAAAACCTTATCTTTACCGGCAATTTCGAACCAGTTGGGGGCCGTACCGTCTCGAGTGGTCAGTCCTTCCGCCGAATCAAATGCAACGACAAGAGTGTTGTCCTTGATCTCCATATTTTTGAACACCGGACCCCTACTGACCACGTCCATGCCGTAAGTGTTGGCCTCCGCAAGCAGCGCAAGGCGGGTTCCGGGGGTCTTCTTGTCTGAAGGATGGATATTGTTCGGTACGGCTGCATCGTTAATCACCGCCATGCCGGTGCCGGAAATCTGTTTAACGATTTCAGACTGGGCTTCCCAGAACTCCGGGAGAAAAGGGTCGCCATATTGAAACGGAGCAAGCTGAACAAAATAAAACGGGAAATCAGTTCCCCACATCTTGTGCCAACCGTTGAGGAGAGCCCGGGTTTTATCGACATACAGCATGCCTTCGTTGTGATTGGATTCACCCTGATACCAAATGGCGCCGCGAATCGTAAAGGGAACATTGGCCGCGAGCATTCCGTTGTACAGGGCGGTCGGGAACTGCCGGTCTTTCTGGGGATCGGCACCCAACTCGGGCATGGGATGGATCTGCCGGCGGATATCCGCCAGAGAGTCGATTCCGTCAAAACCGCACGCAGGCGTCCACGGCTCAATCCGGGTTCCGCCCCATGCACTCTGCAACAGGCCGATCGGCACATCGAGATCCTGATGCAGTTTAAGCCCAAAGTAATAGGCACAGGCAGAAAAGGTTTTCACCGTATCCGGCGAACAGACATTCCACTGAGCGTTGATTTTTCCCGTCGGCATTCGAGAAAAAAACATGGGGGTTTTATACAGGCGAATCAATGGATGGTCTGCCGCCGCGATTTCCGAGTCCGAATCTTTGAGCAGCCATTTCGGCCAGCCCTGCATGGGCATTTCCATGTTGGACTGGCCGGAACAGAGCCAGACTTCGCCGATGAGTACATCGGAGAGTGACAGGGGGCGAGTGTCGAGTGACGAATGAATCGTCATCGTCTGAGGTTTGGCCGATGCGGGCATTGGATCAAGAGTCACCCGCCATTTGCCACCGTCACTTGCCGCCGTGGTTTTCTTCTGCCCGGCAAATTCAACAGAGATCTGTGCCCCCGGCTCCGCCCGCCCCCAGACCGGAACCGGCATGCCCCGCTGAAGAACTGCATGGTCCGTGAAAACCGTAGGAACGGACAGTTTCTGTGCCAGACCAGCTCCGCTGAGAACAGCAATAAAAAAAACAATATAGCAATAAATTTTCACATCGATTCTCCAGTTTCGTTCTCTTACTGAGGCAAGGAAACGGAATCATTCAGGCGGTGTCACCACCGACACAGATGAAATGCCTAACCGAAAACCTGCTCAACATCATCCGGCCCGTCTTTTTTAAGCAAACCGGTAAAAGAAACCGGTGACACATGAATATTACCTTTGGAACACTACCAGAGCAAGCAT
>JBFWJN010000215.1:0-5513 GCA_050253185.1 Kiritimatiellales bacterium | reverse complement strand
TTCCTAGGTGGCCCCTATCTTTTGGCGCGGGTCACTCGGGCTCAGAACCTGCATAAAATAAATAAAATACCGGCACAAACTCCCGCCGAACCTTGGATTAATCTCCAGAATAAGCGGAGCATCATCTCGAACTTTATAGTCAATGCAGCACAATCCCTCAAAACCGATATAGGTGAGAACAGAGGCGAATTGATTTAAATACGGACAATCGCGCACGCGCGTATAGCTGGATGCGTCCCGCCCCTGAATGGGGCGTTTTGTGCCGAACACATGTTTAATGTCGATAGAGAAGACTACCTGGTTGTTTTTAAAAAGAATGTGCGCGGAATACTGCTCGCGCCCTGACACAAGCTCCTGAGTGAAGTATTCCGGATCGGTCAGCTTATCAGAGAGAACCTTTTCCTCTTCTTCATTTTCAATGATATGGCAGTTCGCGCCCCATTCATCGGTCTTCTTTTTCAGAATATACGGGTAGCTCAGATGGCCTCCCATTTGCGGAACAAACTCTTTAAGCTCACTGTGAATAAGCGCCTGATTAAACCTGTATTTATCATCACAAAGCTCAACACATTCCAGACTGGGAATTGGAATCGGATTCCATTTCAACTGATCACGCATTGTGCTCAAATAGCGGACATCGTGAATCGTCAGTGGAACGATTAAATCAAAATCATTGAAATCGCGGGCTGACAAATCATCAAAAACGATTTCGTGCCGGGTAAACCGGAATCGATTTTTCAGCCCCGGTTCCCACTCCTTCCTTTTAGAGAACAGAATGCGCATTTTTTTCGAGAGAGACCCGCAGGATATGGCGAGATATGCAAAAAGAAACTTCACCTCGGCCGTCTTCGCATACAAAGACAGGAACCGTGTGCCGAATCGGTGATTCTGTCTTTCAGTTCCCATAGCGAATCATCCTTTGACTGTCTAAACGGTTAGAAGCTCTATAACCGTCTTTCAACTGTTTTGAAAATCAAACCGCTTTAACCGCCTGTACCATTTCGGCGACAAAGGCGGCCGCGGCGGCGCGGCCTTCCGGCGTGTGAGGGTTGTCGTGAAATTTATTCACGATGGCGCTGCCGACGACGACGGCATCGGCAAACGATGCCGCTTCGGCGGCCTGCGCGGGCGTGCCGATTCCAAAACCGAGCGCAACCGGGAGCTTGGTGTGCGTCTTGATTTTTTCAACGAGTCCGCGCGCGCCTTCGGCGATTGAGTCGCGCACGCCGGTGACGCCTTCGCGCGAGACGCAGTAAACAAAGCCGTTGGCATCTTTGACGATCTGCTTCATCCGGTCTTCCGGCGTAGTCGGTGTAATCAGAACAATGTTGTTCAGGTTCGCTCCGGAAATGAATTTTTTATAGGGGCCGGATTCTTCGCGCGGCAGGTCGAGCACGAGGAACCCGTCGATGCCCGCTGAAGCCGCATCGTTCATGGCTTTTTCAAATCCGCGGGCATAGAGCGTGTTGAGGTAGGCATAGAAAATCATCGGAACCTGCGAGCGCTCGCGAATTTTACAAACCATGTCCATGACACCATCAAACGTGGAGCCGGCGGCGAGTGCGCGGGTGGCGGCGTCCTGGTTGACGCGACCGTCGGCCAGCGGGTCGGAAAACGGCAGGCCGAGTTCGACGAGATCGACTCCCGCGTCTTCGAGCCGAAGGACAATATCCACCGTATCGTCCAGCGTTGGGTCACCGGCGCCGATATAGGCAATGAATCCCTTTTCCCCCTGTCGGGCAAGGTTTGAAAATCGTTGGTCTACACGTGTCTTCTTCATTTTTCTTCCAGAAATTTACGAATGAGCTGCGCGCGCTTGACGTCGCGTTCTTCCGGAGTCAGCGCCGTTCCCGCATCTTTCTGCAGATGCGCCGGGTGGATCTGTATGAACAGCTGGTCGATTTCCCGGCGTGCCATCTGGGGCAGAAGCCCCAGATCAATGCCCAGGCGCATTCCGGAGAGCAGGTCGAGCGCTTCACCGGTGGACATCAGCGCCGCGTTGGCCAGAATGCCGTAGGAGCGTCCGACGTGGTCGTGCACCCGGATCGGCTTGGCTTCCATCAGCCGCTCACGGGCGTTTTTCTCGTGCTCGATGACTTCGAGCACAATCTGTTCAAGATGAGAAACAATATCGGTTTCGGAACGACCCAGCGTCACCTGATTGGAAATCTGGAACATGTGGCCGGAGGCTTCGGAGCCTTCGCCCCAGAGGCCGCGCACGGCCAGCCCGATTTTGGATACGGCATTGATGACCGGCTTGATTTCTTCGGTGAGGCACAGTCCGGGCAGATGCAGCATAACACTGGCGCGCAAGCCGGTGCCGACGTTGGACGGACAGGCGGTCAGATAGCCGAGTTTGCTCGAAAACGCATAGGAAAGTGTTTTTTCCAGGTCGTTATCCAGCTGATCGGCAGCTTCCCAGGCCTTTTGAAGGCTGAGCCCCGGCTGCAGCGACTGCAGACGGATATGGTCTTCTTCGTTGACCATAACCGCGCGGCACTCGTCTTCGCTGACGAAGACACCGCTGCCGGCCTGGCGTTCCGCCAGCTCGCGGCTGATCAGGTGGCGTTCGAACAGTACTTCGCGGTCGAGCGCACAGAGTTCATCCATCCGCCAATGCAGGAATTTTTCATTTCCAGGAACGCCGTTAAAGGACTGAACCACTTCGTTCCAGACGCGATTGCGGATTTCTTTGGAAGCCCAGCCGGGAAACGAGGTGTCGCGCAGATTGCGGGCCAGCCGGATCCGGCTGCTGATGACCGGGCCTTCTTCAGGACCGGCCTCAAGCCAGCCGCCGTGGCGCCGTACGAGATCGTCGAGCGTCATTGGGCACCTCCGGTGTCTGTCGCAACGGTATCGCGGGCGGCTTTGATCTGGTCGCGCAGCTCGGCCGCTTTCTCGAAGTCTTCACGAGCAACGGCTTCGTCGAGCTCTTTCTGAAGCCGCGCGATCTGCGATTTGAGCCGGGTCTGCATGCCTTCGCGAGCCGGAATCTTGCCAAGGTGCTGTGTGCTGTGGTGCATGGCTTTGACTGCGGCAGTCAGCTCGGCCATGAAGGTGCGATAGCATTCCGGACAGCCCAGCCGGCCGCTTTTGCGAAACTCGTCGCGCGCCATCCCGCATTTGGGACAGGACAGCGTCAGCTCACCGGGCTGCGAGGGCTTGGCCTGCTGGTTGAGTCCCATCAGGATGTCGGTGATGGAAATCGGGCTGTTGACGTCAATGCCCTGCGCTTTTGCGTGCTCTTCGCAGAGGTGAACTTCCTTCATCTCCCCGTTGACCACCTGCGTCAGATGCACGACGGCTTCCTTGTCGCACAGATCACACTTCATGAAATATTCCTACTGAATCCTGACGCCGTCGCGTCCGGCGAGTTCACGGTAGACCTGAACCAGCTGTTTGGTTACGGGTCCGGGTCTACCGGTGCTGATAACGCGTCTGTCGAGTTCAACCACCGCGATGACTTCGGCGGCGGTTCCGGTCAGGAACACTTCGTCCGCGGTCCACAGTTCATAGCGGGTCAGCACGGTTTCGGACACGTCGAGGCCCATCTCGCCGGCCAGTCGCATGACCTTGTCACGGGTGACGCCTTCAAGCGCGCCGCACCAGGTCGGCGGCGTGATGAGTTTATTGCCTTTCACCACGAAGATGTTGTCGCCGGAGGCTTCCGCCACATAGCCCTGCGGGTTCAGCAGCAGGCATTCCGCAACACCGGCGTTGACCGCTTCGATCTTCGCCATGATGTTGTTGAGATAGTTCAGGCTCTTGATCCGCGGATTGATGGTTTCCGGCATGTTGCGAAGCGTACCGGCCGTGACAATTTTCATTCCGTTGTCATACATTTCCTGCGGATAGAGCTGGATGTCTGCCGCGATGATGATGACCTGCGCCTTTTTGCAGAGATAGGGATTCAGGCCGAGCGTTCCGACGCCGCGGGTGATGACGTGGCGCAGATAGCCGTTTTTGGTTCCGTTGGCCTTGCAGGTTTCAACCGTAGCGGAAATCAGTGCTTCCTTGGTCATCCCAGGATCCAGCGCAATCACTTTCGCAGAATCGAGCAGACGCTGCATATGTTCGTCGAGGAATGCGATGTTGCCGTCGTAGACCCGGGTCCCTTCAAATACGCCATCGCCGTACAGCAGGCCGTGGTCGAATACGGAAACGACCGCGTCCTTTTCATCAACTATTTGTCCATTGAGATAGATCTTCATCTTTCGTCCTATTCTTCCAGCTTCCCGTCTTTCAAAACCAATTCACGCTGACAAAGACGGGCCACGTCGTTGTTGTGGGTAACCATAATCAGCGTGCGTTGTTCAGATTGCGCTAAATCAAAGAGGTTATTCAATATATTTTCGCCGGTATGCGAATCCAGGTTGCCGGTCGGCTCGTCGGCGAGGATCAGATCCGGGCTGTTCATCAGCGCCCGGGCAACCGCCACGCGCTGCTGCTCGCCGCCCGAAAGTTCCGCCGGACGGTGGTCCATCCGGCCGGCCAGCCCAACCTGCTCCAGCAGATGTTCAGCCCGCGCTTTCACATCGCGTGCCTTCCCGGACGCCATCGACGGCAGGATCACGTTCTGCCGCACATCCAGCTCGGGCAGAAGGTGATAACTCTGGAAAATGAATCCGCAGCGCTTCGCGCGGAATGCCGCTCGGCGGGACGGTTTCATTTTCACCAGACTCGTCTCCTCGAACAGCACATCACCGGCATCCGGCCGGTCGAGTCCGCCGAGAATATGCATCAGCGTGCTTTTCCCGGCCCCGCTGGCCCCCATGATCGAAACGGTTTCACCGCGGTTGATCGTCAGCGACACACCGTGCAGTACCTCCACCGTTCGCCGACCGATGTGATAGGTTTTATGAATCTCTTCCGTTCTCAGAATCGCATTACTCATTAGAGAAGTTCCCCGGCAGAACCCCGATCTTCGGCTTCCACACGTTTCGTTTCATATTCTTCTAGCCGTTTCATCATCCGCTCAGGAACCGCCTCATTCGGACCTCTCCGTTTGCGGAAGTCGATCAATCGCTCCTGAGTGTCAACGGCTTTGTCGAACTGCCCGTTTTTAAAATACGCAACCGCCAGCGTATCGAGACTGAATCCCTGCTCGTCCAATCCAACAGAGCGTTCTGCCATCTGGACAGCCTCAGGATAATTGTGAAAGCTCTCATCGTCACTGGTCAGCATCAGCCATGCATAACTGTTCAGAGTTCTTGCATGATCCGGATCTATATCAAGCGCTTTACGATAAAGTTCTACAGCTTTCTCGTAATTTTTCTCTACGCCTTTTCCATCCTGATAGCATAGGCCCAGATTATTCAGAGCCATCAGATTGCCCTGTGCCGCCGATTTTTCGTACCACTCAACCGCCTTCTGCATGTCTTTACGGACACCACGACCTTTTTCGCAGCAGAACCCCAGATCAAGCTGAGCATCCGCATTTCCACTTTCTGCAGACTTTCGAAACCAGTAAACCGCCTGAGCCGCATTTTTTTCAATGCCGCGCCCCTCTCTCA
>JBFWJN010000214.1:0-5516 GCA_050253185.1 Kiritimatiellales bacterium | reverse complement strand
CGGCCAAAGCCATGAATTCGATATGTACATGGATCTTTCGTCGTTACGCCGGAACCAGACGCTTTCGTTTGCCGGTCGCGGGCAGGTGGCTTTGGCAGAAGGAATTCAGGAACTGAATTTCTATGAGCAGCTCGGCGAGGGAACAGCGCCGATCCACTATGCGGTGGATCAGCAGCAGCGCACCCTGTTTATTACGCAGGGGCAGCTCGGCTGGGGTCTAAACCGGATCGAGGAGATATAGGATGGAAAAAAGGCCCAACATTGTCTTTTTGCATGTTGACCAGCTGAAGCGGGCCGCGATCGGGGCCTATGGCTGCCCCTATGTGAACACCCCGAATATAAACCGGCTGATTGACAGCAGTGTTCATTTTGAGCGGTCCTACAGCTCAATGCCGATTTGTGTCCCGGCCCGGACCAGCTGGTACACCGGACTGGAACCGGAGCAGAGCGGGATCACGGAAAATCCTCGATGGATCGACCGCGACGCGGTTCAACCGACCGAGCTGGGCACATGGCTGCGGGAAAAGGGCGGTTATAATACCGTTTATGCCGGGAAATGGCATGTCGCGCTGAAGCCGCAGACCTGCGGGTTCCGGTTTCTGTATGCCGGCAACCCTGTCGGGGAATACGGAGACACCTCCGTGGCTCGCGCGGCTGAAGAATTTCTCCTGACTTATAAGGAAGAGAAGCCTTTCTTTCTAAGTATTGGTCTGCTTAATCCGCACGATATCTGCTACTGGTCGTTCCGGTACTCCCCGGGCAAGTTCGAAATGGCGTCGCGGATAAAAGATGAACTTCCGCCGTTTCCGAAAAATTACTTGAAGGGACCGGATCGTACCGGATGGAATAAAGAGGAATGGCGGTTCTATGCCTACAGCTACTTCCGTTTTGTTGAAATGGTCGATGCAGAAATCGGGAGGGTCTTCCGTGCCTTTGAGCATTCGCCGCAGCGTGACCATACGGTGTTTATTTTTTCCGCTGACCATGGGCAGGCCAGCGGTGAGCACGGATATCTCACCAAAAATACGCCTTATGAACACAGCTTTAACGTTCCTCTGGTCATCATCGACCCGAAGGCTTCGCCCCGCTGTGACAGCGAGCGGTTGGTCAGCGGGTTGGATATGGCGCCGACGATTTGCGATTATGCGGATGTGGAACCCATGCCTGAAAACAACGGGGAAAGCATCAAACCGCTTGTGCGCGGCGAGAAAATTGAGTGGCGCGACTGGCTGGCGGCTGCGACATCCCTCTTGAAACACCGGGTGGTGTGGAAAGGGGACTGCAAGCTGATCCATGAGCGGAGTACCGATCTGATTCACCTGTTCAATCTGGCAAACGATCCTCTGGAGACCCATGATCTTGTTAACGACCCGGCGTATGCTCCCATCTTGAAAGAGCTGCTCGCTTTGCGTGATGAATACGATGCCGGACGCAAATACTGTCCGATGGCGTTGGCCGACATGGAAAAGATAGAACAGGAAAGAAACCGGAAATGAAACGATTAAACCGGTATTTCGATTTCAACACCTCGGCGCGAGGCCCCTCGACAATACTTTAATGAAACTGAGGAAAACAGATGTTTGAACAGGGTCTGCCGGTTTGGTTTCCGGGTTTGGAAAAAGAGAAGAATCTTTATGCCGGATTTCGCGCGGTATTTTCAGTGTCCGGAGAAGAAACGGCGACGTTGCATCTAGCAGGCTCCACGCTGTATCGGGTTTTTCTGAACGGGGAATTTATTCAGCACGGCCCGGCGCGCGGGCCGCACGGATTTTACCGCGTGGATGAAATCTGCCTGAACGGGCGGGTGAGGGAGGGAGACAACTTGCTGGCGGTCGAAGTGGTCGGGTATAACTGCCACAGTTTCGCTTATCTCAACCAGCCCTCATTTCTGCAGGCGGAAATTCTGGTGGGCGAGCGGGTCGCCGCCGCCACCGGGCGGAGCGGATTCGATGCACTGCGGCTTCCGGAGCGGATTCAGAAGGTGGAGCGCTACAGCTTCCAGCGTCCGTTTGCAGAGGCATATCGGCTGGCTCCCGGGTTTGACGATTGGCGCACCCGGATCGATGCGAAGGTGGAGTGCGTTCCGTGTACGGTGCAGGCGGAGAAAAATCTATTGCCGCGCGGAGTCGCCTTTTCGGACTTCCGGGTTCTTTCGGCGGGCGAAACGGTCGGTTCCGGCACGGTGGACTATGCCGAAAAACCGGAGGACCGCTCCGTTTACTGGTGGATGAGCAGTCCGAACTATAACAGGCTGGAATCCTTCCGGCCGGAAGAGTTTGAGCGGAATATCCTTCAGACCTATCAGGCCTGCTCATTCCACAAAGATTCCGGGGCCTCCGGCGGAAACCGGTATCAGATTTTCGACATGGGAACCGATCTGACCGGCTTTATCCGCCTGAGGATTTCCTGTGCGGAGTCCGCCCGCCTGATCGCGGTTTTTGACGAGGTGCTGGTCGACGGCGACATCAATCCGGCCCGCGGCATTGCGCTTAACATGGTATATTACGAAATCGAGCCCGGCGATTATGAACTGGAGACCATCGAACCGTACACGTTTCGTTACCTGAAAGTCATTGCGCTGAATGGCGTCGTTGCCGTATACGAGGCCGGCCTGCGCGAATATGTTAACGCCGAAGCATCCCGTGCGCAGTTTGAATGCAGCGATACCGATTTGAACCTGCTGTTCGAGGCCGGCCGCCAGACCTTCCGCCAGAATGCGACCGACATTTATATGGACTGTCCCGGCCGCGAACGGGCGGGGTGGCTGTGCGACAGTTTTTTCACCGGTCGGGTCGAGCCGCTGCTGTGCGGCAGCTCGAAGGTGGAACGCAACTTCATCGAAAATTTTTCTTTGCCTGAAAACTTCGGCGCAGTGCCCGATGGTATGCTGCCAATGTGTTATCCGGCGGAGAATCTGACGGGATGGCACATCCCGCAGTGGGCCATGTGGCTGGTGCTGGAGCTTGAGGAATATCAGCGCCGATCCGGTGATTCCGTGCTGATTCAGCAGATGCGGCCAAAAATCGAGGCGCTTTTGAATTATCTCAGGCAGTTCGAAAACAGCGAGGGCCTGCTTGAAAAACTGCCGTCGAAAAATTTCATCGAATGGTCGAAAGCCAATGAACTGGTGGATGATGTCAGCTATCCCACCAATATGCTTTATGCGCGGATGCTCGAAAGCGCGGCGCGGCTTTATGGAAAAGACGACTTGTTCCTCAAAGCGGCGCAAATCCACCAGACTGTTCGACAGCAGTCCTTTAATGGAACGTTTTTTGTCGATAATGCGCTTCGTGATGAATCCGGGGCGCTCAGGCTCTCCGGCGAATCGACGGAGGTCTGCCAATATTACGCCTTTTTCTGCGGCACGGCCTCGCCGGACGGATTTTCCAACCTTTGGAAAATTCTGCTGGAGGAATTCGGGCCGGACCGCGCCCCGAATGGGTCTCATCAGGCTGTTTGGCCGGCAAATGCGTTTATCGGATATTACCTGAGGATGGAGCTTCTTTCGCGGCATGGGGAGCCGGTCCGTCTGTTGAAAGAACTGAAAGGATATTTTCTCGGCATGGCCAGGCGTACCGGAACGCTTTGGGAACACTGTGACCTGCGCGCCAGCTGCAATCACGGTTTTGCCTCACATATCTGCGTGCATCTGTTCCGGGATGTGCTGGGAGTTTCCGACGTGAATCCGGTGGAAAAAACGGTTTTCCTCCATGCACCCGATCTGCCGCTGAAGTGGTGTCGTGGAAAAATTCCGGTCGGGGACGAATGGATTGAACTGGAATGGACCCGCGGGACAGACGGAGTTGTTTCCCGGGTGGCAAATGTTCCTCCGGACTGGCGTGTAGAAAGAGGATAAGAGAAAGAATCGGTCGATGTGTCGAAAGAGTTGCCCTCTTCGCGTGATGGATACCGTGCCAGACGCGAATATTGTCCGATGACGTTGGCGACATAAATAGAAAAAATACGGAACCAGGAACAGGAGAGAGAATCAAAATGAAACGGTTTAAGGCAGTATTGAATTCGATCGCAACCGCGGGGCTTTGCTTCCCAATGGCTGGAAAAGCGGCACAGGCGGCTCCGCCGAATGTTCTCCTGATTCTGGTGGATGATATGGGCTACGGAGATGTCGGTTTCAACGGCTGCAAGGACATTCCGACGCCTAACATCGACTCGATTGCGTCTAGCGGGGTCCGGTTCACTGCCGGATATGTAACGGCGCCGCAGTGCGCACCGTCACGCGCCGGATTGTTATCCGGGATGGATCAGAACCGTTTCGGGAGAGGTGACAATCAAGACATTGATGAGTACGGAATTCCCGCCGGGGTCCGGTATTTCGGCGACTACATGCGGGAAGCCGGCTACCGGACCGGTATTGTGGGAAAATGGCATCAGGGCACCATGAGCGGCTGTCATCCGCAGGATCGGGGCTTTGACTGGTTCTATGGATTCCTTCCCGGCAGCACTCATTTTATGCCGGTTGGAAATCTTAAATCGATTCCACATATACAGGAAGACCGCACACCGGTGAAGGTTACGGATTACCTGACCTTTGTGTTCGGCGATAAGGCGATCGATTTTATGACGAAAAAATCGGATAAGCCGTTTTTCCTCTATCTGGCATTCAATGCTCCGCACTCACCGCTTGAGGCGCCACAGGAGTATCTCGATCGTTTCGAACATCTGACAAAAGTTCCGGACACGATGAATTATGTGGAGAGGCAGAAACTCAAGCATCCCCGCCAGACCTATGCGGCGATGGTTTCAGCGCTGGATGACACGATTGGAAAAATTCTCCAGACGCTGCGCGACAGTGGTCTTGAAGAGAGAACTCTGATTTATTTCCTAAGCGATAACGGCGGCCCGACGATTGTCACTTCTGCCAATAACGGTCCACTGCGCGGTGAGAAAGGCGATCTGCTCGAAGGCGGAGTCCGGGTGCCGTTTGCCATGCAGTGGAAGGGAACAGTTCCAGCCGGGCAGACCATTGATACGCCGGTTTCCTCGCTGGATCTGCTGCCGACCGCATTGGCCGCCGCGGGCAAGCCGGTTCCGGAAAATCTGGACGGACTGGATCTTCTTCCTTTGCTGAAAAACGGACACGAACTGCCGGCCCGCACGTTTTGCTGGCGATTCCCCTGGCCGCCGCAGACACCGGTCTGGGCAATCCGGAGCGGCGACTGGAAACTCGTGCATGAGGCAATCAGGGTTCCCCAGGAGCGCGGGTTTTCCTGGGGCGGTGAGCGGACCGGACTCTATCGTTTTCCTGATGATATTCATGAGGATAATGATCTCTCCGGACAGTATCCGGAGGTTCTTCAGAAGCTGAAGACGGAATATGAGCGCTGGTCGGCGACACTTCCGGCATCAGAGTGAAAAGGAAAACGATTTAACTGCGAAGATGCCTGAAAAAATGAAAGCCATGGTGTCGACCTACAACACCTGGCGGGATCCGATGCCGCCGGCGCGCTGGACCGATCCTCAGAAATAGTTCACATCACATGAAAAGGAATGGCTAC
>JBFWJN010000213.1:0-5532 GCA_050253185.1 Kiritimatiellales bacterium | reverse complement strand
TGCCGGAGCATCTGCGCAGTGTTTTTGATTTCAGGATTTTTATCGATGTGCCGCCGGAGGAATGCCTCGCGCGATGTATTCAGCGCGACGTGATCGAGCGCGGCTGGAGCGAGGAGGCTGTGTGCCGCCGCTGGACCGAACAGGTTGAACCGATGTACCGGAAATATATCGAACCGACCCGCGCCTTTGCGGATCTGCTGCTGACACCTGCCGAGCGCGGCACCGCCGAACGCAAAGAACAAATTTTCCAGACATTGGAAAAGCTGAAGGCGAAGTGCTAAACAGGAACTTCAAGATTCTGCCAGCCGGGAAGCGTGAGCAGATGTTCCAGCAGAACGGCGCAGGCAAAGGCGTCGTAGAGCGCGTCGTGTGCATCGCGGTCGGGACAGAGCGCGCGAACCCGTATTTCAAGCTGAAGCCCACCAATCAGGTCTTCGAGTCTATGCGACGGTGCTTTCGGCCAGGCCTGTCGGACAAGCGAGAGCGTATCGATCCACGGGCCGAACGGGTGCATCGGAGCCATTTTGCGCAGAAATTTTTTTTCGACGGCCACGTTGTGCGCGGCGAGCGGACGGCCGCTGACGAGCGGCTCGAGTTTTTTCCAAACATTGGAAACCGGATCGGCCGCGGCGATTTCGTCGCGCAGTTTGTGGTGCATTCCGGGCGCGTAGGCGCTGAACGGTCGGTTGGCGTCGACCCGGATCAGGCTTTCAAACGCTGTAGACGGATCGACCTACCCGTTTTACAAACCGACGGCTCCGACCTGCCATGGCTCGTTGTCGAACCCCGGCACGGAGCCGGTGGTTTCGAAGTCCAGAACCGTTACTGTCGTTTCACGAATGAGCATGGGATACGATAAACAAAAAAGCCCGCCGATGAACAGCGGGCTTTTTTCCAAACCTTGGAAAAGGCCGGACTTAGCGCGAGTAGAACTCGACGACGAGGGAGACTTCGCACTGAACCGGGATTTCGCCGTGTTCCGGCAGACGGCTCAGAACGGCAGTCAGTTTCTTGTCATCCACCGTCAAATATTCCGGGGTGCTGGCAATCTGCTGGGCAGCGGGGAAGATGTCGAGCTCGCGACTCTTTTCGCGAACGGTGATGACGTCGCCAACGCGAACCGAGTAGGACGGGATGTTGACCTTCTGTCCGTTGACGCGGAAATGAGCGTGGCTGACGAGCTGGCGGGCCTGGTAGATCGAGCGGGCGAAGCCTGCGCGAAGCACCAGCGCATCGAGACGGCATTCGAGCAGCTGCATCAGAATGTCGGCGGTGTTACCGGTTTTGCGGGAAGCGGCCTGGTAGTATTTGCGGATCTGCTTTTCGCTCAGGTTGTACTGATACTGCAGGCGCTGCTTTTCGATGAGCTGTTTGCCGTAGTCCGACTGCTTGGAACGGCGGCGCGACGGGCCGTGCTGTCCCGGCGGATGCGGGCGGCGTTCGAGGAATTTCTCGCATTTCGGCGAGAGAGCAATGCCCAGACGGCGGGCTTTCTTCACTTTCGGTCCAGTGTATTTCATGTATCCAATCTCCGTTTGTCGGTTTCTGTTTCCTGTTTCTCCGCCGGATTAAGCCCGTTTTCCGTTGGTTTCGGGGCCGCCGTGTTTGAATAACTCAGTTTCGGCGATCACTTCTGTGAATATCCTCCTGTGGAGCAAGGGGCGCATTAAAGCGATGCGGTCGGTCGAAGTCAACAACAAGAAATTCTTTTTAGCCTTGCCTTGCGGGCTGAACTTCCCATGATTACCGTCCATTTTGTGACACGTAAACCGAAAGGATTTGGAAGATGAAAGAAGTAAAGAAAGTGGCAATTCTCACCGCAGGCGGCCTGGCCCCCTGCCTTTCCTCGGCAATCGGCGCCCTGATCGAGGGGTACACCAAAACGGCTCCCGGCTTGGAAATCATCTGTTACACGGGCGGTTACAAAGGTTTGCTGCTCGGCCAGTCGATTCAAGTCACGGACGAAATCCGCAAAAACGCCGCCGTTCTTTACGAACACGGCGGAAGCCCGATCGGCAACAGCCGGGTGAAGTTGACCAATGTGAAGGACTGCGAAAAACGCGGACTGGTTAAGGAAGGTGAGAATCCGCTCGAAGTGGCTGCCAATCAGCTCGTCAAAGACGGCGTGGATGTGCTCCATACCATCGGCGGCGACGACACCAATACCACAGCCGCCGACCTCGCCGCCTATCTGGCGAAAAACGACTACGAACTGACTGTGGTCGGCATGCCGAAAACCATCGACAACGATGTGTTCCCGATCAAACAGAGTCTCGGCGCGTGGACTGCCGCTGAAGAAGGCGCCAAATATTTTGCCAACGTCGTGGCCGAGCACAACGCCAACCCGCGCATGCTCATCATTCATGAAGTCATGGGCCGCAACTGCGGATGGCTGACCGCCTACACCGCCAAGGTTTACCATGAAAAACTCGAAGAACTCGATTTCCTGCCGCAGGTCGGCCTGAGCAAAGAGCGCAAAGATGTCCACGCCGTTTTCATTCCTGAAATGGCCGTCGATATCGAGGCGGAAGCCGACCGCCTGAAAAAGGTAATGGACGATATCGACAACGTGAACATTTTCATTTCCGAAGGCGCCGGTGTCGAAGACATCGTCAAGCAGATGGAAGCGGCCGGCGAAACCGTTCCGCGCGATGCGTTCGGCCACATCAAACTCGATGCGGTCAATCCGGGCGCATGGTTCGGCAAACAGTTTGCGAAACTGCTGAACGCCGAAAAAGTGCTGATTCAAAAATCCGGCTACTACAGCCGCGCCGCCGCCTCCAACGAAGCCGATCTTGAACTCATCAAAAAATGCGCCAACAAGGCAGTCGAATGTGCACTGGCCGGAATCGGCGGCGTAATCGGCGAAGACGAAGACAAAAACAACGAACTGCGTGCCATTGAGTTTCCGCGTATCGCGGGCGGCAAACCGTTCGATATCGATGTGCCGTGGTTCGGGGAACTGCTCGCGGACATTGGACAGAGCAAAGGAAACAAAGTGTCCGTCAGCCACTGAGATGAGAAACGGGCGGCCTTCAGCCGCCCGTTTTTATTATCATGAACGAGTCCTTTAAAACCTGCCCGCACTGCGGAACCACCTGGCAAACGCTGGAGGATTTTCTAAACGATCCGGCGCTCGAGCTCTCCGGATATCAGGTACATTTTGTCGAGCTGGAGAATGGACTGTTTTATTTCACCCACCATACGGAACGGTGCGGCACGACCCTGGCCGTGCCGGTTCAGGCCTTCACCACACTGACCCGCCGATCCTTTCTGGCGCCGTGCGGCCATCTGGCCGCGGACGGCTGCAGCAAACTCTGCGTACGCGGCGACACCCGGACCCCCTGCCCGGCCGAATGTGAATGCGGATGGGTACGGGAAGTCATGCAGGAAATCAATTGCCGCAAGCCGCAGGCAAACGGCTAGGCCATGGGTATTCCGTCCACGGCATCCACCGTGGAATCCGTCCGCTCGATCAGGACAATACTCTGCCACCGTTTCGATCGAAACCGGGCAATCATGCCGACCGCAAGCAGGCAGATATAAACCAGCGCCCAGCCCCATGCCACCAGAACGCCCTGCTTCAGCAGCAGCACAATCACCACCTCGCCCATCGCAAAGAACAGCCACGCCACCGAAGTTTCATACCACATCACAAAATGCGTATCGCCGGCGCCGCGCAGCGCACCGGACAGAATCAGGTTCGTGGCGTCCATCAGCCCCCAGCAGGCCGCAAAAATCAGCAGCGTGCGAGCCAGCGTGAAAATTTCGCCGTATGCAATGTCTCCGCGCGCAAACAGGCGGATATACACCTCTGGCATCAGTACAAAGGTCAGGGCCGCCGCGATGGTATAGATCCATCCAAGCTGCACCGCCCGCCAGCCGGCCGCGGACGCGCCGGCAAAGTCACGCCGCCCCATGTGCTGCCCGACCAGCGTTCCGGCCGCCTGGCCGATTCCGACCGATGGCATGAACGCAATCATGTTCACGCTCAGCGCAATATTGGCCGCCAGCAGCGCCGTTTCCCCCATCCGGCCCACCAGCAGCACAAACAACGAAAACGCGCCGATATCGAGCGTCATGTGAATCCCGGACGGAATCCCGAAACGAAGCAGTCGACTGAACAGCGGCATATCCAGATAAAACAGCTTCCGTGTGCTGTAGAGCCGGTTGTTTTTCGAACCGAAGTAGAGTCCCAGCATAATCAGCGGCGAAACAAACCCGGAAGCCACCGAAGCAGCCGCCGCACCGGCGATTCCCATTTCCGGGAACGGCCCGAGCCCGAAAATCAGCAGACCGTTCAGGACCACGTTGACAGCCGTGGCCGCCAGCGCGCACAGCATGATCACCTTCGTCAGCCCCCTGCCCGAAAAAAAACTGCTCACTGCCGACGAGAGCGGCAGCGCAACGCCGCCTAGCATCAGAATGGAAAGATAGGTTTTCTCCGCTTCCAGAACCTCCGCGGCATGTCCGCCGGCGGACAGCATCCAGAGCCCCGCCGGAAGCAGCAGCAAAATCAGCGGCAGAGAAAAGAGCGACAGAAACACCGCCTGCGCCACCGAGCGGCTGCAGCTCTGCAGGTCGCCGGTTCCGTAATACTGCGCCACCAGACTGTTGGCAAACGCGGCGGTCGCCATGAAGCCGCAGACCAGCGTAAAGAAAAGAATTCCAGCCGGAACCGCCGCCTGAAGTGTCGCCGGGCTGTACCAGGCCAGGAACATGCGGTCGCAGAAATTCTGCACGGTAAACGAAGCGGATGTGATAATCAGCGGAACAGCGATTCGAAGCAGTTCACGGTAGGATGCGGATGCGGAAACGGGTTTCATAGTCGGACAGTGTTTCCAAACTCTGGAAAAAAGGCGAGCCGGCTTTTCCAATGTCTGGAAAAAAAGAAGCCGGTGTTTCCAATGCTGTAAAAGGCCGATTAAAATTTGAGTAATGGACAATTAAATTTGTAGTGGCCTGTAAATTTTCTCATTTTTGAAAACACAGGCTGACTCTATCAGCCGGATCAGAAGTTGTAAATGATGACTTCTGCGGCCTCTTTCGCATTTCCATCGACCGATGCTGTGTACTTTGTCTTGACCGCTTTTATACGAAAATCAGCAAATATTTTCCGGACTTCCGGCCGGTCGTTGAGGGACAGAATAAACCGCCCTTTAATGGCCATTAAACGGTCGTTCAACACCTGGAATTTTTCTCTGGGCCAACTGACGGCATAGTCGTTTTCATGGCCGTAGTACGGCGGGTCAATATAGAACAATGTTGTGGCAGCGTCATGGCGACGGATGCACTCCAGAGCGTCCATCCGTTCGATCACAACGCGCTGCATCCGCCAGTGGACCTCCATGATGCCTTCTTCCAGGGTTGTCAGGTTGATCGATGGCGGCCGGGTTCGGTGCGCCGGCATGACGCGGCCAACCGTTTTCGACCCGAAGCTGATTCGCTGCAGATAATAGAAACGGACTGCCCGCTGGATGTCTGTCAGGGTAGTCGGATCGGTCCGATTCAGGATGTCAAAGATCTCGCGTG
>JBFWJN010000212.1:0-5563 GCA_050253185.1 Kiritimatiellales bacterium | reverse complement strand
GCGTATATGACGGATGATTACGGCAATTCGCCGGCCGGGGCATCAACGCTTGGTTTTGTTGCCGGAGATTCTTTGTCTGTGACCGGCCTCGTGGAAAATACGGATGAACCGGATATTTTTAAGATCACCGTATCCCCGGCAGTGACCCTGAGCATTGCAGTTCAGGTCGCGCAGCAGGTTGCAGAGGTCGGCTGGACGCCCTGGGGCGCGAATCTGGATGCGCAGCTTGAAATTCAGGATTCGCAGGGGGGCACCATTGTTTCAACCAATGGAGCGCTGGAGCTGTCGGCTCAGGCAGAAACAGAAGTGCAGGCCGGGATCTACTATCTGTATGTTCGGCCGGTCGGCGTGGGAACCCCGTTGGACAGTACCCCGACCGGCTATACATCGTACGGCAGTCTCGGGCAGTATGTTCTCAAAATCTCCTCTGCGCTGGTCGAGCCCGATGCGGATTATGACGGCCTGCCGAACACGTGGGAAATTGAATTTTTCGGCGGAGCGACCAACGCGGTGGCGGATACGGACAGCGACGGAGATGGATTCAGCAACCTGCAGGAATATATCTCCGGCTTCAATCCGACCAGTTCGGCGTCCTTCTTCCAGCTGACCGATTCAACAACCGGGACCAACGGGTTTATTGTTTCGTGGATTGCGGTTTCAGGGCGTGTCTATTCGGTGAACTGGACGACCAATCTTCTCAGCAATTTCCAATCATTGGAAACGAATATCCTCTCGCCTCAGTCTAGCTGGACGGATACGGTACACAATTCGGAAGCGGACGGGTTTTACCGCGTGGATGTTCAACTGGCTGAGTAAATGATGAAAATTATAAAGACTTCGGACGAGATGCAGCGGACAGCGCAGGGGCTGCGCCGGGAAGGAAAAACGATCGGATTTGTTCCGACGATGGGCTATCTGCACGCGGGCCATCTGTCGCTGGTCAACATTGCGCGCGAAAAAGCGGACATTGCTGCCGTCAGTATTTTTGTGAATCCGGCCCAGTTTGGACCGAACGAGGATCTGGACGCGTATCCGCGCGATTTTGAGCGCGATGAAGCCCTGTGTCGCGAAGCCGGCGTGGACCTGCTGTTTTATCCGACGCCGGCGACGATGTATCTCGCCGGGCACAGCGTCTGGATCAATGAAGAGCTTCTGTCCAATGGGCTGTGCGGAGCGTCGCGCCCCGGCCATTTCCGCGGCGTCTGCACGGTGGTGGCCAAGCTGATGAACCTTGTGCAGCCGGACTGGATGGTGATGGGCGAGAAAGATGCGCAGCAGTTGCGTGTCCTGCGCCGCATGATTCGCGATTTGAATTTTCCGGTGGAAATCATTCCCGGCCCGATCGTGCGCGAAGCCGATGGCTTGGCAATGAGTTCCCGTAACAAATATCTCACACCGTCTGAACGCAAAGAGGCGCTTTGTCTTTTCCATGCATTGGAAAAAGCCCGGGCACTGGCAGCGGCCGGGGAGCGCAGCGCGTCGGCGATCCGCGCAGCGATGCAGGCAGTTGTCGAGGCGACGTCCGGGAAAGTCGATTACATCGAAATCGTTGACAATGAAACGCTTCAGCCGGTCGCTGTTCTCGAAAAACCGGTGCTCGTTGCGCTGGCCGTGCGCTTCTCCGGGGCACGTCTGATCGACAATACAGTGCTCGGTTAAACGCGATTTTCGGGAGTGCGGAATTAAATGACGATTTTTTGAAATTTTTCCTTTAAACAATTTTTCGGCTCATTACATTGGTGGGCCTTTGAGAGGGCGCGATGGCCGAGTGGTTAGGCACGGGTCTGCAAAACCTGTTACAGCGGTTCAATTCCGCTTCGCGCCTCCAGCCTTAACGACTACATGGAGAAGAATATGTTGACACCTGCCGATCTCTATTACGCAAAGACTCATGAGTGGCTCAGACTGGACGACGGCGTCGCTGTTGTCGGCATCTCCGATTTCGCTCAGAGCCAGCTCTCTGATGTGACCTTTGTCGAGCTTCCGGATGTCGGTCGGGAAGTGGAAGCCGGCGACGAAATCGCTGTCGTGGAGTCCGTCAAAGCCGCCTCCGATATCTACGCCCCGGTGGCCGGCACAATTATCGAAGTCAACGGTGAACTCGAAGACTCCCCGGACCTCATCAATAACAGCCCGTACGAAGACGGCTGGCTGTTTAAGATTGAGCTTCGCCGGGAAGAGGATGTAGATGATCTGATGAGCGCGGAAGAATACACCGAGCTCTGCGACGAGGAATAATATCCGGCGTCAGTTCAGGAATCAGAAGGGCGGCGCGTGCCGCCCTTTTTTGTTTCGATTTGGACGCCTTTAACCTGATTGGCGGATTTGAACGATGAAATCATGGGCAGTACAGTTTGATGAACCGGTTTCGTATCAGCGCGGGCTTGACATTCAGCACCGCCTGCTGGCCGCCCGGCAGGCGGATGAAATTCCCGACACGGTGCTGATCCTGCAGCACACGCCGACGGTGACGCTCGGCAACCGCGGGCGCGACAACTACCTGCTGCTTTCGCGCGAGGAATACACCGAGCGCGGCATCGAACTCTTTCACGTCGAGCGCGGCGGCGATGTCACCTATCACGGTCCCGGCCAGTGGGTGCTGTACCCGATCATCCATCTGGGAGGAACCGGCGCCGACTCGCACGGCTACCTGTACAATCTGGAAGAGACGGCACTGAGAACGCTGGCTGACTTCGAAATCGACGGCTTCCGCGTTGAAGGCAAAAACGGCGCCTGGACGGAACAGGGGAAGGTGGCCGCCATCGGGTTCCGGCTGAAACGCTGGGTCTCTTTCCACGGCATGAGCTTTAACGTCAGCCTCGACCTGTCCGGATTCCAGACCATTGTCCCGTGCGGGCTCGTCGGCCAGCCGGTGGCGTCGATGAAAACGATCTTGGGAGAGCGCTGTCCGGCAATGGAGGCGGTGCGCGACCGGCTGCTCGCCAACTTTTCCAATGTCTGTAACCGCGAGCTCGAAATTTTCCAGACCTTGGAAAATTCGCCGCTGCCGGAACGGCTGCCGGGGCTGATGGATTCATAATTTGTGCGATATTGCGCTTGCCAATCGGCAGCTCTGTCCGTAAGTTATGCGCTCTTTTGAATCATTTTTTTGAGATTGTGAGGAAATAATCATGGCTAAATGCGCAGTGACAGGTAAGGGAACCGTTTCGGGCCGCCGTATTGTCCGTAAGGGTTTGAGAAAGAGCAAAGGCGGGATCGGTCTTCACGTGACCAGCGCCACAAAACGCACCTTTAAGGCAAATCTTCAGCGCATCCGCGTGAAAGACGAAAACGGCACCGTTCGTCGCGTTTGGGTCTCCACCAAGGCGATTCGTTCCGGTCAGGTCACCAAGGCGTAAGTCGTTTCCTGATTCCTTTTTTCGCCCGCTCAATCGAGCGGGTTTTTTTGTGCCCACTATAAATGGCGCTAAATAAATTGTTTGCCTTGGTGGAGCGTGATCTCTGGGCACGCTCAGAACGCGCACGGAGTTCGCAATCCATCTGACGAGTCAGATTTTCTCTGGGCAACAAAAAACGCCCTCCGAATGGAGAGCGTTCTGCATAACCCCGGCAGGAGTTGGAAACTACCAGCTGGCTTTGGTCACGCCGGGGATCAGTCCTTGGGAAGCCATTTCGCGAAGGGTAATACGGGAAAGTCCGAATTTCCGGTAGACGGCGCGCGGACGGCCGGTGGCGCGGCAGCGGTTCATGACGCGGTTCGGGTTGGCGTCGCGCGGCAGCTTGCGGAGCTTGTCGAACGCAACCATGCGGTCTTCATAAGAAGTTTCCGGATTGCGGATGATTTTCTTAAGCTCCATGCGTTTGGCGAAATATTTGTCCGCCGTCTTCATGCGCTTTTCGTTTTTGACGATTTTACTCGTTTTAGCCATAAATCCTTTTCCTCATTGGTTCTGCAAAGCGGGCATAAAACAGGAAAAGAGCCAGTCGTGCAATCCTTTTCTCGTTAAATATGCGGCTCATTTTGAATCCGGCAGTTCGATTTTTATTTTGTTTCAGACGGACGGTTCAGGCAGACTGGTGCTCTCTTTTTCATTCGGGTTTCAGGAGATTGTGAATTATGTGCGGAGTGGTTGGATACATCGGCAGTAAACAGGCGGCCCCGATTCTGATCGACGGACTTCAGCGGCTCGAATATCGCGGCTATGATTCGGCGGGCATTGCCGTGCTGGCTGAAGGGAGAATTTCGCAGGTCAAAGAGGTCGGGCGGCTGGCCAATCTGGAAAAGGTCCTGACCGATTATCCTCTGACAGGAACGCGGGGCATCGGACATACCCGCTGGGCGACGCACGGCGCGCCCTCGCAGATCAATTCGCATCCGCATTGCAGCACCGATGGTTCGGTGTCGGTTGTGCACAATGGAATTATTGAAAACTATGCTGATCTTCGGGAAGAGCTGATCGCAAAAGGCTGCAAGTTTGTTTCAGAAACCGATACAGAGGTGATTCCACACCTGATTGCTCAGGCGCTGAAAGACGGGGCGGAGTCCCCTCTGGCGGCGATTCAGACGACGCTGAAACGCTTGCGCGGAGCTTATGCGCTGGGGATCCTGTTTCGCGACGAACCGGACGCGGTCTATTGCGCGCGCCTCGGCAGTCCGCTGATTGTCGGCCTGGGCGACGGCGAAAACTTTATTGCCAGCGACGTGCCGGCAATTATCAACCGGATTTCCAAAGCGATTTATCTGAATGATGGAGAAATCGCGGTGCTGCACCCGGATCGTGTGGATATGGTGACGGTTGACGGAGCGACCGTTGTCCCCGATTTGAAAGAAATCAGTTTCCAGGCTGAAGATGCCGAATGCGCAGGTTTTGAAACCTTCATGCTCAAGGAAATCCATGAGCAGCCGCGGATCCTGCGCACACTGCTCGAAAAACATGTCACGGACGACGGCGCCATCCAGATCGGGCAGGAACTGAAGCCGGACTATTTTCGCAAACTGAACCGGATCATGATCGTGGCCTGCGGTACAGCCTATCACGCCGGAATGTACGGTAAACTGCTGCTGGAAAACCTCACCGGCATCGCGGTTGAAACCGACCTGGCCAGCGAGTTCCGTTATCGCGACCCGAAAATCGATCCCGGAACCCTGGTGATTCCGGTTTCCCAGTCCGGAGAAACCGCCGACACGCTGGCGTCGATCCGCATGGCGAAAGAGTGGGGCTGCCGGATTCTTTCAATTTGCAATGTCGAGGGCAGCTCGGTGGTGCGCGAGAGTGATTCTGTGCTGTTTACCGGCTGCGGCCCGGAAATCGGTGTGGCATCCACAAAGGCCTATACGGCCCAGCAGATGGCATTTTCTCTGCTGGCCCTGTATATCGCCGGAGTCCGCAACGACCTGACGCCGGCGAAGATTGAGGAGTACCTCTCGGGGCTGCAGGCGGTTCCGGATGCGGTTCATTATGTGATTCAGAAGAAGGACCGGATTCGCGCGATTGCCGAAAAACACCACGATGGACCGAGTTCACTGTATCTGGGGCGCCGGTTCAATTATCCGACCGCCCTGGAAGGTGCGCTCAAGAATAAGGAAATTTCCTATCAGCAC
>JBFWJN010000211.1:0-5646 GCA_050253185.1 Kiritimatiellales bacterium | reverse complement strand
AGCATTCCCGATCCGCACACTCCGTTCTGGACCCGCACGCCGTACAGTACGCAGTATAAGCCCGAGGATCTGCCGCTGCCCGAAACGCTGGAGGTGCCGGAGTTCATGCCGATGGCGCAGACAAAAGAAATTCAGGCAACCTTTATGACTACCCAGGCGGCGCGTTACAAAAAGCCGGTCGAACAGCTCTTGCGGGAATGGAAAGGGCAATACTGCGGCATGGCAAAATGCATTGATGACAGCGTCGGCCGCATTCTCGACTGTCTGAAAGAGCAGGGACAGCTCGACAATACCGTGATTGTCTACACGAGCGATCACGGCGAACACATGGGAGAGCAGGGGATCTATTCCAAAGCCCGGCCCTTCAATGCCTCCTATCACATTCCGTTTCTGATCCGCTGGCCTGAAAAAATCCGGCCCGGAACCGTCCTGAATGCGCCTTCCAGTACGATTGATTTCAAGCCGACGATTCTTTCGCTGCTCGGCATGCAGGCCCAGCAGCCGTCCGCAGGCCGGGACTTGTCGCCGTGGTTCGTTTCCGATCCCGGCGAAGAGGGCCTGGTCTACATTCAGACCGTAAACCTTCATGCCGGACTGATCACCGACCGCTACATGCTGACTTTTAATTTTGACTGGACGCAGAAAAAAGTCGCGGATCAGCACGGCGTGCTGCTTTTCGACCGTAAAAAAGAGCCGTTCCAGAAAGTCAACCTGGCCGAAGACCCTTCATATTTCCCGCTGATTCGTAAATATCACGCCATGCTGCTCGACAAGCATCGGCAGATCGGAAGCCGGCACGTTCCGTGGCTGGAAACCTGGCCGGGCTGATTCGGAAAGAAAGGAAAATCTATAATGAAAAGGAGATCATTTATTAAAAGCGCAGCCATAGGAAATGCCGCGCTGCCGCTGGCCTCCTCCGGTGCCGGCACTGGATCGAAACGTCCGAACTTCCTGTTCATCTGCTGCGACCAGCTGCAGTCCTACGCGCTGGCCTGCAACGGCAACCCGGATGTCAAAACACCGAACATCGACCGGCTGGCCAAAGAGGGCTGTTCATTCCGCCGGACCTACTGCAACAACTCGGTTTGCATGCCGGCGCGTGCCACGATGATCACCGGTCTATATCCCCGCCAGCACGGCTGTATCACCAACGGCACCAACCTGCCTGAAGAGGTTCCCACGCTGCCGCAGGTGCTTGCTCGCAATGGCTATCAGACGTATGCCGTTGGCAAACTGCATTTTCAGCCGCTGTCTGCAGAAAACTCCGCCGAGTCCATGGACGGGTGGCTTAACGGGCGGATTACTTCACTTCCTCCCAATTACTACGGCTTCCAGCAGGTCGACTTCCTCGGCGGGCATGTGAATTTCTGTTTCGGCGACTATGTCAACGAACTGCGCAAAACCCATCCGGGCATGTACGAAAAATACAAACGGGAAAACGCACTGTGGCAGTGCAGCAACCCGAATATTCCGACCTGGACGCTGTCCATTCCGCCGGAGCTGCACTACAACAACTGGATCGCCGACAAAACCATCCGGTTTCTGGAAACAAAAAACGACAAGCCGTTTTTTGCCTGGTGTTCGTTCCCCGATCCGCATTTTCCTTTCGCCGCCTGCAGGCAGTACCGTGATCTGTACGACCCGGCGAAACTGTATATTTCGCCGACGGCGTTCGCTCCGGTCAGCGAACCGAAAACCCTGCAGGATCGCCGGGACTTTTTCGGCAAGCTCTATGCGTTTGATGAACAGACACTGCGCGAAACCGTTGCCGAATACTACGGCATGATCACGCATATTGATGACAACGTAGGGCGGATTCTGGATGCGCTTGATCGCACCGGCCTGGCGGATAACACGGTTGTGGTATTTCTCTCGGATCATGGTGAATATCTGGGCTCGCATCATCTCATTGAAAAAGCTGACTGGATGTACGAAGAGCTTGCGCGCATCCCGATGATCTGGCGGGTGCCCGGCGCGGTGCGTCCCGGCGCCGGCTGCGACAGCGTCGTCAGCCAGGTGGATCTGGTGCCGACCGTTCTGGATTATACCGGACTCAGTGCACTGGAATTCGATATGCGCAAAAACTTTTCGGCTCCGCCGCTCACGCTGCCCGGTCGCTCGCTCAAGCCGCTGCTGGCCACCGGCTGTCCGCTGGAAGACAAGCCGGCCTTTCTGGAATACGACGAAGACTGGTGGCAGAGCGGATTCTACCGGGTGCGCACGCTCATCGGGCAGCGCTACAAACTGGTGGTCTACACCCACACCGGCGGAGGACAGCTGTTTGATCTGCAAAATGACCCGCAGGAACGAACCAGTCTCTGGGACAGTCCGGAGCATCAGGGAATCAAAGCGGAAATGATGGAAGCGCTGCTGCGGGAAGCCTCTGTCAACGACCGCATCGATCAGCACCGCTGGTGCGGAGCCTGATGGCCGGCAGTGTATGGATATGTAAATGAACCGCTGTGAAAACGTGAAATAGAATGAATACCGAACACATGATTAAAAACAGAAACAACGCAACTCCCGAAATCCGCCGGCTGCTGGAGAGCTGCCCGGATGGAACAACCCTTGTTCTCCCGCCCGGTGATATTCATTTTCATCCGGACGGCGCGTTGGAAAAATATTATTATGTTTCCAACAACCGCCACAGTCTGAAGCGGATCGTTTTTCCAATCATTGAAAAAAAGAAGATCACGATCGACGGAGGCGGAGCGCGGTTCATTTTCCACGGCGAAGTCGTTCCGTTTGCTGTCGAACAGTCGGAAGAGATCGTACTGCGCAATTTTTCGGTAGACTGGGAACGGCCGTTTTATTCAGAGGGCGTCATCACCGGTGCGGATGACGCCGGCGTGACCGTGAAAGTGGACCGGTCGGTTTTCCCGTTTCACTCTGAAGGCCGGAAGATGATTTTTGACGGTGAGGGATGGAGTCATGGATTTCACGAAGGGCTTTTCGAGCTGGATGCTGCAACCGGCATGTCGGCCTACCTGAGCGGTGATGCCATGGGTGCAGGTGTCCGGAGCAGCTGGGAGGCAGAAGAAGAGGATGCGGAGCACATCCGCATCAGGGAACGCTTTTTCCGTCGACCGAAAATCGGAAATATCCTGGTGCTGCGTCATTATCCGCGACTCTGTCCCGCCATCTTTCTGAAGCAGTCGAAAGATACGCTGATCGAAAACATTACGCTCTACCATGCAGGCGGGATGGGCGTCATCGGACAGTTCTGTGAAAATATTACTGTGCGATTCTGTCAAGTGACTCCCCCGGCCGGCCGTCATTTTTCAGTGACCGTGGACGCCACTCATTTTGTGAATTGCCGCGGACTGGTTACGTTGGAAGACTGCCTGTTTGAAGGTCAGCTGGACGACTCGACCAATGTTCACGGCATCAATACGCGCGTGCAGAAAATACTCGATGACGTATCGCTGATCACAGAACGGGTCCACCATGAACAGTACGGAGTCGAAATCGGATTTCCCGGCGACCGGATGAAATTTTCCTGTAATGCAACCATGCTGGCTTATGCGGAAAATCGTATAGTCTCTGTCGAACCGGTTGATGAACGCACCGCCAAAATCATCTTTGAAAACAGACTGCCGGAGGCTCTGCAGCCGGGGCATGTGCTGGAAAATATGGACTGGAGCGCCGATCTGCGCATAACCGGGTGCACCGTTCGCAGCGCCCGGGCACGGGGTTTTCTCATCTCCACACCCGGACGGGTCGTTGTTGAGAACAACCGAATCGAAGCACCCGGGTCGGCCATCAAAATCAGCGGCGATGCCAACTATTGGTTCGAGTCGGGCGCTGTGCGGGATGTGCTGATTCGCAGAAACACGTTCGGTGACTGCTGTTATGGCCCGATTGAATGGGGGCGTGCCGTTATTGACATTGATCCGGAAATTGCAGATCCGCACGGAAACCCGGACTGTTTTCATCGCGGCATACGGATTGAAAACAACCGCTTCAGCACATTTGACACCGGCATTCTCTATGCCCGTTCGGTGGACGGTATCACCTTTATCGGCAACACGATTCATCGCACGAAAAATTATCCGGCGCTTCGCCGAATGAACGCACTGCTGACATTTGAAGCCTGCCGGAGCATGGACGTACATGGCAATCAGATGGATGCAGGAATACCGGATCCTCTGGTCGCCGGGGAAGATGAATGTAAGGTCATCGAACCAAACGGACAGAGCAGCGCCATCGACCGCGTAAATGAAGCCGCTGTTCTTGAACGCTGATTTTAAAAAACGGACGTTCCCTCAAAGCCGGAGGGAGGCGATCACGGACTGCTAAACACATCGGTATTCTTTATAAATCAAATGCGCAAAACACTCGTAGTTTATCGTAAAATGCGCGTAGTCAGGTTTTGTTTGATACGATAGAGTCTCTGTATTTGAAGGAGGTCTCGATGAGCGTATTGACAGTTAAACCGGCAACCGAGTGCCGCTACGATATTCTTTCTCTCGGCGAAGTCATGCTTCGTCTCGATCCCGGTGAAGGGCGCATCCGCACTGCGCGCGAATTCCGCGCATGGGAAGGCGGCGGCGAATACAATGTGGCGCGCGGACTGCGCCGATGCTTCGGCAAGCGTGCCGCGGTCGTGACGGCGTTCGCCAAAAACGAAGTCGGCCTGCTGATGGAGGATTTCATCCTGCAGGGCGGCGTGGACACCTCGCTCATCAAATGGATCGATTATGACGGCATCGGCCGCACCGTTCGCAACGGCCTGAACTTCACCGAACGCGGCTTCGGCATTCGCGGCGCAGTCGGCTGCTCCGACCGCGGCAACACCGCCGCTTCGCAGCTCAAACCCGGCGACATCGACTGGGAGTATATCTTCGGCACGCTCGGCGTTCGCTGGATGCATACCGGCGGAATCTTTGCCGCGCTGTCCGAAACCACCGGCCCGCTGGTGATTGAAGCCGCCAAGACCGCCAAGAAATACGGCACGATCGTTTCCTACGACCTCAATTACCGTCCGTCGCTCTGGAAGGGCTTCGGCGGACTGGCCAAGTGTCAGGAAATCAACCGCGAGATCGCCAGATACGTCGATGTCATGATCGGCAACGAAGAGGACTTCACCGCCTGTCTCGGCTTTGACATTGAAGGAACGGATAAAAACCTGACCGAACTTGAAGTCGAGTCGTTCCAGAAGATGATTGCCAAAGCGGTCAAGGAATTCCCGAACTTCAAAGCGACCGCCACCACCATGCGCGGCGTGAAGTCCGCCACCGTCAACGACTGGGGAGCGATGGCCTGGTGCGACGGCAAGTTCTATACCGCCACCCATCGGCCGAACCTTGAAATCATGGACCGTGTCGGCGGCGGCGACAGCTTCGCCTCTGGGTTTGTGTACGGTCTGATGGAACTCGGCGATCCGCAACTGGCGGTCGAGTACGGCGCGGCGCACGGTGCGTTGGCCATGACCACGCCGGGCGACACAACGATGGCCTCTTTGTCTGAAGTCAAAAAACTGGTCGGCGGCGGCGGTGCCCGCGTCGATCGCGAAGGAGAAAGCAATGCTAGAAGAACTTTTGAAACGCCCGGTCATTCCGGTGATTGTGATTGATAACGCCAACGACGCCGAGCCGCTGGCCGAAGCGCTGCTCAAAGGCGGCATGGATGTGATTGTAGTGACTT
>JBFWJN010000210.1:0-5656 GCA_050253185.1 Kiritimatiellales bacterium | reverse complement strand
GACCCCAACTGCCTGAACCGGCTCATCGCAGCCTTCTACAAAATGCAGATTCTCTTCACCGTTCCGCTGGCCGTTTTCGGAGCCTTCTTTGCCTCCTTCGCCGTTCCGGCGGTTTTCGGCGACGACATGCAGCAGGCGGGACTCATAGCCTCCGGATTCTGCCTCATTCATCTCTTTCCGATGATCTCCACTCCGCTCTCCATGGCCATTCAGGCCAAAGAGCAGGTTCACCGGATGCTGCCGCTTATGTTCCTTCAGATCAGTGTCAACCTGCTTTTGGACTGGCTGCTGATCGTTGTGCTCGACCTTGGAGTCTGGGGCGGTATGGCCGCCGTGGCTCTCACGTTTATCATTACAATTCCGTTCCGGCTGAAGGTGGTTCGAAAAATCATCGGCGGAATTTACTTCCCGATCGCCTACTTCTTAAGGATCGGCATTCCGCTCGTCCTGCTCGCCGCAATGCTGTCGCTGGCTTCCGGACATTGGAAACTGCTGGACATATTCGAAATCCGCTGGCTCAACGTCGCGATGCTTTTCATTCTCGGAATCCTGTACCTGATCCTGTTCCTGCTGTGCATCCGCGTTTTCCGGCTGATCCGGGAAGAGGACATCGCCGACTTCCGTGCACTGAACATCAAACGGCTGAACTTTATATTTGATCTTCTCAGACCTCGTTGACCGGTTTTCGCAAGCCTGCAGAAAATCAGTAATACGCTTCCGTCGAAAGATCACCGACCGTGATCGGAACTCCGCCGACCGTCAGATCATCCAGACTGCTGATGCGCAGGGCGGCGCAGAGATTGCTGATCGCGGAATCATCAAACGGATCATTTTTGGTCAGGGCCATCGCCCCCGGAAGTCCGACCTCTTTAGGAAGGGTCAGGACGCCCTTGGCCTTTTCCACTTCGGTGACATTGTGCTCCCGCGCGGTAATCAGGGACTTTGAATAGGCATTGAGAATGGATGGGATTCCAATGGCCGCCAGCAGGCCGATAATCGAGACCACCAGCATGACCTCGACCAGCGTAAACCCGCGAACTGCTATCCGTTTTACCCGTATTTTCATCATCATGATCCGCAAAAAGCGTTGTTTTATACCGTCAACAGTCTTCTTAAGCAACTTGCACGCCACAAAAACTTTCTCCGGGAAATTTTCCAATGTCTGGAAACCGGCCATTTCCGGCTTTGCCCGAACAGCCAATCATGATTAACTTCCCGGCTTATGTTGGCAAAAAGAATCATACCCTGTCTCGATGTAACCGGCGGCCGAGTCGTCAAAGGCGTTCAATTTGTCGAACTGCGCGACGCCGGCGACCCCGTTGAATGCGCCAAAGCCTATGAGGCCCAGGGCGCAGACGAACTCACCTTCCTCGACATCACCGCCTCCAGCGACGGCCGCGACACCATGGTCGATATTGTCCGCCGCGTCGCCGAGCAGGTCTTCATGCCGCTCACCGTCGGCGGCGGCATCCGTACGTCCGCCGACGTCCGCCGCATGCTCAACGCCGGGGCCGACAAAGTCTCCTTCAACACCGCCGCCATCAACAATCCGGACATCCTCAACCAGTGCTCCGAACAGTTCGGCGCCCAGTGCACCGTTCTCGCCATTGATGCGCGCCGTAACGTTTCCAAAGGCTGGAAAGTCTACACGCATGGCGGCCGCAACCCCACTGAGCTCGACGCCGTCGAATGGGCGCAGGAAGGCGTCGCGCGCGGAGCCGGGGAAATCCTGCTCACCAGCATGGACGCCGACGGCACCAAAAACGGCTACGACCTCGAACTCACCCGCGCCATTTCCGAAGCCGTCGGAGTTCCCGTCATTGCCTCCGGCGGCGCCGGAACGCTCGATCACCTCGTGGAAGCCGTCACCGTCGGCAAGGCCGACGCCGTTCTCGCCGCCTCTATCTTCCACTTCGGCGAATTCACCATCCGCGAAGTTAAAGAATACATGAAATCCAAAGGAGTAACCGTAAGACTATGAGCAAAGAACTTGAAGAAGGGCTGAAACTGGAACTCGACTGGAACAAGCTGGAAAAAGCCGTCGCCGGAACCAAGGGAATTATCCCGGTTGCCGTGCAGAACGCCGATACCAAGGAAGTGATTTTGGTCGCCTACATCAATCAGCTGGCCTTTGAAGAATCGCTGAAGCGCAAAATGCTGGTGCTCTGGAGTTCCTCGCGTCAGGAGCTGTGGGTGAAAGGGCTGACATCCGGCGAAACCTTTTCGCTGCTCGAAGCGCGCGTCAACTGCGAACAGAACTCGCTGCTTTTCATCGTGCGCCCGAACCGCGGCGGCATCTGCCACACCAAAAACGAAAAGGGCGAGCCGCGCGACTGCTACTACCGCCGCATCAACCTCGACACGCGGGAACTCGAAAACCTCGATCCCTAAACAACCGAGGAACGATGGAATAACGGAATGCTGGATGGTTGTTTTTCCAGTTTTCCAGTAATCCATTCTTTATGAATAAGCCTGCACTGCTTCGCGCCGTTATTGCGGCCATCGAAACCGACCTCCACCGCCAGCGGGAGGCCAATCGGCAGGCGTCTGCCGGTGCGACCGATTCCGAAACGCGCGCTGAAACCAAATGGGACACCTGCGGGCTCGAAGCCTCCTATATCGCCCGCGGCCATGCCATGCAGTTCAAGGCGCTGGCCCGGGCGCTCGACGAACTGAAAACCTTCATGATTCCGGTCTACGACGGCAAGCCGGTCGGCCCGGGAGCGCTCGTCGAAGTTGAGCAGGATCACGAAAAAATGCTCTGTTTCCTGCTGCCGTGCGCGGGCGGAATCGAGCTGAATTTTGAAGGCCGCGCAGTGACGGTGATCACCCCTGAATCGCCGATCGGCGCGGCACTTGTCGACAAAAAACAGGGCGATTCCTTTTCATTCCGCACCGGTTCGGCAGGAAAAATTCTTTTAGTCTGCTGAATCTTACAGCCGTCCGCGCTTCCACTTCTGCTCGCGGAGCCGCTGTTCCGCTTCAGCCGCTTCTTTGCGCATGCGGATAAAGTTTTCGTAGCGCGCGCGGTCGATCGTTCCGGCCTCCACCGCCGCTTCAATTGCACAGCCTTTGGTTTTGGTGTGCGCGCAGTCGCGAAAACGACACTGCGGTTCGAGCGCGATGAGATCCTCAAACGTGTCGTCGATGCCTCCCGCTGTATCGAGATGGCCGAGCTCGCGCATGCCGGGCGTGTCGACAACGAGCGCGCCGTTGTCGAGCGTGATCAGCTCGCGCCACGTCGTCGAGTGCACGCCCTTGCCGTCACTGTCACGGACGGGCAGGGTGAAATACAGATCCTCTTCCCCGATCAGACTGTTGATGAGCGAGGTCTTACCGACGCCCGATGCGCCGATCAGGCAATGGGTTTTCCCTTTTTTGAAAAGTTTCTGCACCTTCTTGAGTCCAGAGCCCGTTTCATTGCTGAAGGCGTACGCCAGGACATTCGGCAGGCGCTGCGTCACATCGGCCAGTCGTTCCTTGAGCTCTTTGGTGGAGAGCAGATCTTTTTTGCTCAGCAGGATCACCGGCTCGATGCCGCTGTCGAAAACGATGGAAAGATAACGCTCCAGCTTCGGCAGATTAAAGCCTTTGTCCAAGGTATGGACAACAAATGCCGTGTCGATATTCGCGGCAATCAGCTGTTTGCCGGTTTCCTTGCCCGCCATTTTGCGGCGCAGGGCGTTTTGTCGATCCAGTACGCTGTGGATCATCGCAAAGTCGCCCTCGTCAAAGTTCTTTGCCAGCACCCAGTCGCCGACGGTCAGGTAGTCCCGGTTCAGGCGCGCCTCACGCCGCAGCTTGCCGGTGGTTTTGGCCGGACGGGTTTCGTCGCCGTCGCTGATATCGCTCCATCCTTTATGAATGGCCGTCACGCGGGCGATTTTCCAATCCTTGGAAAAATCCACCTGCTGCTGAAACCACGGGCTGAATCCAAACTCTTCCAGCGTCATAGGCTTAATCCAGAAAACGGGAGCTCAGGCCGCCGTAGGCGTCGATACGTCGGTCGCGCAGGAACGGCCAGATGCGCCGGACGTCTTCACTGCGTGCGCCGTCGAGTTCCACTACCAGCTCGGTTTCTTCATCCGTTCCGGCCTGTGCCAGCAGTTCACCCTGACAGCCGGCGACAAAGCTCGATCCCCAGAACTGCGCGCCGCCGTAGCCGCAGGGCGAGGCTTCGAAGCCGGTACGGTTGATACTCAGCACCGGAATGCCGTTGGCGACAGCATGAGAACGTTGAATGGTGATCCAGGCCTCACGCTGACGCGCCTTTTCTCCTTCCTTATCGTTCGGATCCCAGCCGATCGCGGTCGGATAAATCAGCAGGTCGGCGCCGGCCATTGTCATCAGGCGCGCGGCTTCCGGATACCACTGATCCCAGCAGACCAGCACGCCGAGCATTCCGACGGAGGTTTTGATCGGCGCAAAGCCGAGGTCGCCGGGTGTGAAATAAAATTTTTCGTAATAGCCCGGATCGTCGGGAATGTGCATTTTACGGTATTTTCCGGCGACGGTTCCATCGCTGTCGAGCACGACGGCGGTGTTGTGATAAAGGCCCGCCGCGCGCTTTTCGAACAATGAGGTGACGATGACGATACCGAGTTCTTTGGCCAGTGCGCCGAACGTTTCAGTCGATGGCCCGGGAATCGGCTCGGCCAGATCAAACTGGGCCGTATTTTCGGTCTGGCAGAAATAGAGGCCGGTGTGCAGTTCCTGCAACGCGACCAGCTGCGCGCCCTGTTTCGCGCAGCGGCGAATTGCCTCCATGCTGTTTTTGATATTTGCTTCGCTGTCTGCGGTGCACGACTGCTGAACCAGCCCGGTTTTCAGTTTTTTCATGTCATTGTCCTCAGGAGACTTTTTACAAAATCATTAACGACAAAAGTATTTTTTAGAGAATCCAATCCATTTTCTTAATGATTCTGCTGTCCATGATTCTGTTAACTATGCCGTTCATAGGCAGGCGTTTTCGCAGAAACCGCCCCGTTCCGCAATTTTAAAAGCAAAACTGGCGGGATATCCGAAAAACTGATAAAGAGGCTTTAGTTTTATATATAGAGGGTCGAGTGTGGCTGATCGATCTAATACTGGACAAAGAATTTTGGCAGCGATGCGGCAAAAAACAACCGGTTTGGACTTGGATGAAGACTCAGCCTTTGTCGGTTTGGCTGATTACGGTTTATTTGCCGAGAAAATGCCTCTTTGTCTGACCTCAGCGGGATTGTCGAGGCTTCTGACGGAGCAAATGAGAAATTTGCTGACGGAGCAGGATAGTCGAGCGTTGCGAGATAATTGCGACCGGTACGTACATGCTGCGATCAGATATCAGTCATTACGCGATATTAATATTCCTCGCCATATGGCCGTGCCGCATCCCGAAAGTCATCTAGCTCAGTGTCTTTTAATCAAACGGGCATGGTCGGAGATAAAGCGCCATTGTTCATCACATAGACCATTTTCCCGGATTTTCGTGCGCAAGTTACGAGACAGTCCCCGTGTATTTGAGATGAATTATCGTGGATTTGAATGCTGGGATCAGGAAGAGCAGGAACTCCGTTTTCAAACCGGAGCGCAATTTATTGTTCATACGGATATTTCCAAGTGCTTTCCCAGTATCTATACCCACTCTATTCCGAGGGCTTTACTGGGGAAACCA
>JBFWJN010000209.1:0-5688 GCA_050253185.1 Kiritimatiellales bacterium | reverse complement strand
AAGCGGCTGACGGTTTTGACGGAGCCCGGCACGGCGACCCGGCCGATGTCGTTGCGGATCATATCGACGATCATGATGTTTTCCGCCCGGTCTTTGACAGCGTTCTGCAGTTCGTGCGCCGCGGCCCGGTCCTGCTCGACCGTGAGGCCGCGCGACCGGGTGCCTTTCATCGGTCGCGACACGAGGGTGCCGAGGTGGTGCTCGAAAAACAGCTCGGGCGATGCCGAGCAGATGACGAGATCGTCGGTTTCAATGAATGCGCCGAAGCGGCCCTGCTGCGCGGCGGCCAGATCGCAGAAAAACGCGAACGGATCGCCGGAGAATTCCGCGTTCAGCCGGAAGGTGTAATTCACCTGATAGGTGTCGCCCGCCGCAATATGCTCTTTGATTTTCGCGATTGCCTGAACATAGTCATTTCGACTGACCGACGGCGCCCAGTTGCCGAGCTGATAGGTGCCGGAGGATTCCGGTTCAATTTTTTCCAATGTTTGGAAAAGTCCGAACTGCAGCAGCGGCAGCTTTCCCGCGTCTTTGGTTTTGTGCGCCGGATCAAAGGTGGGTGCCGCTTCGTAGGTGACAAATCCAGCGGCCCACAGCCCGCTCTCTTCGATTTTTTCCAGACATTGGAAAACTTCAGTCGGCGTGCGGGCCGTCAACACCTCGACCGGATTTCGAAAGGCGAGCCAGTCACTGCCGTGCTGGACGATGATGTACATGAGGTTTAGCGGGTGCCGAAGAGGCGGTCGCCGGCGTCACCGAGCCCGGGCAGGATGTAGGCGTCGTCGTTAAGGCCTTCGTCGAGCGCAGCAGCAATGATTTCGATGTCGGGATGCGCCGCGGCAAAGGCTTCGACTCCTTCGGGAGCGGCGACGAGGCACATGAATCTGATGTTTTCCGCGCCGTTTTCCTTGAGCAGGTTGGCGGATTCGATGGCGGAACCGCCGGTGGCGAGCATGGGATCGACCATGATGAAGAGTTTATTGGCAGCGTCGGGCATCGGCTTGAAATAGTAGGTGACTGGATTGTGCGTATCGTGGTCGCGATAGAGGCCGATGTGGCATACCGCGCAGTTCGGGATCAGGTTGAGCACGCCGTCGACGAGCCCCAGCCCGGCCCGGAGGAGCGGAACGAGGACGATGTTTGCGCTGTCGATGACGTGGCAGGTGGTTTGCTGCAGCGGCGTTTCGATCTGTATGGCGCGCAACGGCAGGGATCGCGTGATTTCATAGGCGAGCAGTGTCGCGACTTCGTCCACGAGTTCTTTGAACACTTTTTTGGGAGTCGTTTTTTCGCGGATGTAGGTCAGCTTATGCTGGATCAGCGGGTGATTGGAGATGGTCAGGGTTGGGAATCTCTTCATGGTTTTCTCTGCGGTTAGTCGTTGTCGGGATCGTCGGGAAGAAGAATGTGCAGCAGGAGATTGGCGAGCATGCCGACAAGGGCGGACAGTCCGATTCCTTCGACGGTCATGCCGCAGACGGTCAGTTTAACGCCGCCCAGACCGCAGACGAGGATCAGGGCCACGATGATGAGGTTGCGGCTGCGGTTGAAGTTGAGCTGGGCGTTGGAGATGGTGCGGATGCCGACCGAGGCGATCATCCCGAACAGGATGAAGCTGACGCCGCCCATGACGGCGACGGGAATGGAGCGCAGGAAGGCGCCGACCGGGCTGAAGATGCCGAGCAGTATCGCGAAGACGGCGGCGATGCGGATGATGCCGGGGCTGTAGTTGCCGGTGACGGCGAGCACGCCGGTGTTTTCGGAATAGGTAGTGTTCGGCGGGCCGCCGAAGAGCGCGGAGCACATGGTGGCGAGTCCGTCGCCCAGCAGTGTGCGATGCAGGCCGGGCTTTTCAAAGAAGTCCTTCCCGACCACGGCGCCGTTGGTTGTGATGTCGCCGATGTGCTCCATAACAGAGACGATGGCGATCGGCATGATGGCGAGAACGGCGCCCAGTTCGAATTTCGGGAAGGTGAAGTTGTCCGCGCCGATGAGCAGGCTGCCGGAGCTGTGCATGGCGGAATAGTCGACCCGGCCGAGCAGTGCCGCGACCGCGTAGCCGACGAAGATCCCGATCAGGATCGGCACCAACCTAAAAAAGCCTTTCATAAAGCAGGATACGGCAATGATGGTGACAATGGAAACCAGGGCGAGCAGCCAGTCGGTCGATGCCATGTTGACGCCGATCGGCGCGAGCGACAGTCCGATGACCATGATGACCGGCCCGGTGACCACGGCGGGAAAGAGACGTTTGATGATCCGGACGCCGCAGAGTTTTACAATCAGTGCGAGCAGCAGATAGACCAGGCCGGCGCAGATGACGCCGCCCAGCGCCTGCGGAAGGCCGCTTCCGTCGTCGCCGGACACGGCTTTGATGGCTCCGATGAATGCGAAGCTTGAACCGAGGAAAACGGGGACTATTCCACCGGTGACCCCGTGGAAAATGAAGGTTCCGATTCCGGCGGCAAGCAGGGCCACGCTGGGATCCATTCCGGTTAGAGCCGGCATCAGAACCGTCGCTCCGAACATTGCAAATACGTGCTGAATCCCCAGCAGGATTTTTTTCGGCCACTCCATTTCTCTCATCGATACCCCTTTGCTTAACACCTGATAATTGGTCAACATAGCGATTTTACAGACCTTGGAAAAGCATCCAGTTCAACACAAACCGCCGGCGGAGATTTTACCGGTTTTCTGTGGTGACACTTCGCATGGTTCAGTACGTTAGCAGCAGTTTTCCCACGTTTTCAGCCTCAGGAGTATTCCATGGATTTTCAGTCCTACATTCGCAGCACACCGGACTTTCCGAAGCCGGGAATCGTGTTCCGGGATTTTATCCCGCTGCTGGCGGACGGCCCGGCGTTCCGAGGACTGATTGATCACCTGAAAACCCGGCATCAGGACAAACAGATCGACGTGGTGGTCGGCATTGAAGCCCGCGGGTTTATTCTGGCGGCGGCCCTTGCGTATGCGCTCGGCGCCGGGATGGTGCTGGTACGCAAGGCCGGCAAGCTGCCGCATGCCATCCATCGCAAGGAATATGAGCTGGAATACGGAACCAGTATTCTGGAGGTGCAGCAGGATGCGTTCGGGGATGGCCAGCGCATTCTGATTGTCGATGACGTGCTGGCCACCGGCGGCACGGTGGCCGCCACTGCGGAACTCATCCGGAGTCATTTTGCGGTGACCATTGAGGAGATCGACTTCCTCATGGAACTGGACGATCTGAAGGGCCGTGAGAAACTGAGCGGACTGCCGGTTTACTCGGTTCTGCATTACTGACGTGCAGACAAAAAAGCCGGAGCGGGAAATCCGCACCGGCTTTTTGTTCAGGTCCGTCAACCGCGGCTCAGAAGTGATATTTGAGCAGTCCGCTGAAGGTGTTCTGATCGCTCATTGAACCGGCGTGCACGCCGTATTTGTGTTCCCAGTAGTCATATTCGATACCGGCATAGAGTTTCCCGGCATCCATGCCCATCAGCGTTCCGACGTCGAGTTTCAGCTGGGGGTTGATGTGAAGGTTGCGGGTGTCGTCGGCGAAGACCCAGTCGATGAAGCCGTCGAACACAATGGAGGTGTCGCCGACCGGAATCGTGATTTTCCAGACCGGTGTAAGCTGGTAGGATTCCGGATCTTTGGCGTGGTCGTTATAGCGGCGGTACAGGTTGAGCTGGAAGAAATCGAATCCCGGAATATCCAGGTCCACACCGGCGCCGATCAGCACGTTTTCATCCGAGTTTTCGCCGAATTCGTAGCAGCCGGCCAGCAGCCAGTCTTTGATGAACAGGACGGACAGGTCCTTGTCGAGAATTTTTCCGGCGCTCAGCCGCGGGGCGACCTCACCGTAGAAACTGGCGCGGTTGCCTTTGCTGTCGCGGTCGCCGTTGAAATAGATTCCGTCCGTAAAGATGAACAGATCCCCGAAAGCCCATCCGCTGGCGTGTTCGAATGTCAGCGTCTGCTGACCGGCCGGGTCGAGTTTATACTTGTCGCCGAACAGATAGGTGAGGCTGTTATCCTGCCATTGCAGAATATCGCCGGCCAGTCCGGCTCCCGCCAGCATTAGCATCATTCCGGCCAGTACAGTTTTCTTCATCGTTTCTCCTTGGGTGGGTTCAGGGGTGAAGTCCGGTCGCGTCCTGCTCAGTCAGTCGGACCGGTGTAAATGCCGACATACGGGACATTGCGGTATTTCTGCGCATAGTCGAGGCCGTAGCCGCATACAAACTCGTCGGGAATCTCCATTCCGCAAAAATCAATCCGCACGTCAATCTTCCGGCGCGACGGTTTGTCCAGCAACGTGCAGATTTTCAGGGAAGCGGGGCCGCGGGCCTCCAGCATCCGGATGACTTTGCTGAACGTGTTCCCGGTATCAATAATATCTTCGACCACCAGCACATCGCATCCGGTAATGGTCTCGTCCAGGTCCATCACCACCTTGACATCGCCGGAACTGGTTGTGCCGTCGCCGTAGCTTGAAATGGTCATGAAGTCCGTCGTCAGCGGCAGTTTGATCTGCCGAACCAGGTCGGCCATGAAAATGAATGAACCGCGCAGCAGGCCGATCACGACCAGTTCCTTGTCCGAATCGCGGTAAGCATCCGTGATTTCGCGTCCGAGACGCGCAACGATCTCCTGCAGCCGCTCCTGCGACAACAGTACCCGACCCAGGCCCTTTTCCACCATAACCGCTGCTCCTCTGTATCAATCAGGTCAATGAACCGTCGAAACCATCAGGTTGACGGCGGATAGCAGACCGACCACCCACATGACCGGCGAAATCTTTTTAATGTCGCCGCTGAGAACGCCGATCAGCAGATAAGAAAGAAACCCGATGGTCAGCCCGGTTGAAATACTGAAGGTCAGCGGCATCAGAATCATCGTCAGAAACGCCGGAACCGCATCCTTCATGTCGGAAAAATTGATTTCCCTGATATTGCGGAACATGAAGACCCCGACAATCACCAGCGCCGGAGCTGTCGCGAATCCCGGCACCGCGCCGATCAGCGGTGCAAAGAAAAGAGCCGCAAGGAAAAGCAGGCCGGTGACCACCGATGCCAGCCCGGTACGGGCGCCGTCCGCGATGCCGGACGCCGACTCGATGTAAGTCGTCGTCGTACTCGTTCCCAGCAGCGCACCGGCAACCGTCGCCACCGCATCCGCTTCGAGCACCTTGTCGATCTTGCGGATCGTACCGTCCGGCTCCACATGCCCGGCCTCATAGGAACAGGCGACAATCGTTCCAATCGAATCAAACAGGTCCACGAACATAAATGAGAAGATCGCACCGACCAGGCCCCACTTCAGCGCACCGAGAATATCCAGTTTCAAGACAATCGGCGCCAGACTCGGCGGCGTCGAGCAGGCGCCGTTCGGCATCGCGACCTCGCCGAGCAGCATTCCGGCAATCGTCGCCGCGATAATGCCGATCAGAATGGATCCCTTCACTTTCCGGAGTTCAAGAATTGTAATCAGCAGCAGCGCGCCCAGCCCGATCAGCACCGGCCGGGTCATCGGACCGATTGAAACCAGCGTCGCGGGATTATCGACAATCACGCCCATGTTTTTCAGACCGATAAACGTAATAAACAAGCCGATCCCCGCCGCCGTGGAAATCCGCAGGCTCAGCGGAATGGCACTCACCACCTTCTCCCGAATCCCGGCCACGGTTAAGATAAAAAAGGCGAC
>JBFWJN010000208.1:0-5731 GCA_050253185.1 Kiritimatiellales bacterium | reverse complement strand
GGAACCCATCAATCAGGTCTTGCTCCGCTTCCGGCAGAATCTGAACCATCATGATGTACGGTCTCGAATCCGTTTTTTTGCGTCATTCCAGTCAGCAAATTGGGAGGTTCCGTGTTTCACCCGTTCTTCACGAACCGTTAACACATCCCGACGCCACTCCGGACTCTGCATGGACTCCGCACGCCGGCAGAAATCGTCCCAGAGCTGTTCCATCGCAAGCAGTTTTTCAGGTATGCTCATTTGGTCAAGGGTTAACGTGGTCATACCCGGCTGTATATCAAAGATATCGATTCCAATCCATGGAAAAAGACTGAGGTTGAACAGGACACTTTGGAGAGGTGTCTCTGTATCAAAACATAAGGAGAAACCTGATGAACGAAAATCTGTTTGAGCCGGTTCAGGCCGGATCGCTGGAACTTTCCAATCGCATTGTCATGGCGCCGCTGACGCGCAGCCGCGCCGGAGAAGGAGATGTACCGACTCCGCTGAATGCAGTCTATTACGGCCAGCGCGCCAGCGCCGGACTGATCATCAGTGAGGCCACGCCGGTATCTCCGCAGGGCAAAGGCTACGCTTGGACACCGGGGCTTTACAGCGACGAACAGGTCGCGGGCTGGAAACGGGTGACGGATGCAGTGCACGAAAAAGGCGGAAAGATTTTTGCGCAGATGTGGCACGTCGGACGAATCAGCCATCCCGATCTGCAGCCGAACGGCACCCTGCCCGTTTCCTCATCGGCCGTCAAACCGGCCGGCGAAGCGTTTACTGAAAACGGACTCAAGCCCTTTGTAACGCCGCGCGCGCTGGAGCTTACGGAAATCCCCGGCATTATTGAACAGTATGTGCACGGCGTGGACTGTGCAAAGCGGGCCGGGTTTGACGGGGTCGAAATTCATTCGGCCAACGGATACCTGCTTGACCAGTTCCTGCGCGACGGTGTGAATCGGCGCACGGACGGCTACGGCGGGCCGATCGAAAACCGCATCCGGTTGGTGCTGGAGGTGACGGATGCGGTAACCGGTGCATGGAGCGGCGACCGTGTCGGCATCCGGATTTCTCCGGTAACGCCGCACATGGGAGGAATCAGCGACAGCGATCCTCAGCCGCTTTTCAATCGGCTGGTCGAAGAGCTCAACCGTTTCAACCTGCTTTATCTTCACGTGATCGAAGGTGAAACGCGCGGCGCCCGCGATTATATCGAGTTTGATTTCATGGCGTTGCGCAGACGCTTCAACGGCCTGTATATGGCAAACAACGGTTACACAAATGCGCTGGCGTTCCAGGCATTGGAAAATGATCGCGCCGACCTGATCTCGTTCGGCCGCCCGTTCATCGCCAATCCCGATCTGGTCAAACGGCTGAAACGGGACGCCCCGCTCAATCGACTGGACGTAGATACGCTCTACGGCGGAAATGAAAAGGGCTACACCGACTACCCATTTCTTGAGGATTAAGCAAGTGGATCAGACGGTTTAAAGATTTACAGGGACGGGCTTTCCGGTTATCTAATATTCTGTTTTCGACATTCAGATGCCGCGTAACTGCGTTGAAAGGAACAGATAATGAAAAAACAGATCCTGGCCCTGACCCTGCCCGTACTCGCGGCTGTCATTTCCGGCTGCACACATCCGATGACGGTCAGCAATCTTGAAAACTACCATAACAAGACTCTCGTGGGCCTCGACGAACGGCTCCGCATCGGCATCCGCGCCGCCGCGCCGGATCTGACCGGACATCAGCTCATCCACTCGATTGGTCGCGACCTGCTCAAATACAATGCGCAGAGCACGACCGCTGTGGATGACAGTAACGAGTTCATCGACGTCATTGCCAACATCTCCGTCGTTTCTAAATACAAAGGATCCGGCTGGAACTACCTCGTCGAATTCCCCGGCTTCCTGATCTGGGCGCCGAGCTGGCACGGCTACAACTACGACGCCATGTACGATATCGACGTCACGCTCAACGATGCCAAGACCGGCAAGCTCATCAACACGATTTACGTCCCGGTCCGCCTCGACCTGCAGCACGCCGACATCAGCCGCACATGGACCTCCGGTGCCGGCTGGCCGCTGCTCGGCGTGCCGAACCTCATCGCAGGCCTCGTCTACATCGGCTACGATGAAACCGTCACCCCGCTCGTCGACCAGCAGGCCGTACCGGTCATCTCCGACTACGTCGCCCAGCAGATTGCGCTCGTGCTGCACTACTACAAAGCCGCACCGCGCGACCGGCTCGAAAAGATCCAGACGCTGAAAGATGAAAAACTGATCAACGACGAAGAATACAACCAGAAGCGCAAAGCGATTATCGACAGCATTTAACGCCTCCCCCTGATCGCACAGAAGCCCCGGAATTTCCCGGGATTCCTGTTTTCCAGACATTGGAAAATCAGTTTTACGGACATGGATTCAGCAGCCGATTCGAAAAATCATCCACGACTTTCCGCAGCGCCGGGAACCGATTGATATACGCCCGTAGTTTCATCGGCTGCTTGCACAGGCTCCAGTGCAGAAATTTTTTCGGGAAAAAGGCCACATTGGCAATCGGTCTCGTCTGCACGTTCCAGTCCTTCATCCACGGATAGCCGGACATAAAATTGATCTCCTTCATCCGGCCTGCAGACAGCGTTTCTTCAATCACTTTTCCAAACAGCGCCGTTCCCGGTGACAGGTTAGAGAATGCCTCGTCAAAACCGATCTTCACAACGTAAAGCGTATTCCCGCACTCCACCATGAACTGTCCGGCCACCGGCCTGCCGCCGATATCCAGAAAAGCCCAGCGCAGCCAACCCTGATCCTCCATCCGCTTCGCCATCAGCAGGAAAAAGTGGATATAAGATTCATCAGACAGAATGGAGGTTTTCCGCTGGGCTTTCCAGCCGGCGTGCTCAATCCGCATAAACGCAGCGGCATTTTCCTCCATATTTCCGCTCTCGAACCGAAAGCGGACACCGGGCTGTTCCTGAATCCGGCGACCGATCCGACGGTAGTTCTGACGAAATTTCCGGGAAAGGGATTGGATAAACTCTTCGGCAGTTCCCCGAACCGGAATCACACTTTCGCTGCCGTCGAAATCGATCACACTGTCAGCCGCTCCGCACAGTTTTTTCAATTCCGGCAGACGGCTTTCCGGCAGGCCGCGGAACCGCAGACAGCTGCAGGAAGCTGGAATACTCCATAGATACTCCAGAAACATCGAAAAAACGTTTCCTTCGTATCCAGGGCGCAGCAGGGCTTCGACGGAACCGGTTGTCAGAATATCATACGGCGTTTCAAACCGCAGGCAGGACCCCCGGCCCAGCCAGCAGCGCGGCACCACGACAATCGGAAGAACGCCCACTAGCTGCGCACCGTCAAACGCCAGCAGGCAGAACCACGAGTCACCCGGCATCAGACGGGTCTCCAAATAACAGGAAAGCCAGGAATACGAAAGTTCCGGCCGCTGGCCGGCCTCTTCAACCAGCCGGTTCCAATCCCTGGAAAATTTCTGAAGCCGGACCGAATCGTTCACCACTTCAAGCCGAACTCCGTTGAATTCCGTCGGCACTGGCAGTTCAAATCCTTTTTCCGGCACTTTGCGAACCAGATTCATCAGTCTATTTACCCGTATTTTCCAATCTTTGGAAACAGTTTATTCCACCCGGCAGAGAAGCCCCTTCAGATAGGCGCCCTCAGGGAAGTTCAGCGCCACCGGATGATCCGGCGCCTGATGCAGCACCGAAAGAATCTGCGCACTGCGCCCCGCGTCGAGCGCAGAGTCGGCCACAATCTTCTGGAACAGCGGCATCTCCATGTGGCCGGAGCAGGAAAAGGTGAACAGCAGTCCGCCCGGACGAAGCAGCTTGAACGCCAGCAGATTAATATCCTTGTAGCCGCGCGCGCCCTTTTCGAGCTGTCCGCGCGATTCCACAAACTTGGGCGGATCGAGAATGATCAGATCGAACGTACGACGCGAATCACGGAAGCGGCGCAGCTCTTTGAAGACGTCGCCGCAGATGTATTCCGCTTTAGCCGGATCGAGTCCGTTCAGCTCAGCGTTCTTTTTCGCGATGTCGAGCGCCGGTTCAGAGCTGTCCATTTGCAGAACATGCTTCGCGCCGCCGAGCAGCGCGGACACGCCGAATCCGCCGGTGTAGGAAAAGCAGTTGAGCACGTCGCGCCCTTCGGCCCAGTCGCGCACCGCGAGGCGGCTGTCGCGCTGATCAAGGTAAGTTCCGGTCTTGTGTCCGGCCTTAATATCCACCAGCAGGCGCATGCCGTTTTCTATAATCTCCACCTGATCCAGTGGCTCGGAACCGGCCAGCACGCCGCAGCGCAGCGGAAGTCCTTCCTTCTCGCGCACGGAAACATCCGAGCGTTCGTAGATCGAAAGACCGGGAAACAGCTCCTGCAGAATCTCGACAATCGTGTTTTTCCAATGTTCGGAACCGGCGGAAAGAAACTGGCAGACCAAAAAATCCGCGTAGCGGTCAATGATCAGACCGGGCAGGCCGTCGGATTCGGAAGCGACCAGGCGCACGGCGTTAGAATTGATTTTCGGTCGCGCGACAAAAGCGTTTTGCAGTTTCGCGCGGAAAAAATCAGCATCGATCGTTTCGGACGGATTAAAGCTCCAGATACGCGCCGAGATCTGTGACTCAGGCGACCACGCCGCAACGGCCAACGGCTTGCCGTCGGCGGAACAGACGACAACCGTCTCACCGGAAGTTGGAGTCCCCTCCACCCGCTCGATCGCGCCGGAAAAAACCCACGGATGCCGCTGAAGCAGATTTTTTTCGCGCCCTTTTTTGAGAATTATAGATGCCATGCAAACCCTTTAGCCGAACGGGAGAAGTTTTTCAACAGAAGGAAATGAAGGGAACCAAGAAAATTGCCCACCAATCACACGAATCGACACGAATCTTTAAAAATCCCCTTTCGTGAGCATTCGCGCAGATTCGTGGGTAAAAAATTCACTAAGCAGTCTGGAACTGCATGGTCGAAAGTTCGTCTTTCGTAGCGCGGGCGGACACGCCAAGGAACTCCACGCCGACAACCCGGTCGTTCTCATCAAAATCGAGAACCACTCCGGGACGCACTTCTTCGGATTCAACGACCCGGTTTTCGTCCAGCCGGAAATAAAGGGTATCGCTGTCTTTATCAATTTTAATTCTCATTGTGCCCTCCTCAGCCTCCGGTCAAAAAATGCAGTCACTCGTTTTTCCGGGATACTGGCCACATTTACGATCACGCGCAACCAGCGGTTTCCATACTCTGGAATCTGTTTGATGTAATGCTTCGTTCCGTCTTCATGCTCTTCGACCCGATCCGGCGCTTCGAAAGCGCGATCCGCCCACTCGCGCTGAATCCCGCGCTCTTTCAGCATGTCCGTAAAGTGAATCGAATCAATCACAGTCGGAGATTATCAGGCCGGGATAAAAATGTCCACCCGCACCATCGCGCCGGAGAAAATCCACGGATGCCGCTGCAAAACCGACTTCTCACGCCCTCGTTTAAAAATCATAGCAATCATGCCGAGTTCTTAACTTTGGAAAGGATTCAAGTCGAACTTAAAGCGTCAGTGAAGATCACGCGTCGTGGGTGTGCTAATTAGGGTTTCGGCACTTTGACGCCTGCTTCGTCACCCTTTCCTAGAAGGTAGTTGATGAACGCGCTGCTTAGACCAGCATGTACTTTGCATCAGTGAAGGTCAGCTTGGGTTCATCAAGCATGGCGTGCCTTATTCCCTC
>JBFWJN010000207.1:0-5749 GCA_050253185.1 Kiritimatiellales bacterium | reverse complement strand
CATCAAGAGCTCCAAGGTCAAGCTCAACATTCTCGCCAACGATGTCGGCAACATCACCAACACCGATGTCATGCTCGCCAGCGCCTCCAGCGCCAACATTCTCGGGTTCCACGTCGCCAAGGAAAACGGCGTCACAGCCGCGGCCAAGCGCGAAGGCGTCGAAATCCGCCTTTACAGCATCATCTATGAACTGCTCGAAGAAGTGGAAGCCGCAATGAGCGGGCTGCTCGAACCTGAACTCCGCGAAGTTTACCTCGGCAAAGCCGAAATCCGGCAGATCTTCGATATGGGCAAACGCAACAAGATCGCCGGCTGCATGGTCGTTGAGGGCAAAATCACTTCCAAGGCCAGCATCCGCATCAAACGCGGCAGTGATGTGCTGTACAAAGGCACGCTTGGCTCGCTCAAGCGCTTCCAGAACGACGCGGCGGAAGTTCGCGACGGCCAGGAATGCGGAATCCGGCCCGACAACTTCACCGATTTCGATGCCGGTGACATCATCGAAGCCTACACCGTCGAAAAAATCGCTCAAAAACTGTAGAATCGTCAGATAACGAACAGGGAATTTCGAATGCAGAAGTAAACAGGCCTTCGACATTCAACATTCCCTGTTCGGTGTTTAATACTTACTGTCATGTCCAGCTCACGCATCATACGGGTCAACGAACTGCTCAAGCGCGAAATCGCAACGGATATTCCGCGCCTTTTCGCCAACAGCAATTTCGACACCGGAGCCGTCACCGTCACCCGCGTGGAAACCGGCTCCGACCTGCGCGACGCCACCGTTTACGTCTCCATCTTCGGCCACGAAGAGGAGCGCGAACGGATGATCCGCTTTCTGAACGGGCACCGCAAAGACATTCAGTCCCGGATGAGCAAACACGTCATTCTGAAATACACTCCGCGCCTCTATTTCAAACTCGACGATTCCATTGAAACCGGCGACCGCGTTCTCGGCATTCTCGCCCAGCTCGACATTCCCGACGACGAGGATACCCCTGATGCGTAAACGAAATTTCCTGCCCGATCCCGACGGCATTCTCCTGCTCGACAAACCCAAAGAATGGACCTCCCACGACCTCGTCGCCAAAGTCCGCAACCACTTTCAGCTCAACAAAACCGGCCACGGCGGGACCCTCGACCCCAATGCCACCGGACTCGTCGCGCTGCTGATCGGCCGCGGTACCAAGCTCTCTGCCAAAATCATGGGCGGCGACAAAACCTACGAAGGCGAAATCCTGCTGGGCGTTGAAACCGACTCGCAGGACACCGACGGCGAAACCGTCGCCGAAAAGGATCCCTCCGGTGTTACCCAGGAACAGCTTCAGGCCGAGATGCGCAAAGCCGTCGGCGACCAGATGCAGATGCCGCCGATGGTCTCCGCCATCAAGAAAAACGGTGTACCGCTTTACAAGCTCGCCCGCAAGGGCCAGGAAATCGAACGCGAACCGCGTTTCATTCACGTCTACAGCTTCGCGCTAAAAACCTTTGATCCGCCGCGCCTCACCGTCGAAGTCAAATGCACCAAAGGCACCTACGTCCGCACCCTCGCCCACGACCTCGGGCAGCGCCTCGGCTGCGGCGCCTGCCTTTCCGAACTGCGCCGCACGCAGTCCGGCAGTTTCACCATCGACCAGGCCCGTCCCCTCGAAGAAATTCTCAAATGGAGCCGGTCCGAACTCGAACAGCGCATCATCCCGATCCACGACGTATAAACATTTCCAATCATTGGAAACTTTCATACATTCCCTCTTCGAATTGAAATGAAACGCATCCGAGACATTTCAGAGATTCCGCAGACCGGCCGTCCCGTCGTTCTTGCCATGGGCTGTTTCGACGGCGTGCACATCGGTCACCAGAAAGTCGTCTCCACTGCCGTCGAACAGGCCGCCGCTTGCGGCGGCGACGCATGGGTCTACACCTTCGATCCGCATCCCGCCAAAGTCCTCGTTCCGGAAAAGGCCCCGCCGCTCATCAGCGCTCCGCCCTGCCGCCTGCGCAAATTCCGCGAGCTGGGCGTACACGGCATTATCGAAATTCCGTTCAGTCGCGAATTCGCCGCCATCGAACCCGATGATTTTCTTTCCATCCTTTGGAAAGGCATCCCGAACCTGCACGGCATCGTCTGCGGCTTCGACTGGTCCTTCGGCCGCCGCGCCTCCGGGAACTTCCAGACATTGGAAAAATTCTGCAGCGAACACGGCATCGTCGCCACCGCGATCGAACCCGTGCTGCTCCATGGCGAACGGGTTTCCAGTACGCATATTCGCAAGGCGATCACCACCGGAAACATTCCGCTCGCCGAACAGCTGCTCGGCCGGCCCTTCTGCCTGTTCGGCACCGTTATCTCCGGACGAAAAATCGGACGGGAACTTGGATTCCCGACCGCCAACATCGAACCGCTCAACGAACTGATTCCCGCCGCCGGCGTCTATGCCGCATATACAAAAATCGGAAGTCAAAAGTCGGAAGCCAACTGTCAGGAATCCGCCGTGTTTATCGGAACCCGGGCAACGTTCGATGACCACGAACCGGTCATTGAGTCCTATCTGATCGATTTCAACGGCGACCTCTACGAGCAGGTTCTCGAAATCTGCCTTGTCGAAAAAATCCGCGACGTCCACCCCTTTCCGTCGAAGGAAGCGCTGATCGAACAGATCAAAAAAGATGTCGCGAACATTCGAGCGCAATTAACGGGCCATCACCAGTCCTGACCACTCGCCGTCGCAGTCGCGCACAACCTCGCGCCCGCCGAGCTGCACAAACGTATCCGCAACGCCGTCGATCTCCACTTCACGAATGCCGGTGAGCAGCAGATACTTTCCGGAAATCCGCAGCAACGTCGACGCGTTATCAATCAACAGCGTGGAATAGATGTTGGCGCAGACGATGTCGTATTTCTCATCGGGCCAGCCGTCGGTAATATCGTGCTGACGGAAAGCAGTCTGTTCAGAAACACCGTTCGCCGCGGCATTCTCTGTCGAGCAATCGATGCAGATCGGATCAAAGTCGACCCCCAGCGCCGACTCCGCGCCGAGCTTTACCGCGGCAATTGCCAGAATGCCGGACCCGGTTCCGATATCGAGCATGGTTTTCGCGCCGCTCTGCGGAACAAACCGGTCGAGCTGCTCCAGGCAGAAACGCGTTGTAAAATGGTTCCCGGTTCCGAAACTCAGCCCCGGGTTAATCACCAGTTCGATCCGGTCGCTCTGCCCCGCCAGCCACGGCGGACAGACCCGCAGCTGCCGGCCGATATCCATCGGCTTGAAATGCTTTTTCCAGCTCTCCGTCCACTCTTCATCGGCATACTCGCGCACGGAGTTTCCAAGGATTGGAAACTCTCCCAGCGCCCGCAGGGCCAGCTCGGCCTGAATCGTGTTGTCAAAATAGATTTCGAGCGCCACTTCCATGCCGCCCGGCTTTTTCAGCTCGACGACGGTTTTTTCGAGATTCTCCATCACCCAGTCGCTGATCCGCTCCGCCTCGCCCTGCGTTGTCACCAGCGTCAGAATCGCTCCACCTGATTGTTTTTCCGTTTTCATGTGCTGGGCTTATACCGTAAATTGCCCGGCTATGAAAACGGTTGTTGCAGAAACTGTACTGCTGGGCAGAGACGCCTTTGAAACACTGGGCGCGGTCGAGGTGATTCCCGACCGCCAGATCGGCCCGGAGCACCTGAAGGATGCCGACGCACTGGTCGTCCGCTCCAAAACCAAAATCACGCCGGAACTGCTGCACGGCTCCGCCGTCCGCTTCGTCGGCACCGCAACAGCGGGCTTTGAGCATATCGATTTCCAATGGTTGGAAAAATCCGGCATCGGCTGGTGCGCCGCGCCGGGCTGCAATGCCGACAGCGTCGCCGACTACATCACCGCCGCGCTGCTGCACCTGCATACGTTCCAGGGTTTGGAACTCGAAGGCCGGACTCTCGGCATTATCGGTGTCGGACAGGTCGGCTCGCGCGTTGCTAAGCGCGCCGAAGCGCTCGGCCTGCGGGTTCTGCTTAACGACCCGCCGCGCGCCGCGCGCGAGTTTCCAATGATTGGAAAAAACAGCAAGCCGCAACGCAGTTGCTTCCAAACATTGGAAAAACTTCTGGCGGAATCCGACATCGTCACGCTGCATGTTCCGCTCGTCACCGAAAAACCGTGGCCAACGCTGAAGATGGCCGACTGCCGTTTTTTCGAACAGATGAAGCCCGGCGCCGTTTTCATCAACGCTTCACGCGGCAAGGTGCTCGATTCCGACGCGCTGCTGCATGCCAAAGCCAATGGCATGATTTCGCACGCCGTACTCGACGTCTGGGATCCCGAGCCGAAGATCCGCGCCGATGTATTGGCCGCCGCCACGATCGGCACACCGCATATTGCCGGGCATTCGCTTGAGGGGAAACTGAACGGAACGGTTCAGGTCTACCGACAGCTTTGCAGCTTTTTTGAAATCAGGCCGTCCTGGAATCCGGAGCCGCTGCTGCCCGCTCTCGAAATGCCGCAGCTGACGATTGATCCGCGTGGAAAAGGTGATTTAGAGGTTCTGGCAGAAGCGGTCCGGCCTCTCTATAACATCGCCGACGACCAGCTCAGCAAGGCGGACATCGACCGGTTCGACCGGCTGCGCGCCGGGTACCGCATTCGGCGCGAATTCAAAAATACATCGGTTGTTCTGACGGAAGACAGCCCGAATCTGAGCCATCGTTTACAGCAGGCCGGATTTAAGCAAGCTCGTCCCGGCGCACCAGGTAACGCGTAAGACACAGGCGGCATTTCATGAGCTTCCCGCTCGGACAAAGCCAGCGGAGCAGTTTACTACGGTGAATTCTCTCGGAACATTCGGTCCTCCCACAGACCGGACAGCGGTTTTCATTTAGAATCTTCAGGTGCATTAACCAACCCCCTCCCGAAAAACGGATTGATTATACGTATTTGTCAAGGGTCCAGCCAGTATTTTGTGGAAAATATCCCTCACGCACGCTACCCGGACTATCGGTAATTAAAAAGCTGACCAAGCGTGTAAGATGTTCCGGTACAGGAAGAAATAGATACAAGGATTTTGTCCTGAATATTGCGGGTCAACCGACGACCCTTACGACCTTTCTGCACCTGCTTGTGCGTCAGGCCGTCTTTGGACGCCTCAACAAGGTCGTGGTTTTTCAGCCCGAGCTCTTCCATCAGCGCATCCAACGGCTGAACCCCGAGTTCCATCGGTTTATCTGTCATCATGCTCTTCCCGTAGACGCGACGTCCTCGTCGCGTTTCGTTGTATTCGGGCGCGACGAGGACGTCGCATCTACATTTTGGGACAGGACTCTGTCCACAGCACTCATAATCGTTTTTACATCGTCCATCTCGTTGAGATGCTGCAGCAGGTCACGGCGCCCGCGCAGACCTTTGATATACTGCGCGAGATGCGGGCGGAAATGCAGGCAGGCGCCCCGCTCGACGTCATAGCGCGCCTTGCAGCGGCGTCCCTGAACCGTAACGGATGTCAGTTCGACCAGCCGCGTCAGATGCTTTTCTATCACATCACGCCGGTTTCCAATGGTTGGAAGCAACTGCGTTGCGGCCTGCTGATTTTCTCCAAGGGTTGGAAAATTTTCGGATACGGGCTCCATCTGTTTCCAATGATTGGAAATCTGCTCAAACAACCAGGGGTTGCCGACCGCTCCGCGGCCGATCATCACGCCGTCCACCCCCGATACACGGATCATGTCGTCGGCGTCTTCCGGCGGATTGACGCCGCCGTTTCCAAT
>JBFWJN010000206.1:0-5775 GCA_050253185.1 Kiritimatiellales bacterium | reverse complement strand
GTATAAAAACGCGGACGACCGAAAGGGAATCCAGCGGGTGGAACTTCTGATCGACGAATAATATCAGAAAACCTCATCTGTTTGCAGTTCATCGAGCAGCCATCGGACCTCTGCAATGGAGTTTGTCTCCATCAGCCGCGCGCGCAGCGCGGCGGCGCCGGGAAATCCGCGGGCGTAGATGGAATAATAATGGCGCAGCGAATGGAAATTTTTGGTCCGTCCCCACACGCGATCGAAAAGCTCCGTGTGTTTCCACAGAAGCGCCATCTTTTCATCGCAGGTGCGTTCGCGCTGTTCCGTTTGGAAAATCCACGGGTTTTCAAAAATGCCGCGGCCGATCATCACGCCGTCGAGTCCGAATGCATCGGCTTTTTCGCGGGCCTCCGCGAGGGAAAGCACATCGCCGTTTCCAAGGATTGGAATGTCAATGCCGAGTGAATCCCGCAGCCGTGCGGCTTTGGCGATTTCACTCCAGTCGGCTAAACCTTCCGACATCTGTTTCTGAATGCGGCCATGTATCGTAATCGCCGCGGGCCGGGCTTCCAGCAGATGACCGATCCATTCCTCCGTCACCGCCTGCTTCAGTCCGATGCGCGTTTTCACGGATACCGGCAGGTCGGTGCTGTCCTTTGCGGCCAGAACAATTTCTTTCGCCAGTTCGGGATTTCCGATCAGCCCGGAGCAGCATCCGCGCCGGACCACCTTGGCGACGGGGCATCCCATATTGATGTCGATCCCGTCAAAATCCATTTCGTCCGTCAGTTCACGAATCACCTTGCGGTAGTTGTCGGGATTATTGCCCCAGATCTGGGCGACAATTTTCACGTTCTTTTCTCGGAGCAGCTGTCGTTCCGAATCGGTAACAATCAGCCGGTGCGCCACGCGTGCGCGGCCTTTTGTATGCAGCAGGCCGTCCGTCGAGACAAACTCCGTCATCATCACGTGCAGGCAGCCCGGATCGGTCAGCCTAAGGAGCAGTTCGCGCAGGACCGTATCGGTTACATCCTCCATCGGCGCGAGCGCAATGATGGGACGGGGCAGCAGGGTCCAGAAATTCTTGTCCGCAGTCATAATGAAATCCGGATTGGTGCCGACTTAGAAAAATTCGCCCTGCTTAGCGACCTTCGGTGCCGCTTCGGGTTTTCCGCCGATCAGCTGCAGAAACGCGGCCTCGTCCAGCACCTTAACGCCAAGATCCTCCGCCTTTTTCAGTTTTGATCCGGCCTTTTCACCAGCGACGACATAGTCGGTGTTTTTCGAAACGCTGGACGTGACAGAACCGCCGCGCGCGCGGATCAGCTCGCCCGCCTCGTCACGCGTCAGGCTTTCCATTGTGCCGGTCAGCACGAAGGTCAACCCGGCGAATTCATCGCTTCCAGCTTTCGCGGCCTGTTCGAAGTTGACGCCGGTGGCCTGGAGCCGCTCAACGAGTTTCTGGTTTTCCAATGTCTGGAAAAAATCGACGATGCTTTTTCCAACGATTGGACCGATGTCACGGATTTCTTCCAATGTCTGGACGTCGGCGGCCATCAGTTTTCCAATGTCTGGAAAATTCTGTGCGAGCACGCGGGCCGATCCGCTGCCAACGTGCCGGATGCCGAGCGCGAAGAGTATCCGGTCGAACGGGCGCTTTTTGCTGGCTTCAATGCCTTCGATCAGATTTTGCGCCTTCTTGTCCTTAAAGCCTTCTAGGCTGAGCATCTGGGATTTTTTGAGGTCGTAGAGATCGGCCGGGCTGTGCACGAGTCCGTTATCGACGAGCTGTTCGACAACGGATTCGCCGAGGCCCTCGATGTCCATGCCGTTGCGCGAGGCGAAGTAGGTGAGCCAGCGCTTGAGCATGGCGGGGTGGTGCAGGTCGTCGATGCGCCACGCGACTTCGCCTTCGCGTTTGACTGGCTGGACGCCGAGCGCTTCGCACGCGGCTTTCATGTCAAATTCCTGCTCGCTGCCGCTTCGTTTTTCGGTGACGACGCGCACGACGGCGGGGATGATTTCGCCGGCTTTTTCGACGATGACGCGGTCGCCGACGCGGATGTCCTTGCGCCTGATTTCGTCTTCGTTGTGGAGCGTGGCGCGTTTGACGACGGTCCCGGCGAGCTGGACCGGTTCGAGCTCGGCGACTGGCGTCAATACGCCGGTGCGGCCGATTTGGATGGTGATTTCCCTGAGCAGCGTTTCGGCCTGTTCGGGTTCGTATTTATAGGCGACCGCCCAGCGCGGGCTTTTGGCGGTGGAGCCGAGCTGTTCGTAGAGTCCGCGCTGGTTGACCTTGATGACGCCGCCGTCGATCTCGAACCGGAAGTCGTGCTTCATGCTCTGGAGCACGTCCAGTTTTTCGAGGGTTTTCTGAATGCTGTCGCACAGCCAGTATTGCGGGGCAATGCGCAGTCCGTACTGCGTGTAGGCGTTCAGCATATCTTTGTGCGTCGCAAAGTCCTGCGAGCATTCGCCGAGTCCATAGAAAAGGGCGTCGAGTGGACGTTTGGCGACGACGCGTGGATCGAGCTGTTTCAGCGATCCGGCGCAGGCGTTGCGCGGATTGGCGAACGGTTCGTGCCCAGCTTCCTCGCGTTCCTGGTTGAGCGCGGCAAATCCTTCGCGCGTCATATAAACTTCGCCGCGTACTTCGAACACGTCCGGCGGACTGCCGCTGAGCCTGAGCGGAATGGAACGGATGGTTTTGATGTTGGAAGTGACATCGTCGCCGGTGGTGCCGTCGCCGCGCGTGACGGCGCGCACGAGCGAGCCGCTTTCGTAGCGAAGCGAAATGGCGACGCCGTCGATTTTGGGTTCGAGCGCATATGAGTAGGGGGTATCGCCGAGTAGTTTGCGGACGCGCACATCGAATTCGACCAGTTCGTCTTTGCTGTAGGTATTGGCGAGGCTGATCATCGGCACGGCATGGCGCACGCTGTGGAATTCCCTGAGCGGTGCGCCGCCGACGCGGCGGGTCGGGCTGTCGGACGTAATGAGTTCGGGAAACTGTTTTTCGAGGTCCTCGAGCCGGCGGAGCAGGGCGTCGTAGTCGCGGTCGGAAATCTCAGGGGCGGCATCGACGTAATAGAGGCGGTTGTGCCGCTCGATTTCAGCGCGCAGTTTTTCGGTTTCTTTTCGGGCTTCCATGCTGTTTAATGCGTTGCTCATCGGCGGAAATTATCACGGGGCAGCAACCCATGAAAATTAAATTCTGGAAGATGCACGGCGCGCAGAACGATTTCGTTCTGTTTGACGATCGCGACGGGGAATTCCCGGTAACGAACCGGGATTTTATTGCCCGGATTTCTGCGCGCCATTCCGGGATCGGGGCCGAGGGCGTCATTCTTCTTCAGCCGTCGCTGACGGCCGATTTCTTTATGCGTTTTTTCAATCCGGACGGCGGCGAGGCGTCGATGTGCGGAAACGGCGCGCGCTGCGCGGCGCGCCTGGCGTCTGAGCTGGGGATTGCCGGAAAAAAAATGACGATCGATACGAATGCCGGACAGTTGACGGCTCAGGTGCTTCAGCGCGGCGTGCGGGTCCGGATGACGGACCCGGTCGACTGGGAGCTGCACGGCTCACTGGATCTGGGCGGACGGACGTTGACGTACGGGTTTGTGAATACGGGAGTGCCGCATGTGGTGATGCGTACCGGCGATCTTCGGGATGTGGATGTGGCGCTGGTCGGTTCGGCGGTTCGGCGCCATTGCCGGTTTTATCCGGAAGGCACGAATGTGGATTTCATCGAAGTGCTGCCGGACGGCGGCTTGGCTGTGCGTACCTACGAACGCGGCGTGGAGGCCGAAACGCCTGCCTGCGGAACCGGCGCAACGGCCAGCGGCCTGATTGCCGCAAGGCACGGCTGGGTGAAGCTCCCCGTGCAAATCCGGGTGGCCAGCGGCGATCTACTGACGGTTGATGGAAAGGCGACGGAGGACGGATTCCAGCAGGTGACGCTGACGGGTCCGGCGGAACATGTTTTTGAAGGAACGATTGAAACCAGGAGGTAAGTGATGGCGATCGAAGTTGGCAAAAAGGCTCCGGCTTTTTCTCTGAAGGGCAGCGACGGAAAAATGCATGCATTGAAGGATTATGCGGGAAAAACGGTTGTGCTGTATTTCTACCCGAAGGACAACACGCCGGGCTGCACGAAGGAGGCCTGTGGGTTTCGGGATCTTCAGCCGCAGTTCAGCAAACTGAATGCGGTTGTGCTGGGTGTCAGCAAGGATTTGCTCAGCTCACATGACAAGTTTATCGACCAGTTCGGCTTGCCGTTTGTGCTGCTGTCCGATCCGGACACGAAGGTGATGGAGACGTACGGCGCGTACGGCGAGAAGATGCATTACGGCAAGCTGATCATCGGCACGACCCGCACGACGACGATTATCGGGCCGGACGGCAAGGTTTCCAAACATTGGAAAAAAGTGCCGAAGGCGGAGGATCATCCGGCGAAGGTGCTCGAGTTCCTGAAAGGATGCGCTGAATGACGGAGGCCGGGTTCTGTCTGGGGTCGAATCTCGGCGGGCGCCTGCGCCTGCTGAGTCAGGCGAAGACGCTGCTGCTGCTTGATCCGCAGGTGGCGTTTGTGGACCAGTCGGCGGTGTACGAGACGGAGCCGGTCGGCGTGAAGGACGAATATCGCGCGATGAAGTTCCTGAACGCGGTGCTGATTGTGAGTAGCCCGTACACGGCGGCGGAGTGGCTGCCGAAGATCAAGAAGATTGAAAGCACGCTGCAGCGGGTCCGTTCCGCGGATCGCAATGCGCCGCGCACGATTGATGTGGACCTGCTGTTCTGCGGCGACGAAGTGGTGGATTCATCCGATCTGGAAGTGCCGCATCCGCGCTGGGCAGAACGGCGGTTTGTGGTGGAGCCGCTCGCGGAGATCCGGCCGGAAATGGTGCTGCCGGGAACGCCGGACCCGGTCCGGAAAATTCTGGCGCAGATGCCGGACCGCAGTGAGGTGCGGCTGTTTTCGGAGCGGTGGTGATTCCCACCGCTCCGGCGGGAGCGGATTATGGCCAGTAGTTGCGCGGATCGCGTTTCATGATGTAGCGGTTCGGCAGCGGCAGCGGATCCTGCGTGCGCAGTTCCCATTTCAGCATGGTCTGGAGCAGGTCGGTCTGTTCAGACAGGCAGGCGGGCTGTCCGTACAGATCGTTGAGTTCGGACGGATCGTCTGAAAGATGATACATTTCGCCGTGGCCCTGCATGTCGTAGGTCAGCTTCCAGTCGCCTTTGCGCAGCATGCGCCGGACGCCGCTCTGCGTCCAGCTGTTGAGCTCGTCGAAAAAGCGCGGACTCCGTTTCTGAATGACGCCTTCCTGATACGGGTCGAGTTCGCCGACGCTGTCGTAGTCGAGTCCTCCCATTCCCTGCATGACGAGCATGCTGGAGAATTCCTCTTTTGGATAGGGCTGTCCGCTCAGCAGGGGCCAGAGGCTGCGTCCCTGGACTCCGTCGGGAATCGGAATCCCGAGCAGGTCGCAGAGTGTCGGGTAGATATCCGTATTTGAGACGTGGGCGGTGTGGGGGGCCGTCTGTTTGGCGATGCCGGGGCCGTGCCAGATCATCGGGATGCGGCACAGGCAGTCGGGGACGCCCGCGCCTTTTTTCATTAGGCCGTACTCGCCAACGTAGTCGCCGTGGTCGGCGATGAAAATGATGAGAGTGTTTTCGTAGAGTCCTTTCTGCTGCAGAAACTCGACGAGGCGTTTGACCTGATCATCGATGAGCCGCACCATGCCGTAGTAGATGCTGCGGAGCCGCGGCATGTGTTCCTCGAGATTCGGATAG
>JBFWJN010000205.1:0-5778 GCA_050253185.1 Kiritimatiellales bacterium | reverse complement strand
GAATTTTCAAGCAAAGTGATTTCCGACGAGATCGACCGAATCTGCAGAAAACATCACTTCAAGCCGCGTCTGCACCGGCTGGTGGTTTTCGGCACGGTCGAGCACGATGATTAATCATCTTCGGTCTGGTCCGGCAGGGCGGAGGTTTCGCCAGCCAGGTCGACTTTTTCAATTTTTCCAAACCGGCTGGTGATTTTCCGGGCCGAAGTACGGACCTGTTCCGCATCGCGACTGGCCTGGTCAATATGCTGGGCCAGTTTGTCCATGCGATCCTGGAACCGGGTGAAATCCTGCGAGAGTGCAATAAGGTGTTCCTGGATGATATGAACCTGCCGGCGGGTTTTTTCGTCCTTCAGCACCGCATTGACCGTGGTCAGAATGGCCATCATGGTGGTCGGCGAGGCAAGCCAGACGCGGGCCTGCTGGGCCTCGCGCACCAGATCGGGGTGATGGGCGTGAATCTCGGCGAAGACCGCTTCGGCGGGGATGAACATCATGGCGCCGTCCGCGGTTTCTCCCGGAATGATGTATTTTGAGGCGATATCCCTGATATGCCTGCGGATATCCACCTTGAACTGGCTCTCCGCGGTCTTGCGGTCGGATTCCGGCAGGCTGATATCTGTCATTTTCTGGTAACTCTCCAGCGTGAACTTGGAGTCGATGCAGATTGTTCCGGTCGGCGGCGGCAGGAACAGGGCGCAGTCGGCGCGCACTCCGCCGGGAAAGGTATACTGAAACGCAAAACTGTTTTCGGGCAGCAGGTTGGTCACCAGGGCGTTCAGCTGGGTTTCTCCGAAAGCGCCGCGGGAGCGTTTATCGGAAAGCACTTCCTGCAGGCTGACGACATTGCCGGACAGTTCGGCAATCTTTTCCTGTGCCTTATCAATCAGCGCCAGGCGCTTCAGAACATCACTGAAAATCGTTGTGGTTTCCCTGAACCCTTTGTCGAGACGCTGCTCAACCTTTTCGCCGATCTGGTCGAGGCGTTGATTGTTAGTGCTGATTAACTTTTCAATCTGAGTCTGGACGGCCTGCTCGCTCTGCCGGGTGCGCGAGTCGATCTGTCCGGTCAGGGTCGTGATGCTTTCGGTCAGCAGTTCGATCCGGGTGTCCTGTCGGGTTGCGTTTTTCAGTGCCAGACCCAGGAGACCCAGCATCAGCAGGACCAAAAGGATGAGCAGAATCAGAATAATAGGTTCCATAAAATCTCCATGCGGGCCCGGCATCCGGCGACCCGTGGCGCTTGACACTTTACGTCGCCCGCCCGATACTGCAACCGTTTTATTTGTGACCCCGGATCCCGTAATAAGCCATGAAATTTTTTCGCAGAAAAAAAAACCGGCAGGCCGAGGCGGTTTCCCGTCCTGTGACACCGCCTGTCGTTCCCGATGAAAGTTTTTACACCCGTCCGAGCGAGGCGCCCCTGAACAGTCGCGGCATCTCCGGGGCCGTTCCGCGGTCGGCGCAGAAAACCTCGCAGCACAGTCCGGCCAAACGGAGGGAAAGCAGCAACCGGACCAGTAACCGGGCAATGGCCTGGCTGCTGATCCGTGCCATGCTGATCGTCCTGCTGCTGGTCGGAGGCTTTCTGGGGCTGAGAGCCCTGCTGAACCATCTGTCCGAGCCCAGTGAAAAGGAAATGCTGCAGTGGGATGCCCGGGCCGCACTGATGGAACAGGGCGGATCCGTTTCGGAGGCCTCTTCGGAAACGTGGACCCTGACGGCCGAAGAAATGGCCGCCCGGCTTGAACAATGGACGGTGGCGGCCCGTCATTTCCGCGCGGGCGAAGCGTATGCCCGCCGTGGAATCAATCAGGACGCCATTGAACGGCTTCGCGAAGCACTTCGGCTGGTTCCCGACTACCGTGCGGCGGAAACGCTCCTGCTGGATGTTTATCTGGATTCCGGAATGTATTCCGAAGCGGTTCCGCTCTGCCTTCGCCTGCTTGATCAGGACAGCGGCCGCTGGGACGTGCAAGTGAAGCTGCTGAACGCACTGCAGAACGGCGGTCAGACAGACACCGGACTGGTGCTTGCGGATCACATGCTGACCGTGCAGCCGAACAATACGAAAGTGCTCGAAACCGCGGCGGCATTTCGTCTGGCCCGAAATGATCAGGAACAGGCACTTCCCCTGCTGTTGAGGCTTCTGGATCAGGACGGAAAAAACGTGATGGCTCTGAACGGTGTCACATTTATTTATGCGTCGCAGCAGCGCTGGCAGGAGGCGCTTCCCTATTATCTGGAACTGATTCGCCTTGCTCCGGACAGCGATGTCTACCAGGCGCTTGCTTTGTGTTACGCCCAGGTCAACGAAGAATCCAAGGCGGTTGTTTCTTTGGGACAGGCGGCAAGCCTTTACGGAGAAAAGACGGTTTCGCCCTGGCTGCGCAATCCGGGCTTCGACCCTGTTCGGGAAACCGTGGAATTCCGGTCTTTCGCCGACCATATTGTCGGGGTTGAAACCCGTGAAGCGATTGAAGACATTCGCCGCAGAGAAGCCGATCAAACGACACCGCAGCTCCCTGGCGGATTGGAACTTCCGTCAACCAAACCGGACCTGCAGCTTCTTCGACCCGGCCAGTAATCGGAAAGGAGCAGCATGAAACCGGCGCAACAGGTGCGACGCCCGCTGACGGGCATTGCTCTGGCAGTCGCCGGCGGGCTTTGGTTCGCGTACAGTGCCGCTCGGCCTCCGGTTCTTCTGCTCGCTGTTTGCGCTTTTGTCCTGTCTGCATGCTGTCTGTGGCGTTCATCTGCAGGACTGTATCTAGCCGTTGGTCTGCTGGCCGCGGTATGGGGCGGACTGTCCGATCCCGGGAGCGCGATTCTGCTTCATGCGGAAGGAAACCCGGACGTTCAGTGGACTGGAACCGTTGCAGATGATCCGGTCACGGTCAGCGGGCAGTGCCGGTTTCGGCTCGATGCGGAATCGATTGGGATCGACGGCCAGCGGTATTCATGCCGGCGACCGGTGCGAGTGTATCTGAAAAAATCCGGTGTTCTGCCGGAATACGGGCAGCGGGTTGTCCTGTCGGGGCGGTATACCGGATTTGGACGGTATGCCTCCGGTGCAGACGGATCCGTTTCCGCGACCGGATGTTCAGTTCTGGATGACTCTCCGAACGTTTCGTGGGTGGGCCTGTGCTATCGGCTGCGCCAAAAATCCGCCCGGATTCTTTCCGTCGGGATGGAGAATTTTTCAGAGTCAACCCGGCTTCTGCACGCCCTGCTGCTGGGGTTTCGTCAGTCGCTTCCCGGTGATCTGTATGAAATGTTTGCCTTGACCGGAACACTGCATATTTTTGCTATTTCCGGCCTGCACGTCGGGGTGGTCGCGGCGATCCTTGTTGCCGTTCTGAAAGCAATCGGCATTCCACGGCCTCGCTGGGGGCTTTTTCTGATTCCGGCACTGCTGCTGTATGTGACGGCGACCGGGATGAAAGCCAGCGCCTTGCGGGCCTTTACAATGGCTGCCGTTTACTTTTCAGCGCCGCTGTTCAAAAGAAAAGCAGACGTTCCATCGGCGGTTGCGCTGGCGGCGATTTTGCTGCTGATCATTTCGCCGCGACAGATTCAGGATGCCGGATTTCTGCTCTCGTTCACGGTCGTCAGCGGGATTGTCATGGTACACGGCTTTGTCGTTCGGCAGCTCCACCGTCCGGCGGTTTCCGGATGGGCGGCTCCACTGTATCTTCCAGGAGGAACCCGTCCGGTGAGCAAAGTGGCTCGTTCCGCCGGACTTCTTCTCATCACTTCGCTTGCGGCCTGGAGCTTCTCCCTGCCATTAACCGCATGGTTTTTCAACACGCTGTCCCTGGTCGCGCCGGTCGGGAGCCTGGCGGTTATTCCGCTCACATTTATGGTTGTGCTGACCGGATGTCTTTCGATCGGTACCGGCTGGATGCTTCCGCAGGGTGCGATACTGTTTAATCATGCCAACCGTATTTTCACCGGGCTGCTGTGCGGTTTGATCAACTGGTTCGGAGGAATTCCCGGCTCCTGGTACTTTGTCCGAAAGCCGCCGCTGTCGTCCGTCTGTTTGTGGTATGGGGGCCTAGCCGTTTTTTTCATGACCCCGGTGCGCATCCGTAAATACGGGTTGCTTCTGATCCTGCTGTCGCTGTGCTTCTGGATCTGCGGCCCAGGCTCATTGTCGGAAGAAATCCATCTGTTTCCGCAGTCCGATTCGGCAACGCTGGTTCGCCTTTCCCGTCGGGGGTGGGTTCTGGTGACGGACGGCAATCCGTTTTATACGGAGCGGACCGTCCGGTTGCTGAAACAGCATGGGGTCAACCGTTTGCAGTCCCTTGTGGTCAGCGGGCCCCATGCCGATCCGGTCGCAATAAACAGACTCTGCCGGCTTTTTGATCCGGCAAGCGTGTCAACGGCAGAGTCGTCCGGAGACGGACGGGTTCTGGTTGCGCCCTGAATCAGGGGGTCGGGGTGGCGGCGGTAAGCTGGTTGACCAGATTCATGAACCCGTCTGTTTTGCGAATCGAATTGAACTCTTCACGATTCAGCCATTCCAGTGCGATCTGCTGATCAACCAGTTGTACGCCGCGCTGCAACGAAGCGACGGCCGCTTCCTGTTTCCCATTCTGATTATGGGCCTGAGCCAGCAGGAAATAAAGCGGAGCGACGTCAGTCACTTCTTTGGTCAGGGCAGTCAGAAAGGTTTCCGCCTCTTTCCACCGCTCCAGCTTTGTCAGATAGAGCGCGTACCCTTGCATGGTGTTGATATCGTCCGGGCGCAGGTCGATGTATTTTTCAAAATGGTAGACCGCCTGGTTAGCCCGGTCCATTTTGCGATACAGAATGGCAAGGTTGATATGACAGATCGGATTTTCGGGTTGAAGTTTCAGGGCTTCTTGCAGGACTCTCTCGGCTTTTTCGTAGTCTTTGCTGCCGATATACGCCGCACCGAGATTCGTAAAAACATCAAATGTCTTGTCTTCTTTGAGTGCCTTCTCCAGATGGACCGCCGCATTGGTGAAATCCTCCTGCTGGAGATAAAGCATACCGATTGCCCGGTGAATGCCCTCTATGTCAGGAAAAATGTCGACGACTTTCTGGAAACTGCTCAATGCCTGGTCGGCCGAGTTGGCGGCAAGTTCCTGCTGTCCTTCCACAATATAGGCAGCGGCCAGTTTGATCGATTGGGCGGAAAGCGGTTCTGGTCCCGGCGAAACGGCCGGATCATCCGTTTCAACATACTGATAGTCCGCAATCCAGGTTTCATCGGCGGACAGAAGCTCTTCTGTCGGAGTTTCTGTCACCGTGGGTTCGGTTTTATCCGCAGGTTCTTCGCCGAGAAAATCGCGGATGACAAATGAAACCAGCGCAACAGACAGCAGAATGGCAACAATGCCGAACAGAATGGAAACCAGATGACTTCGGCGCAGATCCCGCTGTCGGTCCTCAACTAGCCGACTGGCGACCTGTGGAGAGAAATCCTTGTCCAGATCGCTGTTCGCGCCCTGATAGATATCCCGTGGCTCATGTTTTCTGTTCACGGGCAATTCCTCCGGAACTGAACGCTCCCGGCAAATTGGGGTGGATGACGGGATTCGAACCCGCGACATTCAGAATCACAATCTGACGCTCTAACCAACTGAGCTACACCCACCAGCGTTTGGAAGCGCATTAACTTAATGAAAAAAAACATGAAATCAACCTTATTTCACTTCACGGTTTTTCGGCATAAAAACCATTCCGGAAGAGAGCGATACCGCCGCCAGCTCCAGCCGGCGAATCAACGTCTGGAACGGTTCCTGT
>JBFWJN010000204.1:0-5818 GCA_050253185.1 Kiritimatiellales bacterium | reverse complement strand
CCGGACAATTTGGCTATGACCTGACGGAACATCTGCCGGATCTTTTTTTCGACGGACGGAACGGAACCGTGGGAAAGGCGCGGGCGCATGATCATCAGTGCAAAACCCGAATGTTTGTGACTGCTTTTTCGAAGCAAGTTGGGGAGTGGTGCCTCAAGAACAATCTGGAGTTTACCGGTCACGTGATCGAAGAGGCTCCCATAAGTGCTCAGGTTTCTTTCGTCGGTTCGGCCATGCAGTTCTATGAATATATGAGCATTCCCGGAATCGACCTGCTGACGCAGTATCGTTATGAATTTCTTGCTGCAAAACAGTGTGTATCAGTTGCCCGCCAAACCGGCCGCAAATGGGTGTTGTCGGAACTCTATGGCTGTACCGGCTGGGAGACGACATTTGAAACCTATAAGCACCTTGGTGACTGGCAGGCTGTACTGGGTATTACACTGCGCTGCCCGCATCTCTCGTGGTATTCAATGGCCGGTGAGGCGAAACGCGATTATCCGGCTTCGATTCATTTCCATTCCCCGTGGTACAGGGAATATAAGATTCTTGAAGATTATTATGCCCGCCTGAACGTATTGCTCACGGAGGGTCACGCGGTTTGTGATTTGGCAGTGATTCATCCTGGGGAAAGTTATTTTCGTCTGTTTAATCAGTATATTGTTCCGCAGGACGACACCCCTTTCTCCAAAATTACCGACCCTGAAATTTTGGGGAAAGACCGGAAGTACCAGGAATTGGTTGAGATTCTGCTGAAAAATCATCTGGACTTTGATTTTGTTGATGAACATCTGTTGAGTTCGCTGGATACGGAATGTGTGGAAGCCGCGGGCGGCCCGCAGTTACAGGTCGGCAAGGCATTCTATAAATGTGTACTGGTTCCGGAACTGACGACGATCCGTCGAACCACACTCGAACAACTTCAGAAATTTGCCGCAGCAGGCGGAACGGTTCTTTTCGCCGGGGCCCCTCCGTTGGAATGCGATTTCGAGCCGAGTTCCGATCCGCAGGCGTTTGCCGCAGGGCGCAGTGTTGAATGGAACTTACCGGAAATGATCGGTGTGCTGAACGCGAGTTGCCGTCGCATTTCTATTCAGGATAGCAGCGGCGCAGAAATCCGGGATATTTTTTATCAGCTGCGTGAAACGGATGACGGGTTGATTCTTTTTATGATCAATATGAACCGGCATCAATCTGTAAACGATTTGCAGGTTTGTCTGGAAGATCCGTCCGGTTCCGTCCAGCAGGTACAGTTCTGGGACGCATTGCGGGACGAAAGATTCGCGGGTGATGCGACGATCTGCGGAGGAAAAATCCGGTTCAAACTGGATCTCGAAAAAAGCGGTTCTGCTCTGCTGGTGCTTTCCCGGAGGGCGATCGAATTGCCGCCGAAGCCGTCTTTCCGGGCGTACGCAGCTGTTCAGAAAATTTCCGTTGATTCGAGCCGCTATATGCTGGATGACCATAATGTATTTCTTTTTGATCGTGCGGACGCGCTGTTGCGTCGACGTGATGGATCCATAATTGAAAAATTTTCGAACGAGGAAATTCTGGCGCTGGACTCAAAAGTCTGTGCATTACTTGGAATTGAACTTCGCGGCGGATTTTCCAATCAGCCGTGGTTTGATGCCGACAAACCCATCGGGCCGGAGGCGGAACTTTCTCTGTCATACCGGTTTGATGTCGAGATCGTGCCGGCGGACACTGTCTTTCTTGCGCTTGAACAACCAGAAAACTGGACGATCATTCTAAACGGCAGAAAAATTCCAGCGAGCGGTTGCGAGGACTGGTGGGTTGATCCGGTCATTAAAAAAATACAACTGCCTTTCGGAAGTTTGTTGGAAGGCGAAAACCTGCTGGAACTGCAGGGGATGTTCAATCGACGGGTTGATTTGGAGCTGATCTATTTGCTCGGATCATTCGGTGTTCGGAAGCGGGGCGGCAAGTTTGGTATCGCAAATCTTCCGACCCGGATCGGACGGGGAAGTTGGACTGAATTCGGTCTGCCGTTCTATGCAGGAAATGTGACGTACCAGACAGACTTTGTTGTCGACCGGCCGGGCACTCGCCATGTTCTGAAGCTCGAGGATCACCGGGCGACGGCTGTCGGAATCCGGATAAATAATCTGGAGGAGATATTGCTTCTTCACGGAGAGTATGAAGCGGACATTTCGCAGTTTCTGGTTTCAGGAACGAACCGGATTGAAATCCGTCTGCTGGGGTCGCGCCGGAATGCGTTTGGTCCGTTTCATCTTCGCAAAAACCCGGAAGTCATCAGTCCGTTTTCTTACCGCCCGGCGGAAACGCAGTGGACTGCTGAAATTCAGCTGGTTGATTACGGGCTGTTCGCAGACATTTCGCTGATGGCTGAGGTCTTGGATCGAGGTGAAAAATGAATCCTAAATATTTTTGTGCAGGAGTCGCCGTCTTTGCCGCAGGCTGTTCATTCGCGCAAACGAAGGATCGGCCGAATCTGCTGATTCTGCTGACTGACGACCAGCGGCCGGATACGCTGGGCTGTTATGACCCCTGCACACCGATTCAGACGCCCAACCTGAACCGCCTTGCAGAACAGGGCGTACGCTTTCTGAACGGATTTGCCACCAGTCCGATCTGTGTGGTTTCGCGGGCATCGATTCTGACGGGACGCTACGAATGCAACGTGAAGGTGCATCAGTTTCATATTCCGATTCCGGATAAAATTTTCGCCGACAGTTATCCGGCGCATCTGAAGGCCGCGGGATATTTCATCGGCGCGCTGGGTAAATACGGAGTCGGGGTTTCTTCAATTGTCACCAACACCTTTGATGTGTTCGAGGCGCAGGCCGGGCAGGGTCCGCAGTTCCGCGATTACCAGGGCCGCAAGATGCACGACGCCGAATGGCTGACCGTAAAGACCGAAGAGTTCCTCAATCAGGTTCCGAAAGGTCAGGCGTTCTGTCTGCAGGTGAATTACAAGGAGCCGCACGGGTCGTCCTGTCCGGCACCGGAGGACGATCACCTGCTCGATCACTACCGTTTCCCGCTCCGGCCGACCGACGATGCGGCCTCGTTTGAGAAACTGCCGCCGTATGTCCAGGATGGACTCGGCGGCTGGTGCTACCGCAATGAATTTAATAATAAAGAAGGCGATAACAATCCGTTCCAGCGCGACTACTTTGAAAAAGTCATGAGCGTGGATCGTTCGATCGGCCGGATTCGATACATTCTGGAAGAACGCGGGCTGGCGGATAACACGGTGATTGTTTTTCTTTCCGATCACGGTGTTCATCTGGGCGAAAAGCAGCTGTTCGGAAAGTGGACCCCGTATGATCCGAGTCTGCGCATTCCGTTCATCGTGTATGACCCTCGTCCGGCGGCCCGAAAAGGAGAGGTTCGTTCTGAAATGGTTCTGAATATTGATGTGGCGCCGACGCTGCTGGAGCTGGCCGGGATTCCGGTGTCAAAAACAATGGACGGTCGCAGCCTTGTTCCGCTCGTCACCCAACACCCGCCCCTCGACACTCAGCCTTGGCGCGACCATTTCTTTTTTGAGCATTATACCTCTCCCGCTGAGGCCCCGCGCTACATCCCGCGCAGTCTCGGGCTGCGAACAGAAAACGAAAAGTACATTCAGTGGACGGATCTCCGTCCGGTAATCGAAGAGTTTTATAACCTCAGCAAAGATCCGCTGGAGTCTGACAACCTGCTGCACAGCCCGGAAACACAGGGACAGATTGAAACGGCCCGGACGGAACTGAAAACATGGGTTCAGAATAATCCGCCCGACTTTGACTTCGATCCGTACGGCCGCATTCCGCAGTACGGATGCAAGACGATCGACTGGGATCATTTCCGGAAGAGTAAGCCCGAGGCGTATGCCCGCATCAAAGCGGAAGTCGATCGCCTCGGCGTAACGTGGCAGCAGGCCGTCGACGATTGGGAAATCCGGTATGAGATCTGCGTCAACGCCGGCTATTGGTATTAGAGATGGAACATTGTCAAAAAAGAAGGGCGGTCTGCATATGACGAGAGGTAGAGGATGGGGAAATAGGAAGAAGATTTTATTGCTGTGTCTGTTTCTGGGCGGATTTGTTCGTGCCCAGGTGCAGGATCAGGACTGGCGATATGTTGTGCACCCGGTGGATGTCGTTTCGTCGAACGGCGGTGCCGAACGGGTTGTGGATGATAATTCTTCCCTTACGATAACCTACGATCTTTCCAAGGTGCCGCTTGAGACTTCGCTCAACAGTATCATCTGGTATAAGGGGAAAGCGTCTGGGCCGGGATCGAATCCCGGGTTTGCGGTGTGGGCGCTGAATGCCGCCGGAGAAAAAACGGAGCGAATCGCCGAAGTGACGATTAAGCAGAATACCGACGGCCAGATTCTTTTTCCGGTTTCTGAATATGTCCGGAAACACTTCAAGGACGGGCTCGTCTCGTTTCGCATTGAAATGCGCAGTGTGCCCGGTTTTTCGCAGCGGGTTGAATTTTCCGGGCAGCCGATTCTGTTCGTCGCGAAAGCGCAGGTCCCGACGTATGAGTTAAAAGAGCTGTTGCGCCCGGTTTGGAAAGGCAGCCGCATGGTGAATGAAACGCTGCTGCCGACCTCGTATGACGGAAAAGCGGCAGAGGCCAATCTCGCCTTTGTTCCTTCAAAGATTATCAGCGTGAAAAACTATGCACTCGATAAAACCTACGAGGAAGGGAAAGATTACATCATCGATGGACGCACCCTTCGACTGGTCGACGGGAGTGCGATCCCGTTTTATAACTACAGCGACCTGTACCATAACGATCCGAAAGCCAAGCCGCAGACGATGAAAACCATGGACGGCGGTTACCTGACGTTCAGTGAATCGGCGTTTTTTAATAACAAGCAGCTGGCGGTTACCTATGAGCATGATGAGCCGTGGAAAGGTCCGGTTCCTCAGTCCGCGAAAAAACTGCTGCCGAAAACTTTCCAAACATTGGAAAAAGGCCGGCCGCTTAAACTGGTTGTGTTCGGTGACAGCATTTCCGCGGGAGCCAGTGCCAGCGGCAAGGGCATGCGCGCACCGGGGATGCCGCGCTGGGGCGATCTGGTGGCGGATGAACTGGCGCGGCATTATGGATCTAAGATTGATTATATCAACCCGTCGCTCGGGGGTATGTTTGCCTCGTGGGGGCGCGACGCCGTTGACGGGCTCGTAGCACACGAGAAACCGGATCTGGTGATTATCGGATTCGGGATGAATGATGCGGGCCGGCCGTTTTCGACGCAAGAGTTCACGGCCAACATTAAAGCGATGATGACATCGATTCGTGCACAGAATCCGGATGCTGAGTTTATTCTGCTGATGTCGTTCCAGAACAACCCGAAGTGGCGGTCGCTTAAACCGATGATCGGTTATCGCGAGGCGCTCAAAGACATGGAAGGCCCCGGCGTGGCAATGGCTGATATGTGGGCGATGCACGGATATCTGCTGGAGCACAAAACCTACTGGGATATGACAGGCAACCACGTCAACCATCCCAACGATTTTCTCGTGCGGATTTACGCTCAGACCCTGCTGGCGACACTGGGTGTTGATTAGGAGATGGATCGCCCACGGGCTGCTGGAGAATCTTAACATGAAGAGATGGTTTGGAATTACGGCGCTATTGCTGTCGGGCGTATGCGCGGCAATCGGCAATACCTGGGCCCCCAATGTGCAGTCCGGTGCAAAATGGAGTGATACGGGAAACTGGTTACAGGCCACCGTATCGGCAGCCGATCACTGTCCGGCGGTCGTTTTCTCAAGTGTACAGCGCCGCACCTATGAGGTGTGTGTGGATGAGAATGTGTTCATCCGCCGTC
>JBFWJN010000203.1:0-5865 GCA_050253185.1 Kiritimatiellales bacterium | reverse complement strand
GGCCTTGCAAATCCACACTTTGATTCCGATCTTACCAGCAACGGTATTGGCTTCGGCGGTGCCGTAGTCAATATCAGCGCGCAGGGTATGCAGCGGAACCTTTCCTTCTTTATAGCTTTCCGTGCGGGACAGTTCTGCACCGCCCAGACGACCGGAAGCCATGATCTTGATGCCCTGTGCACCGGTGTCCATCGCCATCTGAATGGCGCGTTTCATGGCGCGGCGGAAGGAGACCCGGCGTTCGAGCTGCAGCGCAATGTTTTCGGCCACCAGCTTGGCATCGGTGTCCGGGGTTTTGACTTCATCGATTTCGATGTAGACTTCTTTTTTTGTCGTCTTGCCGAGATATTCGCGCAGGCGCTCAATATCTTCGCCCTTGCGGCCGATCACCAAGCCCGGACGGGCAGTGCGGATGGTCACGCGGACACGGTTGGCATAGCGTTCGATAAAGACGTTGGAAATTGCAGCATCTTTCAGACGTGTTTGTACGGCTTCGCGGATACGGATATCCTCCTGAAGCAGATCAGCAAACTCTTTCTTGCCGGAGAACCAGCGCGAACGCCAGTTTTTGTTCACCGCAATGCGGAGTCCAATAGGATTTACTTTCTGGCCCAAAACGATTCCCTTTCTTATTTACGATCCGTTAACACGACAGTGATGTGCGTTGTGCGCTTGTGAATGGCACCGGCCGAACCGCGGGCGCGCGGACGAAACCGCTTAAGCACCGGGCCGCCGTCCACAAAGGCGTCTTTCACAAAAAGCTGCTCTTTCGAAACCCCTTCATTATTCTCCGCATTGGCCGCAGCCGATTTGAGGGTCTTGCCGATTTCCGCCGCGGCCTTCCGGGCGTTGAAATCGGTAATACGAAGGGCTTCGGCAACGGACAGTCCGCGGATCTTTGCCGCGACATCGCGGGCCTTGATCGGCGACATTCTTACATATTTAGTTGTTGCTGAAACTTCCATGTTTTTTTCTCTCATTTACCGTCAGCGCCGGAACGCAAAGGCGGTAACTATACGTCATTCCATTTCCAAATCCAGAATTTCTGTCAAAAATATTTATTTCAACAGGGTTTTGTCCGTCGCGATGCCGTGTGTGCGGAATGCGCGGGTCGGGGCGAACTCGCCGAGGCGGTGTCCAACCATGTTTTCCGTAACGAAAACCGAGACAAAAACCTTGCCGTTGTGAACCATGAAGTTATGGCCGACAAACTCCGGCGCAATCATTGAAGCGCGCGCCCAGGTCTTGATCGGTTTTTTTCTTCCGGATGTTTCCATCTGCTCCACTTTCTTGAGCAGCTTTGCATCCACGAAAGGACCTTTTTTAAGTGAACGAGCCATAGCTTACTTCTTTCTCCGTTCAATGATGTATTTGTTGGAAGCCAGTTTTTTCTTCCGGGTGCGTTTGCCCTTGGCCAGTGTGCCCCACGGAGACTGCGGATGTCCGCCACCGGAGGTGCGGCCTTCCCCACCACCCATCGGATGGTCAACCGGGTTCATCGCAACACCGCGAACAGTCGGGCGGATACCCAGCCAGCGTTTGCGGCCGGCCTTCCCGCTGACGGTGCTTTCGTGCTCCACATTGCCGACCTGGCCGATGGTCGCATAGCAGACGGTGCTGATTTTGCGAATTTCGCCGGACGGCATCTTGAGGTTTGCAAAACCGCCTTCACGCGACATCAGCTGTGCGCCGGTGCCGGCGGAGCGGGCGATCTGTCCGCCGCAGCCCTGTTCCAGCTCGATGTTATGAACGGTCATACCCAGCGGAATGTTGGCCAGCGGAAGAGCATTGCCAGCGACCGGTTCGGCGTCCGGACCGGAAAACAGCGTGGAGCCGACTTTCAGGCCGACCGGCGCAATAATATAGCGCTTCTCGCCGTCTGCATAGCTCAGCAGAGCGATGTTGGCCGAACGGTTCGGATCGTATTCAATCGCCACCACTTTGGCGGGAATGCCGGTTTTGTCGCGCTTGAAGTCAATGACGCGGTAACGGCGCTTGTGACCGCCGCCGCGATGGCGGGTTGTAATGCGGCCGGCGCTGTTGCGTCCGCCGGAACTCTTTTTAGAGCGGGTCAGCGAGCGCTCGGGCGAACTCTTGGTGATTTCATCAAACGCGGGAGTCACCATAAAGCGGCGGCTCGGCGTTGTCGGATTGTATTTTTTCAAAGCCATGATCTGAACTCCTTACACAAAGTCGATAGTGCTGCCCTCAGTCAGCGTGACAACCGCACGTTTCCAGTTCGCCGTGCGACCGGCACTGGGAGTACGCTCGCGTTTTTTCTTGCCCTGGCGTTTCATGGTGTTGACAGAAACCACTTTCACCTTGAACAGCTCTTCGACAGCCTGCTTGATCTCGGCTTTATTGGCAGCCGGATCAACGCGGAAGATGTATTTGTTTTCCTGTTCGGAAAGGCGGGTGCCTTTTTCCGTAAGCAGGACCTTCTGAATTACCTGATATACGTCTTTCATTGCAAATTCCTCTCTAGGCCAGACGCTGTTCGATTTTTTCCATCGCCGCCTGCGTCACAATGACCTGCGGGTAGCGGATGATCTGATAGGTGTTCACGTTGTCCGCGCTGACCACTTCAATCTCCGGAAGGTTGCGGGCGGCCAGTGCGACATTGGTGTCGATTTCGCCAAGAACCAGCAGTGCTTTTCCCTTGATTCCCAATGTCTGGAAAACGGACAGGAGCTCCTTCGTGCGCGGAGCCTCGAGTTTGATTTCATCCAGAACCGTCACAGCGCCGGCTTCGGCCTTTTCGCCGAAGGCGCGTGCAAAGGCCAGACGGGCGACTTTGCGGGGCATCTGCTTGCGGACTTTGCGCGGATGCGGTCCGAAGGCAACGGCACCGCCGCACCAGACGGGCGACTGCTTGTATCCGGCGCGTGCGCGGCCGAGGCCCTTCTGCTTCCAAGGCTTTTTGCCCGAACCGGAAACCGCACCTTTGCCCAGCGTGGAAGCCGAACCCTGATGCTGATGGGCCTGATAGTTGACAACCGCCTGGTATACAGCATGGGCGCCCTTATCGGTCACCGCAAACTTGTCGCTGAGGCTCACTTCGCCCAGCGTCTTTCCTTTGCAATCTTTCAGTGGCAACGTACTCATGATCGTCCTCTCAAATTACTTTCTTTTGAGTGCTTCACGCAGCACCAGCGTCGTACCGTTCGCCCCGGGCACAGCCCCTTTGAGCAGAATCAGGTTTTCTTCGGCGCGGATCTGAACCACTTTCAGATTCTGAACCGTAATGCTTGTGTGGCCCATCTGGCCGGGCATCTTCTTGTTTTTAAATACGCGGCCCGGACGTTCCTTCATCCCGATCGAACCGGTCGTGCGGTGGAAGTGCGAACCGTGAGTGGCCCGGCCGCCGCCAAAGCCATGACGCTTCTGGACGCCCTGATAGCCCTTCCCTTTGGTCACGCCTTCGACATCGACAAATTTCACGTCTTCGAAAACGGATACGGTCACCGTGTCGCCGGCTTTCGACTCATCGTCAGCACTGACACGCACTTCGCTGAGCGCAAGCATCGGCTCAAGGCCCGCCTTTTTAAAATGACCGAGAAGCGGTTTGCAGACGCGCTGCGGCTTCTGAGATCCAAATCCGAGCTGCACGGCGTCGTAGCCGTCGCTTTCAGCCGTTTTGCGCTGAACCACATTACACGGACCCGCCTCAATCACGGTCACAGGCACCAGTTGACCCTCTTCGTTGAAGATCTGGGTCATTCCCAATTTTTTTCCAATCAGACTCTTCATGATTTCGCTCAGATTTTAATGGTGATGTCTACGCCCGCCGGGAGATTGAGCTTCTTCAGCTCATCAACGGTTTTGATGGTCGGGTCAATGATGTCCAGCAGCCGCTTATGGGTACGGATTTCGAACTGCTCCATCGATTTCTTGTTCACATGCGGGCTGCGGTTGACCGTGAAGCGCTCGATGCGGGTGGGCATCGGAATCGGTCCGGCCACGCGGGCGCCGGTGCGTTTGGCAGTCTCGACAATATCCTTTGACGAGGCATCCAGCACCCGGTGATCAAAAGATTTTAAACGTATACGTATGCGTTGATTATTCATAACTTTTCTCTGTTACCGGTTTAAAAGAGTTCCCTGCATTGAATCCGGCACCGCTTCGAAACGGTACGGTTCCATCGTGTAACTCGCCCGGCCCTTGGTCAGCGAGCGCAGTGTGGTTGCATAACCGAACATTTCGGCCAGCGGCACGTCCACATGTACAATCTGCACCCCGTCGCGGGCCTCGATCTCGCGGATCCGTCCGCGGCGACCGTTTAAATCATTCATGACATCGCCCAGATGTTCGTCCGGGGCAATGATTTCCAGCTTCATGATCGGTTCCAGCAGCGTCGGCGATGCATTGCCGATTGCTGCACGAAGCGCCATGACCGCTGCTGTACGGAAAGCCATCTCGGAGGAATCCACCGGATGCGCCGACCCGCCGGTTACCGTGACGGCGATATCCACCAGCGGATAGTTGCCGAGCACGCCGGTCATCAGCGCATCGTTCAGACCCTCTTTGATTGCATCATGAAATTCTGCAGGAATCACTTCCTTAGAAACTTTGATTTCGACCTGATTGCCGCTGCTGCGCTCGCGCGGAGCAGCTTGCACCACCAGATGACCAAAATGGCCGCGCCCGCCAAACTCGCGTTCGAAGGTGAACTCGCCGGAGGCAGTCGCCTGAACACTTTCACGGTAGGCGACCACCGGCTTGCCGGCGTTGGCCTGGACTTTAAACTCACGAAAAATACGGTCCTTGATGATTTCCAGATGCAGCTCGCCCATGCCGTTGATGATGGTCTGCCCGGTATCTTCATTGGAGGTGACGCGGAAGGTCGGATCCTCTTCGGCCAGCGTACGGAGTGCATGGCTCAGTGCATCGCGGTCAGCCTGCGTTTTCGGCTCGATCGCCATGGCAATCACCGGCTCGGGGAATTCGATGCGTTCAAGGACAATCGGGTTGTTTTCGGCGCAGAGCGTGTCACCGGTCGTAAAACCTTTGAGTCCGGAAACTGCGCCGATTTCTCCGGAATAAAGCACGTCTACGTCTTCGCGGGTGTTGGCATGCAGGCGAAGTAGGCGGGTGATTTTTTCGCGCTTCTTCGTGCGCGGGTTGAACACGTTCTGGCGCTTTTCAAGTTTTCCGGAATAAATGCGGACAAAAACAAGACGACCGACAAACGGATCGGTCGCCATTTTAAAAGCGAGTGCGCTGAAGGGTTCGAAATCGCCGGCTTCGCGCTCAACTATTTCTTCCGTTTTCGGATGGTGGCCTTTCACAGCCGGGACATCGAGCGGGGACGGCAGATAATTCACCACCGCATCCAGCAACGGTTGAACGCCCTTGTTTTTCAGCGAAGAGCCGCACAGAACTGGAACGATATGACCGGAAACCGTCGCGCGGCGAAGCGCGGGAATCAGCAGATCAGCCGGAACATCCGGATTTTCCAGATACGCCTCGATCAGCTGCTCATCTGATTCCGCTACGCGCTCAATCAGGGCCGCGCGGGCCTTCTCAGCTTCAACCGCCATCGACTCGGGAATTTCCGACGCGACGACTTCGCTTCCGAGGTTCTCTTCCTTAAACGTCAGTGCCTGCATGGTGATCAGATCGACCACCCCTTTAAAATTCTCTTCGGAGCCGATCGGCAGCTGAATCGGAATGGCCGGAGCGGCCAGTTTTTCGCGCATCTGTTTTACAACCGATGCAAAATCCGCGCCTTTCCGGTCCATCTTGTTGACGAACGCCAGACAGGGAACATGGTACTTATTGGCCTGGCGCCAGACGGTTTCGGACTGCGGCTGCACACCGCCCACACCGCAGAAAACCCCGACCGCGCCGTCCAGCACTCGAAGG
>JBFWJN010000202.1:0-5866 GCA_050253185.1 Kiritimatiellales bacterium | reverse complement strand
GGCTTCCGGCACCCAGGACGGGTTGACGTGAATCAGATCCGATTTCGACGGATCGAACACATCCTGATAAATATCGTACCGGCAGTACAGATATCCTAGGGCATTGACCTTCCGGATATCGTCGGCGGACATATCGTTCCACCAGGATGACTTGCCGTTGAAGATGACGTTGCTCATCCCGAGATCCATCATTTCCTGCGCCAGCGGAAAACAGGAGTCCAGAACGTTGTCATAGTCCTGCACCCAGACATTGGCCGCGCCAATCAGCTTATCGACGTTCGGGTTTTCGACGGCTTTCTGCCGCAGGGTTTTCACCATGCCGTTCTGCTCGGCATAGTTCCTGAACCGGTCCGCCATGGCGACATAGCCGCCGCGGTCAAACAGAACATAGCGCACGGTGCGGGAATATCCCACTTTGCCGAACTGAGGCTGCCACCGGATCTGATTGATCAACCGTCCGTCACGCCGTGCGAGTTCGTAGCCGACATCGTTCGGCGTTTCAACCAAGCGCATCAGCCCATCACCGGATGGGTTGATCAGCCCGTGAAACGGCATGGAGCTGTTGTGTCCTTCATAGTACTGATACTGTCGGCGTGCATTGTTTTTAAAAAACACGGTATCATCTGTAACCGGCAGCAGCAGGCCGCTCTTCATCGCCAGAAGCATGTCCGCCTTTTCTTCCGGGCAGAACGGAAAGGGGTAATTCAGGAATGCGGGCATTTCGTCGCCGGTCAAAGATACCGTCACTTCGGGAGAATCTCCGTCCAGCCCCAGGGTCATTCTGTAACCGAATCCATCCGCCATTTCGATCCGGGCGCTGATCGTATCCTCGCTGCGCCGGAGACCCTTCACGGCGGTTACGGCAGGGCGTTCCGGAACCACCTGCCGCCACGTGTATCCCGTCCGGTTGTCCCGTATGGAAAAACTGCCGGTTTCGCTATCGAGCGCAACCTGTACAGATGCATTTTCGATGAGGGACCCGCCGTATGCGAGACCACTGAAGGACAGCAATCCGGCCATGATCCAGGCCGACAGACAGTAAATACGCGCGCTATATTTCATAGATTTCTCAGTTTTGTTTGTGTCTTTTATACCTGTTTTATGGGCCGGCTGTAATTGCATATGACTTTGATTATTTCTCATAATATGTTCTTCCAAAAGGATGTGCCAACACGATATTTTAACCGCTATGGTCGATGACTCGATAAACACCCAGCGCGATATTCCTGCCGAATACATCCGTCTTCCGATTTTTCCGGAGCGAAGCGGGCTGATCCGGTACATGGACCCGCAGGATGCGCTGGCCAAACCGGACGAGCGGTTCCGTTACGATGTCCTGGCGCTGCTGATCATCGAATCCGGCCAAACCACCTACGTGATCGACAATAAAGTCATCAAGCTTTCTCCCCTATCCGCCCTCTGGTGCTTCCCGAGCCAGGAACGCTCCCTGTGCTACCGCACCCCGGATTTTAAAATGTGGGTTGTCGAATTCACCAAGGATTTTCTGCGGCAAACCTGCACGGAGCAGCATGATGCCATTCTGAAAAGGCAGCACGAAGAGTTTCTTCATCGCCGGCTTCCGGCCAATGAATTCCAGTTCATGCGCCGGATTTTTTCCGAGCTGCTGAACCTGGGAGAACCGTGTCCGGAACCGATGATCGGCAGGCAGGGTGAAAACGACCTGTTCAATGCCGGGCTTCATTACGTCCTTCAGCACTGCTGGCACACGTTCCGCAGTACAAAAAACGAGCTGCACTACAATGAACTGCATCCGGCCATTGCCAAAGCCGTTCACCTGATCTGCGACGAAGACGTGGAAAACATACCGATCTCACAGCTGGCGAAACAGTGCGGAATCAGTTCCTCCCGGATTGTCCCCCTCTTTCACAAAGAGGTCGGGATGACGATTACGGAGTTCCGCAACCGCCAGAAACTGGAGCGGTTTTTCTCCTGCTATTCGCCCAAAGGACCGCTCAACCTCATGGCCTGCGCACTGGATGCCGGTTTCGGCAGCTACGCCCAGTTCTACCGGATTTTCAAGCAATCCACCGGGCTGTCTCCGAAAGAATATTTCGGATAACACTCACTTCGATTTTTCCACATCCGGATGATTGGTTTCCGGCAAATGCGTCCTCATCTCGCGGATTAACGCGGCGCGTTCCGGGTTTCCAGCAAGGTTCGTAAATTCATTCGGATCCTTTTCCATATCGTAGAGCTCTTCGGAACCGTCCTCATATCGGATGTAACGGTACCGGGGTGTCCGCAGCGTATGATTGCCGGGGAACCATGTGGTGATCACCGGGTCCGACCATTCCGTTTCCGGATGCCTTAAAACGGGAGTCAGATTGCGCCCTTCGACTCCGGCGGGAAGTGACAGCCCCGCCAGAGAAACCAGTGTCGGATACAGATCCATCAGGCTGACCACGGAATCCGTCTCGGTTCCGGGGGTCGTTATTCCCGGAACTTTCATAATCAGGGGAACGCGGTCGGCCGGTTCCCACAGGGTAAATTTGCCCCAATGCTGCTTTTCTCCCAGATGAAATCCGTTGTCTCCCCAGAAAACAACAATGGTGTTGTCCCGATACGGGCTTGCCTCCAGCGCATTCAGAACCTGTCCCAGACAGTCGTCCGCCAAGGACACACAGGCCAGATAGGCCTGTACATAATACTTCCACGCGTCGGCCTTTGTAATGATTTCGTGGACATCGAACGTTTTATAATACTTCGCTTTCTCAGGGATATCGTCGTAGTCATCTGCCGGCACATCCGGGAGAACGATCTGATCCAGTGGATACAGATCAAAATATTCCTTCGGGGCAAACAGCGGCATATGCGGACGAATGCTTCCATAGGCGAGGAAGAACGGCTTATCGTGCTTTTCTTTCAGGAAGTCCGCACAGAACCGGGCCTGCCGGTAGTCCCCGCAGGCCTCTTTCGGTTGAGAAAGAGCTCCGTACCGGAACGCCTTCTCGTGATATTTCGCCGGGAAATGGATATCCAGCGGGTTTTCATTTTCCGGATTCGGTGTCCCGCTCGGGAGATCCGTAACGACGTCCCACGACACCGGATCCGCCATCTTACCGCTGTTGTGATGAAAAATCTTACCCGCGTTGACCGTTGTATAGCCGTTGTTTTTAAACAGCTGCGGAAGCGTCACCAGATCTTTCAGTCCATCATAATCCCGGAAGCAGGTGTTGTTCCCGTAGACCCCCGACATGAATGCATAACGGCCGGTTAGAATCGCGGTGCGCGACGGATTGCACAGTGCAACCGAACAATAGGCTTTCTGGAAAAGCAGTCCTTCCGACGCCAGACGGTCCATATTGGGGGTATGCACCGTCCCCGGATATCCGTTGGTGTAACAGCCGATCCAATCGTTTAAGTCATCGACTGCCAGAAAGAGAATGTTCGGCCTCTGCGGAGCGGCGCGAACACTCCCCGATGCCAAACACAGGGTCGTAACTGCTGTAAACAAGGGCTTTTGGAAATTCATTCTTAATATTCCTTTTTATTACTCCACACTTAAAATTATAAATAAAGATTATATATGATTTTATGGGGATACTAATCTCCACTGGACCTGTCCCCCAGTAATATCCGTGAGACTGAAACTTGTGCCTCCGTCATCAGAGCGCAATCGGCGATTATCAAAAGCTTTATTTTCCAAATAATAATACTCTCCTTCTGCTCGGCCTAATCGCCACTGAACTTTATCTCCATAATCATCGGTCAAATCAAAAGCATTCAGTCCGTCAACAGCCTTTAGTCGCTGATTGTCATATGTCATATTTTCAATATAGTAATATTCTCCATCAGCGGGTGTTAACTGCCATTGAACCCGACCTCCGTAATCACCGGTTAAATCAAAGGCGGTTTCCCCATCCACCGACTTCAGGCGATTACCGAAAGCATGGCTTTCAAAATAAAACCATCCATACATCTTCTTGAGAAATACAGCGTCCATGGCCGGTATAACAACATTATCGCCGATAAAACTTCCGTCATTCACGTCTTCAGCCATCAGCTCTCCTGTAACCGGATGGGGTGTCGCCCGCAATCGGCGATAAACACCATTTATATTGTTGGTCCATGCCGTTCGGGAAGCATTCAAAATCACTAATCCGTTCGTAAAGTCACGAATAAACCGATCGCCGCCACCGGCATATAACCGGATGTTTTTTATACGGCGCATCCCAATCTGTTCAGCCAGTGCAAACTCAATCTGCGTGGAGTTAGTCGCGGCAACAGCAGACAGATAATAAGTGTTCCAGCTCATATCCACAGTTACATCACTTTTTTTATCTGCACCGAATCCCACACGAATCAGGCTGGGAACCCGATTAAGGGTATTACTGCCGACAGTCCACGATGCTGTACCGATCGCATCAAAGACAATCGTATATTCCTGCCCAGGGACCAAAAGAATCGGACTGCTGCTAACCAAGGCAACCTGATTATACTGGTGGCTGCCTCCTTCTGGAATACTCGTTACATGAACTTCATACGACCCATCCCACTTATTGCTGAGGCAACCTTCATACGGATCAATTGCTCTCAGTGTCCAAGACTCTCCGGCTAACAGGTCGGGCCCAAATCCCATGTCACGCTGCGCATCGTTCAAGGGCTCACCCAGCCAACCAATTTCATTCAAATCTCCACCATAATACTCATCCCAATCGAAAATGCCAAATGTGCCTTCATTTTCAATTCCCCCAACACCTTCTTTAAATGCAGCATAGGGGTGCGGATTCCCTGTCAAACAAGCTGCCGCCAGTCCAATGCGAAACCGGTAATCAGTTTTTTCGCCGTTTTCATATTCATCTCCGAAAACCGTTGTTACCTGTTTGGTAAACGGATATGAAAAGTGATTAGGATAATCCGTTTTTTCAGAATACTGCTGCAACTGCTGAAACGATTGTGAAAAACTGTCATAGTCATTGTATTGAGGAAACCCTTCGAGCTCCAACCCACTGATATAACGATATCCGCGGAATCCTTTGTAGGGGTAGCATCCATCAACTTGGAATATAACTGAGTTGCCAAGCATCTGCCTCATACGCCTAGAAAAAACCTGCCCCCCCCCAGTCCAAAACTGTTGATCCCGCCGAAGAAACCTCCATCATCCACCAGATTATTATCACAATCCAAGGGGCGGTTGAACAAATCATATTTTAAATGGCCCACGTCAAACTCCACACCATCGGAGCCGACACTGAGAAATCGGTCATATGAATAGTCTGCAAACCATTCAGCTCCGATCAATCTATCCGGAGAAACCGGTGCATGCAGACTCATATTAATCAACCACGACCTAGATGCGTATCGATCCATTGCCTTCTGCGCATGCGTCGCCATAACAGCCTGATCAGCAATAAAACACCGCGGAGATGTTCCATACTGCCCTCGTTTGACCTCAACGTATCCCCCGGATATATTTACATTGGTTATGACAGCGTACTCATAAAAAGACCAATCTGGATATCCATCTACCGTGCGATAAATAATCACGTCATCTGGAGCTTCAAAATCCTCCGGAGTATCAGTCCAAAAATTCTCCGGATGATCTACATAAAAACGCGTCGTCAAAACTCCCACACCAGAAGTCAACTGAGCACCCGTCAGATATCCAAAATAACCGGGCCATGGCAACGGATCTGGTAATTCATCGCGATGAATGGACGCATAATTAAAATGTACGATTGTCGTACACAGATTATTCGTATCAAGAGCTTCCACCTCCGTAATGCTGTCTTCACCATCATGTACAATATCATAGAGAACAGCATCTGATGCTGTAATACTTGTATCATCCAGAGGACGAAACAGCATCTGAATTGGAAAATTTGTCTGCGCAGATGAGGAAGAG
>JBFWJN010000201.1:0-5870 GCA_050253185.1 Kiritimatiellales bacterium | reverse complement strand
TGGGAAATCCTCTATGGACTGAATCCCCGGAGTAGTCAGGGGGATGACGGAGCATTCGGCGATCCGGACGGGGATAATTTTAGCAACCTGCATGAGTATCTTAACGGGACTGATCCTGTTAATGATATTTCCGAATCGGAGGCTCTGATTTTTGATGAAACAATGGAACATGCTTTTCCCAATAATGAATACGTTTCTTTGGTTACTAATGAATCACTTGCATTCAACGGTGCTAGTTGCTTTGAGGTAACGCTTTCTGATTCATGGCATTATACTGCCAAGATCGGGGTGGATAATAACGGGAAAGATTACACATTCGTCGATGCTGATGAGCTGTGGTTTTATGTTCGTACGACGTCTGGGATCTACACTGAACCGTTGTATTTGCAACTGATTTACTGGTCTGGGAGTGATGAAAATATGGATGGAATCGATATCCAGCCGTATCTGTATGATTTGAATGGCCTACCATCGACGAATATCACGGAAGAATACAAACTGGTGAGGATTCCCTATGACGATATGACTAGTTCTAATGGGGCGGAGAAGTTTCTTGGTGTTTTCCAGGAAATTAGGTTAACCATTTCTCCAAATCAGGTAGGACAGTTTTCATTTCCCCAAGCGTTTTATGTGGACCGAATTTCGATCCAGGATCTTCGAGGACTTTCTGTTGAACACATTGAACCGTTCAGCACTCGCCATCTTGAGGTGACCTGTAGCGATAAGCTTGATTTTATCTCTGCCCGTGATCCAACAAATCATATTGTATCATCGGTTGGCGGAACGATTGCCGTGACTAACATTGGATTACGCTCGTGGGTGGAGGGGTTCAGAGGTTCTTCTGCTGACAGTCCGATTGTGAAGCATTATATTTATTTGGAATTGACTGAGCCAATGGTATCCGGACAGACATACACATACTCCAACACTGTTCAGGATGTTTCTGGTAATTTTCCGCTTAACGGGGTGCTAACTTTTGATTATCGAGATACAGATACTACTTCGTCTATAAAAGTTAATCAGGTCGGATGGTTGCCAGAGTCCACCAAAATCGCCTATATCGGAAATTACCTTGGTGATCGCGGGGAGATGTTTCTCGATACTAATCTAGTGCATGCTGCGTATATTCAAAGTGTTGAAACCGGGATAAATGTGTACACTGCGCAAATGAGTCGGGTTTGTGCGGAGGATGTGTTTGCAAACGGCAGTACAGAGGCAATGGTTCCGTTCTCCGGGGAGGAAGTATGGAGAATTGATTTTTCAGCATTAAAGGCCCCAGGCACGTATCGGGTGTATGTGCCATATATTGGCTGTAGTTACATATTTGAAATCGGACCGAATATTTACAATGGAGTCTATTATCACTGCATGAGAAGCCTATGGTTTCAACGCAGTGGGATTTCCATGACCAATCCGGTAACTTCCGGAATTTGGGCGAGGAAGGGAGATCTGCAACAAAATACAAATACAGCCTATTATCATAATTCAATATTGGAAAAATCACCTGATTTATATGCAGGTGAGGGAATCGGAAGTTATTCCGATTTTACCGGCGGATGGTATGATGCCGCGGATTATAATAGATATCTTGCAACCGGATGTGATGCGGTGAACCTGCTATTGACAATGTACTGTATATGTCCTGAACGGTTCACAGATGGTCAGCTCGATTTGCCGGAAAGTGGAAATGGAATTCCAGACATGCTCGATGAAGCCAAATGGGAGCTCGACTGGATTGCTAAAATGGTTAGCACTAACGGTGCTGCATATAATAAAATAAGTTATGAAACATGGCCTGGAGGCATGCCTAGTGAGCAGAACGGAAAAATCTGGGCAATTACAAAAACCACTCGTGATACGGCCGCAGCCTGTGCCATTCTGGCCAAAGCCGCGCGGATTTATGCGCCGTACAATTCATCGATATCAGCTTTATATAGTAATAAAGCTGTGCTCGCTTGGCAGTGTTTGGCCACCCATCCGGATTCATATCCGATTCCCGCGCAAGGAGAAGAGTCTTCGGACTATGGAAACCCGGACGGATGTCAGCTTGTAGTCAATGGAGTTACAAATAATATCCCTGATATTCACAGTGGTGATAAATTTTCGACGAATGATCTGCCGTATCGAATTTGGGCAGCTATCGAACTGTATTCACTGACAGGAAACCTTAGTTACCATGCCGTGTTGAGTAATCTTCTGGTGAAAGCTGGGGAAGGTACATTGGCGGAAAACACTAAGAATCTTATAGGAGATGAGCAGTGGGGAATTGCTCCGAATTTAATTCGGTTCTATGGCTATTTAAGCATTACCAATTTCCCTGTTGACGCTGTTCTACATACAGCAATTGCTGAAAAGACAATTAATATTGCTGAAAATTATGCTTATGAGTATGCCATGGATCTCCGTTACGACTTTGAAATTAAAAGTTTTAACGGCATGAAATTCGGTGGAGCATCGATGGTTCAGAGACCATATAACTACATTTTGGCTTATGAGGTGTCCAAGGATACGAACTGGCTTGAACACGCGCGAATCAACATGGATTGGCCACTAGGAGCGAATCCACTTTCAACTACATTTATAACAGGAGTCGGTGATAAATATCCTAAGCATCCACATAGTAAAATCTGTTATTATGATGGAGTTGATGAACCATTCCCGGGAATCAATGTGTATGGTATTGCGCGTGATTTGCCATATAAAAACGTATATGCTCCAATTTTAGATCACTCTTATCCTAGCTACAGCCCAACAGGAAGTTCTTCAGGTAAGTATTATCCATATGCAAGAAAATATGTCGATACTTGGGAGTCGGTGTTACATGGGGAATTCGTTATCGATGATCTGGCAAGAACAGCAATGGTCTTTGCTTATTTCTCGTCTACAAATGCTCCATAAATTCAATGTGAAGGTGATCGGTGGGTTAAGCCCTGTGAATATTATTTTAATTCTTTGAGGTGTGTGTCGAATAACGGAATCCTTGATGGTTCGTATTCGGCGGAAAGTTTAGAACTGTGGTGTGGCAGAAGCTGGTAATAAAAAATGAAAAATTCGGTCTTGAACATAAAGTCTGACTCAGTGAGGTTAGTCTCCATCGATGCATTACGCGGTTTCGATATGTTCTGGATTATTGGTGGAGCAATGGTTTTCAAAAAATGGGAACTGATTACGTCTTCGCCGTTGGTTCACGCCCTGGCAGGACAGATGAAGCACAGGGCATGGAACGGGTTTTCATTTTACGATATGGTTTTCCCTCTTTTTTTGTTTTTGGCTGGCGTGTCATTTCCCTTCTCGCTTGATAAACGTGAATCCCGAGGAGATTCGAAGTGGAAAATTTATGTGCACATTATCCGCCGAATGCTCATTCTTATTCTATTAGGCATGATTTATAACGGTCTGCTGCAATTTAACTTTTCGGATATGCGTTATGTCAGTGTACTGAGCCGAATTGGTCTGGCATGGGGGCTCGGCGCAATCATCGCCATGAACACGACCTGGAAGGGACAGACAATCTGGTGTTTAAGTCTGTTGCTTGGTTATTGGGCCGCTATGACATTAATTCCGGTCCCGGGGTTTGGGGCCGGAGTATTGACGATGGGAGGAAGTTTTGCCGCCTATGTCGATCGTTGTCTGGTGCCCGGAAAACTTTATCTTGATGTTCATGACCCGGAAGGATTGTTTGCCACCATTCCGGCTGTTTCCACGGCTCTTTTGGGAATACTGACCGGCCAGTTGCTGCAATCGGAAAAAAGAGCGCTGACACCTCTGAGAAAAGGATTGTGCCTGCTTGCAATGGGAGTGTTAGGGCTGTTTCTTGGAATGCTGTGGAATTTGGCTTTTCCTATTAATAAAAATCTATGGACCAGTTCTTTTGTTCTTTTTGCCGGGGGTTTTTCCGCAATTCTCCTGTCAGTTTTTTATCTGATGATTGATGTGGGTCCGTTTAAAAAGCTGTTTTTCCCGTTCGTAGTAATTGGCATGAATTCCATTACCATCTATATGCTTCAGGATGGTATTTTACCGTTTTTATCCACAACCCAGTTTTTTTTCGGTGGTTTGCTGGACTTATTTCCTCTGGCTGCTCAGGCCGTATTAATGGTTTTATGCAGCATTGTCGTGAAGTGGGTTTTTCTCTATATACTTTATAAATATAGGATTTTTTTACGTGTCGGCTAGTTGTCTTTTTTGATTTTACAGTTATAAGGACGAATTTTTACAGACTTTGTCCGGCATGGTGGTGAAACATGACTGCGCATACTGCATGGATATTCATGCCGGACATTTTAACCGGAGCTGCTCGACGGATTCTTGGTACATTTCAGGTTGATTCGTGCTCCTGGCGATCCTCAAAGGTTGAAAAAATTTCCGGGTTTTGGCTTATCCTGATTTTTCTGCTTTTTGCGGGGCTTTATCTGGCGGTAGGGCATTTTTTTTTGCGTCAGGGATGTTTTTCACGCGTTGACATTTTTTTCGGAGCCGATGTGCGGTGGATGGTCGGTGACATTGCTGATTTTTCCTCTAATCACTACCGTACCAATACGCATCCCTTGGGAGTTCTTCTAGTCAACCCGATTGGCGTGCTTCTGGCTCTGATCACCGGGTCACAGCAGGTTGCTGCACTGGTGTTTACCGCCTGCCTGGGCGGTGGTTTCGTTGTGCTGCTGACGGTTTTTCTTTTGAGTCTGGGATGTCTGCGGAGAACGGCCGTTCTGTGCTCATTTCTTGGGGGACTTTCCTCCTGCCATTTACTGTGGAGTGCCGTTCCGGATTATTTTCTGCTGGATGGATTCTGTCTGCTTCTGTTTTGCTGGATGGTTACAGCTCATGGAAAAAATCCATGGCTGGTTCTGGGATCCGCAGTTGCTGCCGGCGGAGCGGTTACATCCCATTTTCTTTTTGCCGTTTTGATTTTTATTGCGGCAAAACATGGGGCGGGACGGGATCTGCGGAATGCAGTAAAAGACGGTATAAAATTTATGATTCCGGTTGCAGGGCTGCTGACCGGGCTGGCAGTTGTGCAGGATATTATTTATCCGTCATTCACTCTGTTTTTTCATATTCATGCGCTTCAGAGCCGAACCATGTATATGCATGACGCCGGTTTGGCTGAACGGTTTGCCGTGTTCGGCCCCTATCTTTTCCTGTTCAACATAGTATTTCCCAAGATTGTGCCTGTTCCTTTGGGAGACAGCGGGATAACCGGTATCCGGTTTTGTTCGGCAGGGCCGTGTGTCCCATATCTTTCAATGGGTTCTCCTCTTGTTCTGATGTGGGGTGCGCTGCTGATCTGGATGGTTTACGTTTTGTTCAGGACACGCGATTCCATCAGGACTCTGGGAATTCTCTTTATGCTCTGCTTCTTGCTGGAAAGTGCCATACACCTGTTCTACGGCCGGTCCTCCGAATTCTTCCTTTATACTCCCCACTGGACATTTATGCTCCCTGTGCTGGTCGGATTATTTTTGACCGTAATCCGCAGAGATTCTCCCAGAATATTCTATTTAGTCTCGGGGTATTTATTTGTGTTCCTCGTTTTTCTTGCAGCCAATAACATCGCAACGCTGATGGAGATGTTCAGGCTTCTGGAACGGTAAAAGCTTAAGCGACTGCTGGTTTTAATCTGTAAGAAGCCGTTTGAGCTGTTCGATGGCTGCATTCAGCCGATGGAGCAGCCGGCTGCGAACGTCGCGGCTTTTCTCCTCGAACTCTGTGCGAGACCGGAGCAGTCGCAGGACTTCATTTTTAAGGGCGGCGAAATCACAGGAATCCACATCGCCAACCGAAGTGAGACCGAAGGGTTGGAGAAAATTGACGACCTTGCTTCCGCGGCTGATTCCAATGATTGGAACGTGAACGATGGATGCAAGAAT
>JBFWJN010000200.1:0-5933 GCA_050253185.1 Kiritimatiellales bacterium | reverse complement strand
GGATTTTTTGCTGGATGTGACGCCGGGTGAATGCATCGCTCTGGTTGGGTCGAGCGGCGCTGGAAAGTCCACGGTGATGCAGCTGCTGATCGGCTTCCGCCGCCCGCAGGCGGGCCGGATTCTGTTCGACGGAAAGGACATGGAAGAGTGCGATATGCGCACCGTCCGCCGCTTCATTTCCGTGGTGCCGCAGGAAACGGTTCTTTTTTCGGGAAGCATTCGCGAAAACATTGTTTACGGTCTCGGCGACATCAATGAAGAGCATCTGAACGAGATTCTGAGCGCCGCCCATCTGTTCGACGTGATTGCCGCGCTGCCGAAAGGCCTGGAAACCCGTATCGGCGAGGACGGTGCGCTTCTCTCCGGCGGACAGCGCCAGCGGATTGCGATTGCCCGTGCGCTGGTCCGCGATCCGCGGATTCTGGTGTTGGACGAGGCGACGTCGGCGCTCGACGTGGTGTCGGAAAAGAAAGTGCAGGAAGCGATCGATCACGCCGTGCAGAACCGGACGACGTTTATTGTTGCTCATCGCCTGTCGACGATTCGCCGGGCGGACCGGATCGTGGTGATGCAGGACGGCCGGATTGCCGAGATCGGCTCGTATGATGAACTGATGGAGCGCCGCGGCCTCTTCTTCGAAATGCAGCAGTTGCAGCAGCGCTGAGTGTTTCAGATGTTTCCAGGGATTGGAAAAATATCAGGATGAATGGCTCATGCGCATCTCCCAGATTCCCGCCTCCGGAATCGGAGGCGGGATTTTTCCAGACATTGGAAACTATTTTCCGGTCGGCAGGTCGTCTTTTGTTTTCTGTTCGTTCTGCATTTTGCCAAGGAACTCGGGCAGGTCGAGCCCGACCTGTTTGGCGAGTTCGTGCATGGGGGGCAGGGCGCCCATCAGGCGGCCGCCCAGGCCGGAGAGTCCGCCGTCTTTGCCGCCGCCGTCCCAGACGATGACTTTTTCGATCGGCAGGTCCTGGATGGCCTGAGCCTGAACCGCGGCGATTTCCTGCAGCTTTTCGATGAGCAGCAACGAGGCGGCCTGATTGGCGGTCTGGCAGGCGGCGACGAGGGCTTCGTAGCCTTTGGCCTTTCCATCGAGGATGGCCTGAACCCCGGCGGCTTCGGCGCGCATTTTGGCAAGCCTGGCTTCGGCCTGTCCCTGTGCGATGCGGATGGACCGTTCTTTTTCGGCGTCGGCCGAGATGATGGTCTGTTCTTTTTCGGCTTCGGCAGGAACAACCACGGTGGCGCGCAGGCGGGCGGCTTCACGTTCGGCTCGGGCTTCTTCCGCTTTTTTCTCGGCGACTTCCTGGGCGACGCGGATGGAGCCGTCGGCTTCTTTTGCCGCGGATTCGGCGCGCTGGCGGGCTTCCTGTTCGGCGACGTGCTGGTTGGCTTCGTAGGAGGCTTTTTTGGAACGCGCTTCGGTTTCTCCCTGTGCGGCTTCGGCATCGAGGGCGGCGCGTTTGGAACGGCGCTCGCGGTCGGCGGTGGCTTCCCCGATTTCCGCTTCGGCGGTGGCGGCGGCCACAGCGACGCGCTGGTCGCGTTCCCGAACGGCGACTCCGGTTTTCCCGAGTTTTTCCTGTTCGGCGACGTCGATCAGGGCCTGGTTGATGGCTTCGGCGGCGGCGCGACGGCCGAGGGCTTCGATGTAGCCGGATTCATCGCCGATGTCGCGGATGTTGACGTTGATGAGGTAGAGTCCGATCTTTTCCAGCTCCCCGGAAACGGCTTCGTTGACTTTGGCGAGGAAGGCCTGCCGGTCCTGGTTGATTTCCTCAATGCGCATGGTGGCGATGACAGCACGCATCTGGCCGAGGATGATGTCCTGCGCCTTGGTCTTCAACTTCCTTACGGGAAAGGCCGAGCAGGCGGACAGCGGCATTCTGCATGATGCCTTTGGTGTTGGAGATGGCGGCGGTTACGGTGGTGGGTACGGTGACGCGGATGTTTTCGAGCGACAGTGCGTTTTTCAGATCGATCGGCACGACGAACGGTTCGAGGTCGAGATAGGCGAAGTCCTGGATCAGCGGCCAGACAAAGGCGGCTCCGCCGTGGACGCATTTGGCGGCGCCGCTGCTGGTTTTGCCGTAGATGACGAGGATCTTGTTGGACGGACAGCGGCGATAGCGGCTGACCAGCGCCAGAAATGTTGCAATCATCGCGACCGCGATGATGATAATCAGTACCAACCCCGTCATGTTCATTGTGAGTCTCCTTCTTTGTTTAGTTGCTCAACCTCTACCAGTGTCTGATCAATGATATTCACAATACGGACCTGTGTACCGGCGGGCAGGTCGGCTCCGCCGGTGCTTTTTGCTTTGATGTGTTCAACGGCTCCGTTCACGATGGTTTTGATTTCCCCGAACCCGCCGGCGGGAATGTCGAGATAAACGGTGCCGAGGACTCCTTTGCTGGTTGTAATGTCTTTGGTTCCGGTTTCTGTCAGCTTGCTCATGCCGTAAAAAATCAATGCGATGATGAACATGCCGGCGAGACCCCAGATGCTGGCAATGCCCATGGCTTTGGGGATCGGCATGCGGTCGGTGGTGTACAGCGCGCAGCCCCATGAGAAGAGCGTGAAAAATGTGATGATGGAGCGCAGGCTGAGAATTTTGAATGCCTGCGAGGATTCCACGACGTCGTCGGTATCGACATCATCCGGCGCATCGACATCGCTGATGTCGGTCCCTGCATCGCCGATGGCATCCATCTCGTCACCGTTGAGCCCCAGGAATGCGGCAATAATCTGCCACAGAAAGAAAACGCTGAAGAAGACAGCCATTTCGTAGAAAAACTGTGTTGCTCCGCTCAGTCCCGACCACCATTCCTGCATGATTACCCCCGTTTCGTTATTCCGCGTACACACCTTTTTCGCATGAGGCGACAAAACTCTCCGCACACGATTTCATTTCCTCCCATTCGATCCGGATTCCCTCCGCTTCGACCGGGTCGATTTTTCCGTCGTTTTCGATGCTTTCCGTGAGCACATCCAGCAGGTCCGAAAACTTACGGACGATTCGGCGCGTCATATGCAGCAGCGGAATGGCGTCTTCTTTCCGGCACGGGGAGTTGGGTACAAAACAGCCGTCGGCTTTCCGGCAGAGCCAGGCAATCAGTCCGGGGTCCTGCGTGATCGCATAGAGCTGGGCCAAACGGTCCAGCGGATTTTCCGTTCCGCTGGCATCGGGCGTGTCATTCGGCTGGCACCATTTATAGACCAGGGACGTGGACAGTCCCATATCCGCCGCCACGGCTTTTACACCGAGATCGCCGACCGACTTCCTGATGACTTCATGCGAGTTCACACACCGTTCCTTTCGTCGACCGCAATGTATGTATCTTCCCGGTCCGCATCCATTATAACTTCCGCCGGTTTCTGTAATGGCCGAATCATTTACATTGAGAGTACAGCTTAAAATAAGATAAAAGAACAAGTTATGTCGATCAGCAAGCAGTAAGAACCGAGGAGAAATATCATGCAGTGTCCCAAGTGCGGCCAGGAAATGAAAACCACGGAATACAAGGGTGTCGAATACGAGCAGTGCAAAAACTGCGGAGGACTGTGGTTTGACGCGCTGGAAGCCGAAGACCTTGTTGAAATCAAAGGGGCTTCAGAAATTGATACCGGCGATGCAAAGCAGGGTGCTGAATATAACAGGAAAAGAAATGTGAACTGTCCGGTCTGCAACATTCGCATGAGCAAGGTGCATGACCGGAAACAGCCGCACATCCAGCTGGAAACCTGTGCGGTGTGCAAAGGTACGTTTTTTGATGCGGGTGAGTTTAAGGATTTTTCTGAAGAAACCTTTATGGACCGGATTAAGGATTTTCGGGCAAAGCGGTCGTAAAGAAATCAAACGGCCCGCCGACGGCGGGCCGTTCGTCTGTTCTGTCCGGTCGTTCAGAACGAGACGGCACAGAAGCTGATGGTTTCGATTTTCGCAGCGATATCGGTCAGGACTTCTGCCGGGACCGCTTTGCTGACTTTAAGGATTGCGATGGAGCGCTCGCCGCTCTTGTCGTGCGGGTTGCGGACGTCGTCGATGTTGATGCCTTCCTTGGCCATGGCACCGGCGATTTCGCTCAGGACGCCGGGGCGGTCCATGTAGGTGAACAGCGCCAGATGACCTTTGGGCTCAAAGTAGAGCTTGTCGAAGTGCCCCACACGGGAAATCATCATAACGCCTTCCGCGACGGTTCCGCGCACACTGATGCGGCGCAGGTTGTCTTTGTCGACGTTGGCAAGCAGGTCGATGGTGATGGAGTTCCCATACCCCTTGGTTTCGTCGGTTTCGCGGACTGCGTATTCGATTCCCATATCGTTGAGATAGGCCACGGCGGCCTTTTCGTCCATGGAGCGGTCGAATTCCTCGCTAAGCGCGCAGACCACCGGCACGGCGAGCCAGTTGCTGAAGCAGCGCAGGTCGCCGTAGAAGCTGGCTTCGATGCGGTTGAGTTTGGTTTCGGTTCCGATCATCGCGCGCGCCAGCGTCGTGATGGTATGGGCGAGCTCGGCATAGGTTTCGTCGAGGCCTTCCGGAATGTCGCGGTTGACAATATAAGAGGTGACGCCTTTTCCGTCGAAGTCGATCAGCTGTTCGGCCGACCGTTTCGCCGCATTGAAATTGGCTTCTTGGGTCGATGCTCCGAGATGAGGCAGCATGATGTCGGCGATATCTGTAACCGTTTTCTGTCCTTCGATGTCTTTCGGATAGACATCGTTCAGGAAGCGCAGGCTTTTTTCCGGTTTCAGGGCGCGCAGGTCGTCTTCGTTGATCACGCCGGCACGGGCGCAGTTGACGAGTGTTGCGCCGTTTTTCATCAGGCCGAGTAGATCCTTATTGACCAAGCCTCGGGTATGTTCGTTTTCCGGAATGTGGAGCGAAACGTAATCGCTTTGCTCAAACAGTTCTTTGATGGGAACCAGTTTGACGCCGATACGGGCGGCGGCTTCTTCAGACAGGACCGGATCGAAGGCGAGTACGTTGACGTCAAATCCGTTCAGTCGTTTTGCAACCAGCCGACCGATGGCGCCGAGCCCGACAATCCCGACGGTCTTCCCGGTGATCTCGCGCCCCATGAATTTTTTCTTTTCCCATTTGCCTTCCCGGGTGGATGCATCGGCAGGAATCAGATGGCGGGCATCCGCCAGCATGAGCGCGATGACTTCTTCGGCTACGGCATTGGCATTGGCTCCGGGGGTGTTCATGACATCGACTTTTTTCTGGCGGGCATGCTTGATGTCGATGGTATTGTATCCGGCGCCGGCGCGGATGATGACTTTGAGCGAGGGCAGGGCGTCGATCAGTTCGGCGGGCACCTTTTCACTGCGGACGATCAGCGCATAGGCGTCGGCGTGTTGCGCGGCGAGGGTGGAAAGTTCGGTTTTGTCGTCCTGGACAACGGTATAATTTCCGTTGGCTTCAAGAAGTTCTTTGGCAATGCCGTTGAGTTTGGTCGGGATCAGTACTTTTTTCATGGTTGCTCCGTGGAAGTTTGAACAGGGCTCCACGTTAATCAGCAGGCGAAGTCGAATCAAGTGCAGACGGTTTTGTTTTTCGCGTCTTGACCGTGCACAGGGCGCTCTTCTAAGGTGTGCGGCATGAAATTTTCAAAACGCTGTCTGCTGCCTGTTCTGGCGCTGATCCTGTCCGGCTGTGCGGGCTACCGGGTCGGCAGTTCGCTTCCCGAGTCGATTCAGTCCGTCAGTATTGCGGTGGAAAATAAAACCGACGAGCCGTCGGTTGAGGTGCAGGTGATGAAGTCGCTGCGTGCCGAACTGCAGATGGACGGCCGGCTGGATGTGCGTCCGCAAAGCGATGCGGACGCGATTCTGACGGTAACCCTGAACCGTTACCAGCTGACACCGGTTGCATTTGATCATAAACAGGGTTCTCTGGCCCGCGAGTATCGCGTAACGCTGTCTG
>JBFWJN010000199.1:0-6001 GCA_050253185.1 Kiritimatiellales bacterium | reverse complement strand
TTCAGAAAAACGACGGCGCACTGCTCATTACCCCCAAGGCATCCGGAGATCCATTGACTCCGATGACGGTTACGTTGAAAGACCTGAAGGTCCCCGCCGGCGACCTGACCCTGTTTGTTACCATGGAAGCCGTCGATCCGCTGGACGGATTTTCTGCGGACGACCGGGTTCCTCGCCTGGTGCAGGCGGAATTCTCCGCGGTTCCCGACTATGGAGAGGGCCGCCGTGTCAATGAATTCTACAGCGACCTGTACGGCTATATCGGAACGCACGAGCCGTCGGTTCTCTCCTTTTACCTGCGGCGTCCCGGCTGCGGCGCGGATCAGGTGGATGTGACGTTCCGGATTGAAGGCCGCGGGCGCGCCGCCGTTCATGCGGTTACCGCGCACGGTTTCCCGGATGTTCTGGTGCGGGAATTTGAACACGGCACGGTGGTGGTGAATCCGGCGCTTAAGCCGGCAACCGTTTCCCTTCCGGAACCGCTCGAAATTCCCGCACTCGACGCCCTGTTTCTTCCCCGTTGAACAGCCGGGCCGTTTTTGTTTTCCAAGGTTTGGAAAAAATGGTTCCAATGGTTGGAAACCGGCACCGCCGGCGGGCATAGAATTTCCAATGATTGGAAACCGCGGAGAAAAACATGAATCGGACAGCTTTAGTTACCGGGGCGACGCGGGGAATCGGCCGCGAAGCCGTCAAACAGCTCTGTGCGCAGGGCTTCACCGTTTTTGCCACCGGACGTAATCCGCAGTTGCTGAATGGATTAAAAAATGAAACGGGCTGCCTTGGCGAACCGTTTGATCTGGCGGACCCGGATGCGGCGGTCGCGCTCTATGCGTCCGCCTCTGCGGTGCTCGGCGGAGTGGATGTGCTGATCAACAACGCCGGCGCCAACTTTGGAAAAACGCCGATCGTTGATGTGGCGGAGTCGGCGCTCGACGCCTCCTATGCGATTAATTTTCGTGCGCCGTATCTGCTCTGCCGCGAGGCGCTCAGGGAAATGGGCGGGCGAAAGAGGGGGCACATTCTGAATGTCGTCAGCACGATTGCGCGCACCAGTGCGCCGAACTATTCCACCTACTGCGCGCTCAAATACGCCCTGCACGGATTCACACTCTGCCTGATCAAAGAGGCGCGGCTGGTCAACGTCAAGGTGACCGGCGTCTATCCCGGAGGAACCGATACCGATTTCCGCCCCGAGGAGCGGCCCGATTACCTGAAAGCGGAGTCGGCCGCGAAGATGATTGTCGACTGCATCAACGCGCCGGACGACGTTGTCGTTCATGAACTGGTTTATCGTCCGATGATCGAATCAAATTTCTGAGGAACTCATGAAACCACTTCTTCTGTTCGGACTGACGGGTCTTCTGCTGCTGACAGGCTGCACCACGATGGATGCGGTGACGGGTCAGCAGACGCGCAATTTTTATTCCCTGCAGCAGGATGTGAGCATGGGTTCGCAGGTCTATGACGATACGCTGAAGGAGATGCGTGCCCGCGGCGTGCCGATCAATGCCGATCCGGTTCGCGTGGCGCAGCTGAAGGAAATGGTGCGCCGGATCAGCTCGGTGTCCGACCTGCCGGACCTGCCGTATGAGGTGGCACTGATTCACACCAATATCGTCAACGCCATGGCCGCGCCCGGCGGGAAAGTCATGGTCTATGAGGGCCTCTGGAATCCGAAGGACGGTCTGGTGAAGGATGATGAAGAACTCGCCGCGGTGCTTGCGCACGAAATCGCCCACGTCAACTGCCGCCATTCCACTGAGGCGATCACCCGCAGCATGCTGCCGAGCCTGATGATGATGGGCGGGGCCGTGATTGCGCAGGCCAAAGACCGCGAAGACATTGCGCAGGCCCTGAGCGGGGCCTTTGTTCTGTACAATGGAATCTGGGTGACGCGCTATTCGCGGAAGGATGAAATCGAGGCCGATACGGTCGGTATGATGTACATGGCCAAAGCGGGATACGATCCGCGCGCGGCAGTCCGGATCTGGCAGCGGGCCGCGCAGCAGCGAACCGGCCACGATCCGGCCGCGAGTATTTTTTCGACGCATCCGTCGGACGCCGTGCGCATGCAGAACCTGCAGGCGCGGCTGCCGCAGGCTCTGGCGCTTTATGAAGCGAGTCCATACAGGAGATGAAGATGAGTTTTAAATGGGGAATCATCGGGTGCGGACTGATTGCACCGAAATTTTTCCAGGCATTGGAAAACACCGGGGAGGGACACGTTGTCGCGGCGGCCTCGAAATCGATGCGCCGCGCAAAGCGGCTTCAGCAAAAGCTCGGTATCCCCAAGGTGTACGGCAGTTATGAAGAAATGCTGCACAGTGAACAGCTCGATGCCGTTTATATTGCCAACACGCACGCCGAGCACGCCGCCGCCGCGAAGCTCTGCCTGAATCGAGGGCTGCCCGTTCTGATTGAAAAGGCGTTTACGAGAAACGCTCAGGAAGCGGAAGAGGTGATTGCGCTGGCGCGCGAAAAGAAGCTGTTCTGCATGGAGGCAATGTGGACGCGCTTTAACCCGTCGTCACGAAAAGTCTGTGAACTGCTCAGCGAAGGTGCAATCGGCGAGGTAAAACATTTGCGCGCGGATTTCTGTGTACGCATGGGATTCAGCATGAAAACGATGCCGTGGAACCGGATGTACAGTCCGTGTCTGGCGGGCGGCGCGCTGCTCGATGTCGGAATCTATCCGATTGCGTTTGCGCGCATGGTTTTTCAGTCCGCTCCGCAGAAGATCACGACGCAGAAATATAACATGGCGTGGACGGGTGTAGATACCACGGAAGAGTTTACGTTTGAGTATTCGGAAGGGAAACGAGCCGAAATGGCATCGTCATTTCGCGAAGCTCGGTCGCGCGATGCCGTCATTACCGGATCGGCGGGAACGATTCGCGTTCCGCATTTTTCCCATACCGACGACGTCATTCTGATTCGTGACGGCAGGAAGGAACACTTCAAATGCGGAGCCAATGGGTTTGAGCACGAGATCCGCGAGACCCATCGCTGTAGTCGCGAAGGCCTCCTTGAGAGTCCGCTGATGCCGCTCGACGAAACGCTGGAAACGATGCGCACGATGGATACGCTTCGTGCGCAGTGGGGCATGCGGTATCCCGGAGAATAAAGCTGCAGAGTTTCCAATGTTTGGAAACGTTTTATGACACCAGATGAGCGCCGGCGGACGGAACCACTTCGATAATTTCGGGTGTAATCCCTTTCGGCTGACACAGCGCGATGATTTTTTCGCTGATCGCTTTGGAATCCGCTTTGCGGACCATCGCGATGGCGCTGCCGCCGAATCCACCGCCGGAAATCCGGGCGCCGAGCGCACCGGCTTCGCGGGCCGCTTCGACGACGACGTCGATTTCCGGACAGGAGTTTTCGAAGTTTTCGATCGAGCTTTGATGTGACTCGAACAGCGAGGCGCCGAAGCCTTCGATGTCGCCGTCCTTCAGAAGGTTGACGCCGTTTTCGACGCGGGTGATTTCGCCGATGACGTGCGCGGCGCGTTTGGCGGCGCCGGCGTCGATTTTGTCGCGGTTCTGCTCGAATTCTTCCCAGGAGACGTCGCGCAGCGCGGCGACGGGGTGGGGCAGCAGTTCGGCGAGCTGGGCGGCGGCCTGTTCGCAGCGTTCGCGGCGCTCGTTGTAGGGCGAGTCGGCGAGGCTGTGCTTGACGTGCGGGTTGATGACGAGGAATTCAATGTCGGGCGAGAGGTCGACGCCGGTGACGTCGAGGCTGCGGAAGTCGGAATGGATGAGTCCGTATGCGCGGCCGAAGATGCTGGAGAACTGGTCGAGCAGTCCGCAGTTGGTCCCGGCGAACTGGTGCTCGGCCTGGCGGCAGAGCGCTCCGATTTCCTTTTTGTCGAGCGTGGCGCCGAGGATGTCGAGGACGGCGTAGGCCGAGGCGACTTCGAGGGCGGCGGAGCTGGAGAGTCCGGCGCCCATCGGGATGGAGCCGAAGAAGGTGCAGTCGAGTCCGTCGACTTTCCGGCCGAGCTGTTCCTGAATGAAGTAGAAGGTGCCTTTGACGTAGTTGGCCCAGCCGGCGTCGGCGACTTTTTCGCGGTTGGAGGTATCGAATTCAGCGACCTGGTCGACGTCGATGGCGAACAGGCGAATGCCGGGTTTGGCGGAGCGGGAGATGCAGACGCAGTGTCCGCGATCGATGGCGGCGGAGAGGACGGCGCCGGCGTTGTAGTCGGTGTGGTTGCCGACGACTTCGATGCGGCCGGGAGCCCATGAAATGCTGGCAGGCTGGTTCCCAAAACGTTCGGCGTGCGCGGTGACGGCTTTTTGAATGACGGCTTCTCTTTTCATGGTTCTCCCCTTTGCAGCTGAAAGGCACGACTATAGAGGATTTTTATGGTTTTTTTCCATGGGGGAATCGCGCAAAGGTATGGATTTTTCGGGCGAGGTGTGCATTATTTATCCAATGTTTGTGACGTTAAATCATTTAATCAGCCAGACGGTGGCCGAGGTGTTCGATCTTTACACGGAGCTGCACGGGACGCGTGTATCGCTGTTCGGGCCGGATAAGGAGATGCTGTATCCGGACGATGCGGGACGGCCGAACTGCAGGTATTGCCGGATGCTGCGCGAGACGCTGGGGCTGGATGCGCGCTGCCGGGCGCTTGACCAGAAGATGATGGAGGCTGCGCGTGAGAAGCGGGAAATGATTTCCTACACCTGCCACGGCGGGATGCACGAGTCTGTGGCGCCGCTGTTTTCGGGCGGTGAGCTGGCCGGGTTTGTGATGATCGGGCAGTTCCGCAGCTGCGGGGCTCCGGCGGCTTCCCCGTATGCGGAGCAGTGGCAGCAGCAGCAGGGAAATGATGCACTTCAGCAGGAGTTTGACCGCAGTACGGTTCTCTCGGAAGAAAAAATCCAGAAGCTGCTGGCGATGTTCAGCCGGCTGCTCGAAATGATCATCAGCAGCCGCCTGATTCACCATAAGGACTATGACCTGATTGCTCCGGTGATCGAACAGATTGCCCAGCATCCGGAACAGCCGCTGTCGCTGGAGGAGGCGTCGGCAATGAGCGGGCGGAGCGCTTCGACGGTGACAAGGTTGTTCAAGCGGATGACCGGGACCGGATTCAAACAGTACCAGCTGAGTGCCCGGCTGAAGTTTGCCGCGGCCCTGCTGGAATCATCGCCGAACCGGCCGGTGGCTGATATTGCCGCTGCCGTCGGGTTTGAAGATCCGCTTTATTTTTCACGGATTTTTCGCAAACACATCGGCGTGTCGCCGAGTGGTTATCGTGACAGTGACAAAAGACTTCCGTTGATCAGCGAGCTTCCCTGATCCACCTGTGGGTGGCCATCAGTTCGCCGTTTTCAAGGCGCTGCCACCAGTCGGGATGATTCTTCTGCACCCATTCGCGGGCTTTGACCGCGCCCAGTCCCTGTTCCGGGGTTCGTTTGCCGAGATCTTCAAGTCCATAGTCTTTGTGCCTGGACTGCCAGTCGGTTTCCATCGAGCGCATCTGGCTGAGCACTTCGGCATATTCCGGGTTTCCAGCGAGGTTGTGCAGCTGGTTCGGATCTTTTTTGAGATCATACAGCTCTTCTGCCGGTTTGCGGTCCCGGAAAAAGGTCATTTCGGTTTCCGAGAGGTTTCCTTCGGCCTTCAGTTTGCGCATGGACCATAGCGCGGGTCGGTTGAGTTCGAGATATGCCTGATCGGTGGCCCATGGAATTTCCGGCATGTAGTTTTTGATGTATGAATATTTTTTGGTGGTAATGCTTCGCGAGCACTCATCGATTTCGTCCCAGATGTCCCGTGCCGATCGGACATAACTGCGGTATTGCGGGTGGTCGACTCCGAGGAACGGTTTAGCGGTGATATAGTCCGGGATCTCGGCGCCCGCCAGTTTGAGGACAGTGGCTGAGATATCGGTGGTGCAGACGAGATCGTCGATGACTGTTCCGGGCCGGATTAACCCGGGGGCCCAGACAATCATCGGAATGTGCAGGCCGGGTTCGTACAGATA
>JBFWJN010000198.1:0-6077 GCA_050253185.1 Kiritimatiellales bacterium | reverse complement strand
GCCTTTCGGAAACAGAAGCAGCGTCCGGTCTGGATGCCTTTTCGGGAGATCCGAAGTTAACGCAGGCATTTAACAACGATATTTCATCGACGACTGTGTTGAGCGATTTCTGGTTCGGATGGAGGGATAACGGACGTGTGACCTGGGGTGTCAAAGGGGAAAACATCGGAGCGGTGAATCTGGGGCAGGGCGATGTGACGCTCACGGCGGAATTCCTGTTCGACAGTTTTGCGGACGGGTCAACTGTCAACTACACTGTTTATGTTAATGGAACCGCTGTCTCTGGCGCAACCGGAACCTTTACGTGGTCCGGTGCAAATGAAAATTATATCGCGATTGACGGGCGGGATAATGATTATACGGCCTTTGATAATTTCATTGTGGAAACCATTCCTGAGCCGGCCAGCATGAGCCTGATGCTGATCGGCGCGACATTGGTTTTCGGGACGCGCTTGTATCATGCCGAATAGTAAAAGCCGCTGCCGGGTGCGCTGCATGAATCAGCGCGTCTTACGGGAGGCACCTGCCGGATTCGGAGGTGCCTCCTTTTTCATCTTAAACAGTCCGGGGTTGACGCCGGCATATCGTTTGAAGGCTTTGGAAAACGAGAACTGTTCTTTGCTGTCAACCGGGATGTAAATATACTGTCCCCGCGTACGGATCGTCTACGCTTCTGACGGCACCTGTTTTACCTCTGCAATGTGTGTTTAATCACTGTACCTGTTAAATAAATTGTGGCTTGTTTTTAGCAGGGATTGTACAGATTGATTCGTTGTGACGCGCCGTTTATTTGTCGACAGGACGTGCTTTGCTGACCTGTCCGTGAGGGATTTTTGCGTCGGTCATTTCACGCATCCGGTCCAGGCTCATGGTGTCTCCATACTGCTTCTGCTGCTGTTCGAGTTCGTTTTTCAGGTCGTTGATCAGGCCGGCATATTCCGGGTTGTCGATCAGGTTGTGCAGCTCGTATGGATCGTTTTGTAGATCAAACAGTTCCCATTGATCCATGGAATAGTAGAAATGGATCAGCTTATACCGGTCGGTCCGGATGCCGTAGTGTGGCTGCACGTGGTGCCAGAAGGGGAACTCATAATAGTGGTAATACACCGCCTTACGATCCGGTGACCCGAAGGCAAAGCTTTTTCCCTGCATATCGGAAGGAATGGAGACTCCTGCGGCATCCAGCAGCGTGGGGGCAAAGTCGATGTTCATCAGCAGGTCTTTGTTGACGGTTCCTGGCCTGATGTATCCCGGCCAGCGCATCAGGAACGGCATGCGGAACGACTGCTCATACATAAACCGTTTATCGAACCAGCCGTGTTCCCCTAGGTAAAATCCCTGATCCGAGGTGTAAACCACAATCGTATTATCGGCAAGGCCTGCCTGATCCAAATAGTCGAGCATCTGACCCACCGCGACATCCACACCGTGGACACACCGCAGGTAGTCTTTGATATAACGCTGGTACTTCCATTTCTTGAGAGCTTCGCCGGTCAAAGACGGATCCGGCGTCCAGAACTCATTCCTGTTGCCGGCCGTCAGCCAGGCAATTCGCTCCTTCCCTTTCAGATCCGCCGGCGGTGTCAGTTTGCAGTCGCGGCGGTTGATATTATGCTCAATCGACATCCACTGATCTGCAGCAGCGGCCCGGCCCTCATACGAGTCATCAAAAGTCGGCGGTTCTGGAATCTCAACATTCGCAAAAAGATTGGAATAAGCCGGGTCCGGATCCCACGGACGATGCGGTGCCTTAAACTGATAAAGCAGCAGGAACGGTTTCTCAGAATCCCGTCCGGTTTTCAGCCATTCAATGGCATCGTGAGCAATCTGTCGGGTGGAATGAACCGGATGTTCCGTGACCCGTTCCGTACCGTTGATCAGGAAAACCGGATCAAAGTAGGAGCCTTGGCCGCTGTTGTTCAAAAAGACCTTGGAATAGTCGAAACCCGTCGGAGCCGAGCCCAGATGCCATTTGCCGAACACCGCCGTCTGATATCCGGCGGAGTGCAGAAGCTTCGGGAATGTTTCCTGTGAGCTGTCGAAGCTTCCACCGCTTTCATTTTTAAAATATCCGTTCAGGTGACTGTATTTGCCGGTCAGGATCGCCGCGCGACTCGGGCCGCAGATGGCATTGGAGCAGAAAACACGGTCGAAACGGGCGCCTTCGTTTGCAATGCGGTCGATATTCGGGGTGGGCGCGATGTTGGAAAGCATCTCCCCGTAGCAGCTGATGGCCTGCCATGCGTGATCGTCGGCCATGATGTACAGAATGTTCGGGCGCTGGTCGGCCGATGCACTGCAGATAGCCGCAGGAAACAGGGACAGCACTGTGTTCATTGCAAAACGTCGATGGGTTTTCATAGAGAGCTCCTTTTGAAAGTAACAACGTTTTTCTACCATACTGATAATCGGTTTTCTGAGCCATGTTTATTTCGCTTTTCATATGTTTGATCCGCTGCAATCAGATTGGAGCGGGTCGGGTGGGAGGTTTTTCGGCGCGGCGGCCGCTAAGGGATCAAACATTACGGTTGATTTCTGGCGGGACAAAAAGGGTGTCGCATATTCATCCGTGTTCCGGGCGCTGGAAGAGACGGTGAACGCCCCTGGGAAAACCTATGTTCCGAGTATTCCGGCCTATGTTGTATGTATAACCGGTCGAGGCGGCAGCTCTGTCTGGATGAACACCGTGCATGATCTTGCGAAAGAGCTCGGGTTGGTTGAGAAGCAACTCAATGTTCTCAGCGTGTTGATATTGGGCTTCCCTTCGGAATGTCCCCGGAAGATGCGGCTGTTTGATATTCCAGTCTCAATCCAAAGTGATTTTGGAGTTTGAAACATAGTTTTTTAATAAACAGACATAGACAGTTTCGGGCCGGGGAAACTACGGTAGAATACATCGAATCATTCAATGACAGTCCAGAGTTCCCGGTCATACTGTTTCTGCAGGCCGGGGAACATTCAGTTTATCGGATATAACATGAGACAGACAGCTGCTGTACTGATAACCGTGATTTGCGGAGTATTGGCCGGTCGGGCGGATTTTTCCGGTTCATCAGGAGATGCTTCGGCATGGTTCGCCGATCCGACGCTCTGGACTTTCTGTCAGGGCAGTGCACGGTGTACTCAGCCGAAGGGGCAGGGCAGCGCGGTGTATCAGTCGGCCCCGAAATCTTCAGAGGTTACCGTCGAAGCGGTGCTGACTCCTTCTTCCGCTGAAGATTCCGGGTGGAACACAGCCGCAGTTGCCATTGTCGACGATGAGGATAATTTCTGGCAGCTGGCTCTGCTCGAAGAACCGGATCAATCCGGTCGTGTGCACAGGATCCAGCTGGCCGAGATGCACCATGGAAACTGGATGGCGCAGAATCGGCTCCGTGTTGATTTCGCGGAACCCGCATCTGCGCCATGGACATTCAATCAAAGGTATCGCCTTTGTCTGTCCATGGACCGGGAAGGAGTCACCGGAACGGTTGTTGATTCGATGGGAAAGCGGCTGTTCTATCAGCGCTTCGTGTTCACGACAGCGACGGTTCGCTGCGGCCGGCCGGCGCTGCGGGTTGTGAAAATGATCGGCGAGTTTACTGATATTCGGGTTTCCTCGGGCGATCCGGCAGCTCAGGATGCAAAAATTTATCCGGAATATTCGTCGCGCTGTTTTGTCCCGTCCGTAAAAGAAAAGGCCACCGGTTTTTTTCACGTGGTTCAGAAAAATGGAACATGGTGGACGATTGATCCGCTGGGCCGCGGCTTTGTTCCGCTGGGTGTGGATCACGTTAAGTTCTGGGGACCGTGGTGCGAAAAGCTCGGCTACTGTCCGTATGGTCGCAGCAACGAAAGCAAATACAGCACTCGTGAACAGTGGGAGGCGGAGACGTTGCAGCGGCTGAAGGACTGGGGATTCAATATGCTGGGAGCGGGCAGTGCTCCGGAGCTGTATCACCGTGGACTGGGACATACGATCAATCTGGAAATCGGCACGGACCTGGGGCTTCGCGGCGATGAGTATACAATCACCGCCAACGAGTTTCGGCCCGGTTCTGCATTTCCAAATGTCTTTCATCCTGATTTTGAAGCGTTCTGCCGTTATCGGGCGGAACAGCGCTGTTCCGCCCGCAACGATCCATGGCTGTTCGGGTATTTCATCGACAACGAACTGGCCTGGTGGGGGCGTAATGAAAAAGACCGGGCGGTCGGCCTCTTTGATGCAGTGATGAGTAAAGGGCCGGATCACTCGGCAAAAAAGGCGCTGGTCGTTTTTCTGAAGAAACAGGTTTCCGGAAATCTCAGGGAATTCAACCGGTTATGGAACACGCAACTATCAGATTTTGATGATCTGCTGTCCCGGCAGGAGCTTCCGACTCAAACGGATGCCCAGCGGTCTGTGAAACGGGAATTTCTCCGCCGGATTGCCGAGCGCTATTTTTCTGTCACATCACAGGCGATTCGCGAGGCGGATCCCAACCATATGGTCCTGGGCTCGCGGTTTGCCGGAACGGGCAGTGCGGACTCGGTCGTGTGGGAAGCGGCAGGGAAATACTGCGATGTTCTGACATTTAACTGCTATCCGACAGCGAGGCTGGATGAGAACTGCGTGCGTTACGGAAAAGATGGGGAATCTGCCGCTGAACATTTCGAACGGTATTATAATTACGCCAGGCGTCCGCTGCTGATTACGGAATGGTCATTCCCTGCTCTGGATTCCGGCTTGCCCTGTACACACGGAGCCGGCCAGCGGTTCCGGACGCAGGCGGAACGCACGGCCGCTGCGGAGCTGTTTGCCCGCACAATTCTCGGCCTTCCTTTTCTTCTGGGTTATAACTGGTTCATGTGGGTGGACGAGCCGGCGCTGGGAATCAGCAAGGCTTTTCCTGAAAATTCCAATTACGGTCTGGTGAATGAAGACGGCGAGCCCTATGAACAGCTCACCGGAATGTTCCGTGATTTCCATCGAACAACCGGTGATTGCCGGATGAACCTGTTGCTGCCGGAAAAAAGGGAGACGGTGTCTGAGCCGGCGGCTGATGCGCTCTCCATTGCTCTTCGTTCTGGTTCCACTGGCGATCGGAGTTCCTCTGTTTTCACGCAGGACGGTGATGCGTTCCGGTTGGAGAACGGCCGGCTGATTCTGGAGGGAAGCTGTGGCTCGGATAGAATCCTGCAGCAAGTTCGGTTCGCCGGCCGTCCGGATCCGGTTGGCAGTTATAATGCGATGATTCAAACGGTGAATGCACGCGGTCAGCATCAATGGACGGAAATGCAGACGGTTCAATCTGTGGATACAAAAAAAATCCGGGGCTTGACTGTCGTTGAAATTACCGGGACTGCCTCGGGTGCGGTATCATTTGAAATGACACAGCGCCTGATTCTTCCTTCAGGCAGGAACTGGTTTCTGGCTGAGGCGGTTAAACTGAAAAATACGGGACGGCAGCCGATGCGGCTGAAAGGTCTTCTGTTTCGGTTTTATAGCCGCTTCAACCGACAGCCGACCCTTCTTCCCCGGCTGTGGGGAATGCCTCCGTCCAGCTGCTGGATGGATGACCGCAACGATCTGTTTTTCGGCGCAGTTGCTGCGAAAAATTCAGGCATTCAGGTTCGGTTCTGGAAAGATCAAAACGGGGGGGCGCACCCGGACGCGAAATTTGAAACAGGGGGCATCGTTTTGCAGCCGGGAGCTTTGTACGTCCCGGACCGCCCGGTGAACCTGATCGCGGTTGCCGGATCGGCTCACGAACAGTCGTGGATTGAAACCGCATTCCATCTCGCGCAGTTTTTTGGCCCGGACGAAACGGATTAAAGAAGGTGCTGCGGATTATATTATAAAAAGCCGGGAAGAAGCGCCTCAGAAAAGTGCTTCAAAAACGTAAGGAGGCAAGGGCATGAAGAGATGTATTCAATGGATCATCATGTTTTTTTGCGGGCTCGGTGTCGTGAATGCTTCGGCAACGGGCTTGAATGAATGGACTTTCAACAAGGATGTCGCCGGACTGACTTTATCTCAGGCGACTAATTCCGGACCGCAGTTCGCTGTTTTTTCCACCGGAGGAGACGGATTTCTCGACTCAGATGGTATGGGACAG
>JBFWJN010000197.1:0-6249 GCA_050253185.1 Kiritimatiellales bacterium | reverse complement strand
TACTGCACCGTCTGTAACAACACCTGCTCCAGTTGCTCCATTCTGACAGCTCCATCCAGCTGCACTCTCCAGATACGTTCCATCTTCATAATTGAACTGCTCATCCAGAATCACGGATGCCTGACCTGCAGCAACCGAAATCAGCAGCATTAGTAATATGACCATTGACTTATTCATTCCACCCTCCTTTTTTATAGTTTTTGGCTATACGCCCGTCGTCCGGCGTCTGTTAATCAATGCCTGTTTAATCTAATCGTCTTCACGATTCATATCTTCCGGAGAACCCTGTCTATTTTTCCGGGATATTAACATTTTTATCATCTGCTGTGCATTTACAGCAATTTGATGATATACAAGTCTGCACTCGGATAAGATCGGAGGGAGTAATTCCACATGAACAGTCAGACGATAGGAATCAGCGGAAAAAAACCTGTCTTTGAAAATTACGGTATGGATACCGGCATTACGGATATTCACAACATCCGAATGAGTTATACCCACACGCATCCCGAAATTGAGATAAACCTGCTGGTGCAGGGAAGCGCCAAATATATTTTTAAAGGCAAAATTCTGAATATTCCGCAACAGCGACTGACCGCCTTCTGGGCCACCACACCGCACTGCATGATTGAAGCCTCCGACGATGTTCAGTTCCTCGTCGCAGACGTTCCTCTGGATACCTTCCTTCAATGGCAGCTTCCCGAACCGTTTGTTCATGCCCTGCTGAAAGGAGAAGTGATCACGGCACCGGACAGAGCCTCTCTGCAGTCAGACTTTTGCATGATCATGAGATGGGCATCCATCAACTATCGAGAAAATCCCGTTCACCGCCGGATTTTCCTGCTGGAAGCAGAAGCCCGCCTGTTAAGACTGGCGCTGAATTACACACAGGCTGCTCATCCGGCCAGTCTGACCAGCGGAAGCAAATCTGCAGAAAAAGTCGCCCATATACTGGAATTCATCAGCCGGAATCATCAGGAGCAGATTACACTCGCCGACATAGCCTCTGCCGCAGGCGTGCATCCCAATTATGCCATCCCACTTTTTAAAAAGTACTGCGGCACCAGCATCCAGAAATATCTAACCCAGATTCGGCTCAGCCATGCCGAACGGGATCTGCTGATCAGCAGTGACACGGTCACAACCATAGCCTTCAACGCCGGATTCAACTCCTTAAGCCAGTTCTATGCGGAATTCGAACGCAAACACAGCATGTCACCGGGAAACTACCGGAAGAAAATGCTGCTCGCCAAAAAGTAAGCGGAACTCATCGTTCATCAAAAACAGCCAGGCCCGCTTCGCGAATGCTGAAGAAATCGTTCGCACCCGAGGCGGTGCGGCGACCAATGATGAGATGATCGAGCACTTTGATCTCCATCGTGCGGCCGGCTTCGATCAGTTTTCTCGTCACCTGAATATCGTTGGCCGACGGCGACGGATCGCCCGATGGATGGTTGTGCGCCAGAATCATATTCGCCGCCGAGTGCTGCACGGCCGGCTTAAAAATTTCGCGCGGATGAATCAGGCTGGAATTCAGCGTTCCTCTGGACACCTCGACCGGTGGACAGATCAGCCGCGTCTTCACGTCGAGCAGAATCACCCAGAACACTTCGCGGTCGAGACTGCGCGCGCGTTCACGCAGAACGGCGGCGGCTTCTTCGGGCGATGCGATGCGCGGGCGCTCACCGACATTTTCCTGAACCAGCCGACGCCCGATCTCCAGCGCCGCTTTCAGGATCTTGGCCTTCTCTTTTCCAATGCCTGGAAAATCCTTCTGCAGTTCGGCGGCCGAGGCCTGCGCCAGCGCGCTCAGCGAGCCGTACTTCACCAGCAGCGATTCGGCCAGCTCCACCACATTCGTCCCGGCGGTTCCGACGCGCAGAATCAGCGCGAGCAGATCGGACTCCGACAGGTTTTCCGGTCCGATCCGGTCGAACTTCTCCCGTGGCTGCAGGGCTTTCGGCAGATCTTTCGCCCGCGCACGATATACACCGTCCTCTTCGCTGACGCGCTTTCCAATCATTGGAAAGTTTTTAACTGATTTTTCCAGGGGTTGGAAACTTTTCTTCCGGATATTGGAAAAATCAGAAGCCTCCCTGTGCCGGGAATCCAATGCCTGGAAACTTTCGAAGAAAAGTTTCCAATCCCTGGAAGCTTTCCGCTACACTGTCGACTCTTCTAGAAAGGAACCTGCTGAATAATGAACAAAAGAACTGCTTTTCTGACCGGCGTGACACTGACTGGCGCCCTTTTTGCCGTCTACGGCGATGAGGTGCGCACGAGCGATGACTCTGTAATTCATGGAACCGTCAAGGCGCTCGACGGTGACAAGCTTACCATTGAAACAAAACTTTTCGGCACACTCACCGTCAGTCGTGACCAGATCACAGGCTTTACGATCGACAATCCGGTTTCTGTCCGGCTTGACGACGATTCGGTTCAGATCGGTTCTCTCAACAGCCGGACGCCAGTAAAGGTTGATATTGATGGAGAACATGCCAACGCCTCTGTCGAACTCAGCCGTATTCAGGAACTCTGGCCGAAGGATGCCGAAGATCCCCGGATCGCCGCGGTGAAGGCGGAGGCGGAAGCCCTGAAACGCCACTGGAAGGTCGATGCCGCTGTATCCGTTAATGGAAAATCCGGAAACACCAAAGAACAGAATTTTTCGGGAATGGCGAACGCCGTGCTGAACGGCCCGGACGATGAACTGAAGCTCTACAGCCGCTATACCCGTAAAAGCAGCGACGGAGACAAAACGGCGGACGAACGGATCGGAGGCTATCAGTACTCATCCTATTTCTTCAATCCGCTGGGCTGGTATGTGCGAACAGAACTCGAACAGGATGAGTTCGAAAACATCGCCCTGCGTACAACCCTGGCCGGTGGTTTGACGTATCGCTGGGCCAATGAAAAGGATTACAAGCTCTCCGGGCGAACCGGTCTTTCCTACCGCCATGAGAGTTATGAAGACAACACGGAAAACAGCGAGACCATGGGGCTTGACTTCGGCCTGTCGCATTTCTACCGCTTCAAGAACCGCTGGGAAGTAAAAAACGAGCTCACCTATGCGCCATCCACAGAGGAGCTTGCAAACTATCTGGCAACCCAGGATTCCCATTTGGCGATTCCTGTAGCCAACTCCGACTGGTGGAAAATCCGCTTCGGCATCCGCAACGACTTCAACAGCCAGCCGGAAGGCGGGCGCGATAAACTCGACACCACCTGGTACGGCGCCATGTCCATCAGCAGAGAGTAACCGGCCTTATGCGCGGGAACAAAGTCATCGACTGGGAGCATCGGCTCAAAGCGGTGTTCGACGAAATTGACGCCGAACTCGAAAACGAATACGGCAGTCGCTACCCGCTGCACCCGTCCCGCCCGAAACGCGGCACGACATCCAATCCGGAAACAGACGGCCTTTTCAATGTCGGCGCGGCGTTCTCGGCCGGGTTCGGTTCAAAAAACGGCCCCGGCTATACCGTCGAAATCCGCCTGTCCACACTCCGGCATGTTCCGGAAAACATCCGGACCGAAATCAAAGAAAAAGTTTTCCAATCATTGGAAAACAAACTGCCGTCCGCCTTTCCCGACCGGGATCTGAATGTCACCGAAGAGGATGGCGTCATCCGAATTCACGGCGACCTCAGTCTGACTAAATAAATGATGAGCTGAAAACAGGCATTTAGCCTGTTCAAAGAGCCGGCAAACTGCGGTTTTTGAGTGTTCGTCACCTGGTTTTCCAATGATTGGAAAACTGGAATTCCGGACAGAACTGCTACTTAACCCGCATCCTTACAGGCCGAAACGGATGGGCTGAGCCTGCCGTCACGGCAACAGCTGTTTTTTTCTGTTTTTTCGCCTTTACAGCGGTTCGAACCCGAGTAGAGTCCGCCGCCTTTTTCAAAAGGCTGGTCTTGGGGGAGATTCAGCCGGGGGAGAAAGCTATGAAAAAGACAATGCTGATGATCGGCGGACTGATGGCACTGACGGTTCTTCCCGTCCGTGCCGCTGAATGCCTGAACAACTACGACCGGCAGATCGTGGCATCCTGCATGGTGCTGGAAGCCGCCTCCGACGGATCGGAGGGCATGCAGGCCGTTCTGAACGTGATTCTGAACCGGGCGGACGGCTACCTGTATCGTATGGTTCCGGAAACCGTTCGGCGCGGCGCCTTTTCCTGTATGAGCCAAGTCTGGAAAACCCGTTCGCCGGATTACGGACGACTGATCGGCCGGGCACAGAACCAGCCGGCCTCGTTTGCCGAAGCCTTGCGACTGATCGATCAAATGGAAAGCGGACAGCTCTGGGACAACACGCACGGCGCCACGCACTATCACGCGTTATCTATCGATCCGTACTGGGCCGACGGCATGCACTACATTACGACCATTGGCCATCACCGATTTTATACCGACCGCGCAAATCAGATGGCGTCACTCTAAAATTGATCCGGCACGCCCGATCACGACCGCCGCCCGCAGACGACTGCGCCCGAACACGCTCATTCGTCCGAAATCCTCGCGGGCGATCGGAATGTCGCGACAGTCCAGCTCGCCCTGGGTCTCATCGTCCGGGTCGGGATCGTGGACATACAGGCAGAGATCGTCCACCGCCGTCACCGTCACCCAGTGCGGTGTTTTGCTGCCGGTCGTGCGGTAAGTGCTTGTCAGAACCACCACCGCCAGCCCGCCCCGTATCCACTCTTCAATTCTGCGCGGCGTCACATCGGCATGAAGCACCGGAATGCCGGCCTGTTCCGCCTTGCGCCGGAACTGCCGGTCGACCACTCCCATAATTTCTTTCTTATGAGCAGACCGGACCCCTTCCACAAACAGAACCTCTTTTCGGTTCATCACCGCCTGCACGTCAAAACCCCGCTTCCGTGCCGCGAGAGCCAGCCCAAGGGGATGTGACCCGCCGGGACCGGACGTCATGTAAATCGTCGTGGCCTCGCGCCAGATATCGAACTCCAGGTCCTGATCGAGTTTCAGACGGCTGTCGATTCCGCCCATGGCCATCATCAGAGCCGCTGAGCCGCAGGTGAATTCCGTCGTCTGGCGATACCACGGAATCGGCGTAAACGCCGACCCGGCCGATGGAAACCGGATTCGTTTGCTCATGCGCAGCGCATCGTGATGGTCCGCGTAATAATCACGGTACAGCCCGAAGACCCGGTAGCCATCCGATTCATACAACGCAACCGCCGCCGTATTCGCCCGGTCCACCTCCAGCCGCATCGACAGACGGCCCCGCTCCGCAGCCAGTTCCTCGGAAGTCTCCAGTAGATCCCGCCCGATTCCGCGGCGCCGGCAGTCTGCACGAACCGCTATGGAATACAGACGCGCCAGACGCGTTCCTTTATAAAGGAGAATCAGGCTGTAACCGATCGGCTCCCCGCCCTGCTCGGCGACCAGAAAAATGCGGTGACTGACCTTGAACCAGTGATAGAAACTGCGGCGACTCAGCCGGTCGACATCGAAACAGGCTTTTTCCAGTTCAATCAGATGGGGCAGGTCTTCCTCGCGGACCGGCCGGATCACATAATCGCTCATTCATCAACCTCTCTGCAGTAACCGGCCAAGCAGACACCAAATCCGGCACCTGTGGAAACAAAAAACAACAGCGAAAGGAAAAAGAAAATGAGATAGGGTCTAAACTGTAATTTAGACCATCCCCAAGGTTGAGCCCCGGGACCCTGTTCTATACAGTGCTCCGTCTTTTTTACCAATTAGAGGAGCAGCCTTATGGCCGACAACATTCTTGCGATCACAATAGGAGCAATACTGGTAAACAATTTTGTTCTGTCAAAATTCCTCGGTATCTGCCCCTTCCTCGGCGTCTCCAAAAAGCTCGAAACCGCCCTCGGCATGTCCGGCGCGGTCGTTTTCGTCATGACGCTCGCCTCGCTCGTCACCGCGCTGATCTATAAATATGTGCTCGCCCGCACCTTCACAATCGGCGACACAACCGTCAGCCTCGGCTTCCTGCGGATTCTCGTTTTCATCGTCGTCATCGCCTCGCTCGTGCAGCTCGTGGAAATCATTTTGCAGAAATTCAGTCCACCGCTCTATCAGGCGCTCGGCATCTTCCTGCCGCTCATCACCACCAACTGCGCCGTGCTCGGCGCGGCCGAACTCAACGTACAGGCCGGCCGCGGCGTCATTGAATCCACCGTCTTCGGCTTCTGCTCCGCGCTCGGCTTCGCGCTCGCGCTCGTCCTGTTCTCCAGCCTGCGCGAAAAACTCG
>JBFWJN010000196.1:0-6290 GCA_050253185.1 Kiritimatiellales bacterium | reverse complement strand
CAAAAGGATGCTCCGGATGATATTCTATTCGTACATCCGGTCCGGGCAAAAAGTGAGCCGAAGTGGTAGAAAAGCCGGCGTCCGCCCACAATGATGGAAAAAAACGATCTGCTTCCGCGAATTGCCCGGCGAACAACATTTGTCGGAGTTCCGGCAACCTTGAAGATATTTCCGGAACCGGCGGTGTGTTCCCTTTTGACCACAACGCTTCGTGATTCAAAAGAATACGTTCTTTTGCAATTCGCCCGTACACCAAGGCGCCTAGCACCCCGTTTCCGCACGGTAGCGCATCGCGCCAGCTTTTTGCCGGGGTTTCAAGATTCAGCTGCATTGCATTCAAATTTAACCAGCTCCATGAATTGTTAGTAGTAACATATCTGATCATTTTTTACTGTCAATTCTTTTTATATCAAGGTATTTCTAAGCTCATGAAATCACTGGAATTAAAAAAGGCTTCATTGAAAATTATTGCTCAAGAGGCGGGGGTCTCGATGATGACGGCATCCCGTGCACTGAATGGAACCGGCTATGTCGCCACCGCAACCAAAGAACAGATTTGTGCAATTGCCGACAAATACAAATACCGCCCCAACCTTCTGATTCGCGGCGTACAGACCGGGCGGACAATGAATGTCGGCGTTATTTTTCCGGCGGACCTGGGTTTTTATACGAAAGTTCTGGAAGGCATTCACGACGAACTGCTGAGCCGGAATTACAGCATTCAGCTCAGCCTGATCCACCAGCATCTGGGAGAAAAAGCTATTCAGCAGGAGCGCCAGCAAATCCTTCGCCTCCTTGACCTGCGAGTCGACGGTATTATTCTGCGACCGGTCAATGACCAGGCATCCGATCTCTATTTCAAGGAAATATTCGAGCGAAATATCCCTCTTGTTACGATTGACCGAAAGCTCGGAAAAGCCCATTGCGACTACGTGGGAAGCAATGACTTTGAGGCCGGCAAACTGGCCGCAGAGTATCTCATAAATAAAGGACACCGAAACATCCTGCTGGTTGCCACCGGAAATGTCGTCAGCACAGGAAGAGACCGGCGCGATGGATTTGTCAGCGTTGCCTCTGAAAGCAGAGATGTCATTCTTACCATTATCAATGAAAACGACTTTGAATATCACGAGAAGGATGCAGAAAAGGCTTTATCGAAACACCCTGAAATTACTGCGGCATTCTGCGTAAGTGACTCCTTTGCAGCAGAACTGTACAATACCGCGTTCCACCAAGGACTTAAAATTCCCGACGATTTATCCATACTCGGATTCGGAAATCTGGAAACCGGCCCCTATCTGCGGCCGCCGCTATCGACCTTTGAACAGCATCCATTTAAAATAGGGCAAATTGCCGCACAACGACTTATCAAACAAATGGACCCCGACTCAACAAACGGACGGAAAATACAAAGAACGGTTTCCGCCGACCTCGTAGAACGACAGTCTGTTATACATCGATAAATTGCAGCGGCTGATTATTAGCAAAGCATCATCGAAGTCTGCTCAGGAATATTCAGGTCTGTTTGGAACAGCTCGCTTATGGCAATTGCAGCGCATAAATTCATCATCCTCAGAATTAATGATCCCCCGCAACCGCACCAGCACTTGTTTAAAAGTTTCCTCGTAATGCGTGCAAAGTGACTGAGTGCCGCTTCGAAAACACCCGGCTTCCCTTGGCCGGTAAACCGTTCCGTTCGTCTGGATAATCAGAGGAGCGGAACTGGACCAATCCAGAGGAACACTCGCATCCTGACTGACGGAGAAAACGAGATTCGTCGTGATGGAATTCGGGCCGTCCCCAGACGATGTCGGCACCCAGCTCTTCGAGATAGCTGCAGGTTGATTGCTCAACGAACTTTCTGTCGTATTTATTCTTATTGGCGTTCGCCTTCAGATACGTCGAGTCGGTGTAACGCATCTTGTCGTCGATGAGCTTACGCTTCATTGCCTGAAGCACGATCTCATCAAAGATCTCCTGATAAACCCCGGTTCAGGCAAAGTGGTCGATCCGGTTGCGACTGATCGTCGAATGATCCGGCACCTTGCCGGTCAACCCAAGACCCAGGAACCAGCGGTATGCCGTATTGACTTCAATCTCCCGTTCCAGCCTTCGCTCGGAACGGATCCCGAAAGGTATCCGACAAACAGCATCTTAAACAACATCATCGGATCAATCGGCGGACGGCCATTGTCTACGCAGTACAGGAGCCGAACCTTTTCGTAGATAAACGAGAAGTCGATGATCTGATCGATCCTGCGCAGCAGATGATCTTTAGGAACGAGGGTTTCGACGCTGACGAGCTTGAGCTCCGACTGTATACTTAACACTCTTTCATTATCTTTCTTAAATAGAAAAAGCGCCGGAAAACTCCCAGCGCTTTTTACCTTTATAGCAGCCTGAGGCGCACTAAAAAGCGCGCCTGTTTTCGCATCTGCACGATCCAAAAACAATTACCAGAAGATCACGTAAAGCAGCAGAGTGAACGCGACAATGATCAGTCCGACATTGCGAGCCGTTTTCGACGGCTCCAGAGAAATGCTGCTGTTCATCCGGATTTCCACCGGTTGCGCCAGCGGTTTGATCACCGTGATAATGCCCATGACCAAAAGATCGATAACCAGACAGACCGCCATTCGGTTGAGGAAGGCCAGATCCGGTACGGCATATTTCAATGCACCATAGGCAATGACGTTCGTAAACAGTCCAATGACACCGGCCATCGGCGGCGCTTTGCGGACGATGAGACCAAAGACGAAAACGCCAAGAATACCGGGCGAGATGTAGCCTTGGAATTCCTGAATGAAGTTAAAGACGCCGCCGAATTTCGGATTGGCCAACTGGGGGGCTACGGCACAACCGATGATCGTAAAGACAAGTACGCAGGCACGACCGACCAGAACCTGGCTCTTATCGGTGGAGTTTTTAGAAATGAACTTTTTGTAAAAGTCCATGGTGAAAATGGTGGAGGCGGAGTTGAGCATGGAGGCCAGCGAAGAAACCACGGCACCGAGGATGGCGGCAAGCATGAAGCCGCGCAGACCGGTCGGGATCAGTTTTTTGATGAGCAGCGCGAATGCAGAGTCGTAGTGATACCCCATCAGCTCTTTTTGCACAGCAATGCCTTCCGGCATTTTGGAAAGCAGGAATGCATTCTGCTCGGCAAGCGTACCGCCCTGCGGAGCGGTCCGTGCAACGGCCGCGTTGTAGGCAACGATTTTTGCGGCGATTTCAGGCTGAGTTTCTGCAAAGTCCTGATTGAATAAAAATGCCTCACCGGAAGAAACCGGATTGGCCGCAGCAAAAGCTTCAAGAACCGGCTGATTATTGGCGGTATAGGCCGCTGCAGCCATGTCAGGTTTGAAGAGGTTGAAGGCGACGATGCCGGGAATGACGATGATAAAGGGAACAATGAGTTTCAAGGCTGCGGCAAAGACAATACCTTTCTGACCTTCGCCCAGCGAAGCGGCACCGAGTGTGCGCTGCATGATGTACTGGTTGAGACCCCAGTAGTAGAAATTGGGAAGCCAGAGGCCAATAACCAGCGCGGTCCATGGGATGGCCGGGTTGGAGGCCGGGAGGACCATGTGGAGTTTATCGGCGTTGAGTTCCTTGAACTTCACAAAGACGTTCGCATCGGTGAGATCCTGAATCTGCCCGGCAGTGGCGCCGATGGAGGATAGATCGGCATGCCCCAGAGCTCTCATGGCCCAGACAACGACGATAAGCCCGCCGAGAATGAGGGCGGAGCCTTGCAGCAGATCGGCCCATGCACAGGCTTTAAGTCCGCCGGTGGCGACATAGACAGCGGCAAGTGCACCGATAATAACAGAAGCGCCTGCGATTCCAATGGCAGGAAAGAGAGTATTGATAACGACGGCCCCGGAGTAGATCACGGCCGAGATGGTGACTCCGACGTATGTAATCATGGTGAAAACAGCCATGGCAGTACGGGTAGTGGCATTGTAACGGTATTCGAGAAATTCAGGGATGGTATAAATCCCGGCTTTCAGGAAACGCGGCAGAAAGACAAAGGCGACAACGACCAGCGTGATGGCAGCCATCCACTCGTAGCTGGCAATGGCCAGCCCGAGTGAGCCGGCGGCACTACCGGACATCCCGACAAACTGTTCGGTGGAAATATTAGCGGCAATGAGAGAAAAACCGATCAACCACCACTTCAATCCGCGACCGGCCAGAAAGTAGTCCTCACTGCCCGACTCGCCTTTTGACTTAATGAGGCCAACTGAAATCACCGCGACCACAAACGCGATGAACACCGTGATATCAATCCACCCTAAGGTAAACCCCTGCATATTTCTCTCCATTTAATTGTGTGTTTCAACCGTACCAAATCGAACGTGGGCACTTTACCGAATCAAGTGCAATTTTCCAGAGTAAAGGCCTATTTTCCTGTACTGCCAAAACCTCCGTGCCCGCGAGTCGTTTCCGAGAGATCCTCAACCAGTTCATAATGAATTGGAGAACTGTCAGTCGAAACCAGTTGAAAAAGTCGCTGCCCCTTTTCCGCAGTATACGGCTCAGTTTTAATATGGTCACACATCGCCATGATTTCGCCGCGATAGCCGCCGTCGATCAGGCCGATCGAGTTGGACATGCGCAACGGCGTTTTTGAAATGCTGGAACGCGGGAAAAGATAATAGGCCTTGCCATCCGCCGGCTCGCAGGAAATCCCCAGTTTGATCGCCTTGGTTTCGCCCGGCTGGAACGTGATGTCTTCCAGCACATACAGATCGAGCCCGGCGTCGCCGTCGTGAAAATGGCCGTGGAAGTTACGCCCAAAGTCCGTACAACGCGCCAGCGAGGCTCCGCGCATCCCTTGCGGGGGATATTTGGCGATCGCCACCGCCTTTTCGGCCTCTTCTTTGGTACAGACGCAGGGAACAATAATTCCGTCGGCTCCGCAATCGAGTGCCTTCTTGGCGGCAACGTCGTCGCAGGACGGAAGCCGCACCAACAGGTCTTTGCCGGAGCCCTTCACCGCTCGCGCGATATTTTCCAAGGTTTGGAAATCGTGCGCGGTGTGCTCCATATCGACGCAGATCCAGTCGAAATCCTCGCCCGCCATCATTTCGGCAACATTCGGATGCGGGATCATGTTCCACGCCCCTAAGGCAACATCCCCGTTTTTCAGCTTTTGTTTTGTTTGACTCATAAATTCCTCAAGATTCAATTTGTTAAAACGATGTTATAACACTAATTTAACGATCGTCAACGGAGAAATCAAAAATGAGCAACACCCTCGAATGGAAGCGTAGCGAACCAACCAGTGAACAGCATGTGACCGAACGGCTTCGAAAACATATTCTCGCCGGAAAACTGCCGGTCGGCGAATTTCTTTCACAGCGCAAACTCGCGGAACTGACCGGAACTTCTGTGATTTCCGTGCGCGGCGCCCTGCGCCAACTGGAAAATGAAGGACTGATTGAAAACGTTCCGCGCATGGGTGTACGCATTCCTCAGGACACACCGTCTTCTATTCGGGATCGTTATTTGGTTCGAACGGCGCTGGAAACAGCGGCCGTTCGACAAATTTGCACCCATCTGTCCGACGACGCCAAAGAACATCTGATCGATATCGCCCGCCAACTGGATCAACTGGCGGAAACCCATACAAAGAAAAGCGCTGAGACATTTGCCCGGCTGCATCACGACTTTCACCTGCTGATCGCTGAGCAGGCCGAAAGCCCCCTGCTCGTGCAAATGCTCCGACGGGTCATGAATCCCAGCCTGATGATGCTCAATGCCGCCCGTTCATGGGAAAAACCGTCTGAGCTGCATCAGAATCATACGAAGCTGGTTCAGGCGATTGTCAGCAAAAATACGGAAACCGCCGTGCAGTCCATGCAGGCACACATTCAGGTCGGACTGGAAAGCGAGTTGGCCGCTCTCTGATTATTCCAAGTGCAAATTTTCTTTTGACCACCAATGTTCGTGGCAAGCCACGGAGCTTTCCCGTCGGCCTCTCACACTGCAAGAGGCGGACAGGAATTTCTCGTCAGGGGACACATTCCCTTTCGATCTCCTGACGAGGTATGCGTATTCATTCCCGCGACAAATCGCAGGGGATGCTGCGCAGTCCCGTCTCCTCTATTCTTTTTCCTTCAAAAGCTCACACATGACATCTGCCGCACGCCGACCGACCTCATTTTTTCGCCGCGGATGGATGTCGTGCAAGTCACCCAAATCTCTGATGCCCACGATCTCAGCAAAGGCCGTCTGCTTTGCCACAGATGCCTGCATATTCTGAATATCGGCCCAGCCGGTAC
>JBFWJN010000195.1:0-6325 GCA_050253185.1 Kiritimatiellales bacterium | reverse complement strand
GTCGCAAATACAAATGAGTGCCGTTTTTGAGGATAGAACTTCGTATGCCGCCGGGCTGAAAGTTTACGGCGGCTCCGTTGTTGTGGAGAAGATTGGACTTGGGGTAAAGGGCGAATCTTCTGTGACGGTGCTGGTTAGTCTGAATCCAGTTGATGAACCTTTTGGAGGCTTCCACACGGAATTTCCGGATACAGTCTGCTATGAGTCGTTGTTGAAGGCGCACACGGAGTTGCATTCGGGACTGATGGATCGGGTCTCTTTCTCTTTGTCGAGTACTGATATAGAGGAGCAAACCAACGAAAGAATTCTCTTGGATACTCATCGAGAACAGATGCGTCCTAAACTGGTTGAAAAGCTGTTTAATTACGGGCGTTATCTACTGGTGAGCAGTTCTATGGGTGAGGCGATGTATCCGGCCAATCTTCAGGGTCTCTGGAATGGGGATTATCAGCCTGCTTGGACCGGCGGAATTTTTAATAATGAAAATGTCCAGATGAATTACTGGGCAAGTCTGGCCGGAAACCTTCATGAAGCTTTACTGCCGCTTTTTGGTCTGTTCGAGTCGCTGCGAGAAAACTTTCGCGAGAATGCACGCAATCTATTTGGTTGTCGCGGATTTTTGATTCCTCTGTATATGAGTCCGCGCAGCGGGCGGAAACATGACCGGCAATCGCATGTGGTGCATTGGACGGCGGGTGGAGGATGGATTGCACAGCATTTTTTCGATTATTATCTGTATACTGATGACGAATACTTCTTGCGGCAGAGGGCAGTCCCGTTTATGCAGGAAGTGGCGTTGTTTTATGAGGATTTTTTCACTGAGGGGACCGATGGTTTGTGGGTCAGTGCTCCATCAAATTCTCCAGAGAATTGTCCGATGGGTGATTTTCTCGGTGCCGGGAAAGTGAGTGTTTGTATGAACGCCACGATGGACTTTGCTGTAGCAAAAGAACTGTTCACTAACCTGATTTATGCGTCCGTTCATCTGGGAATCAATGGTGAGCATCTGTCGCGGTGGAGCGCCTTCCTGAAGAAAATCCCACCTTATCAGATCAATGGCGAAGGTGCCTTGGCCGAATGGATGGATCCGCAGCTAAGGGATAATTACCGTCATCGTCATATGTCCCACCTGTATGGACTGTTTCCGGGGCGCGAAATCAGCAAAAAACAGACGCCGGAGCTTTTCAACGCTTGTCGTGTTGCTGTGGAAAACCGACGGAAAATCGGAATCGGACAGCAGACCGGCTGGTCTCTCGCGAACATGGCGCTAATTTATGCGCGACTCGGCGAAGGTGATCGGGCTCTGGAGTGCATTCGTTTGTTGACTCGCTCCTGTTTGGGGAAAAACTTTTTCACTTATCATAATAGTGATTTGAGTATGGGGATTACACAGGAACTGATTCAGGGAATGCCGGCCCCGTTTCAGATTGATGCGAACTTTGGTTTGACGGCGGCTGTTCTGGAAATGCTGTTATTTTGCCGCTTGGGTGAAATTCATCTGTTACCGGCCCTGCCGGCATCTTGGCGTAAAGGATCTGTGCAGGGGTTACATGCAATGGGAAATGTACGGGTTGACCTGAAATGGCAAAACGGCAAGGTTGAAGCGACGATGGATTCCTCGCAGAAACAGGAGGTTTGCATCTACTGCGGCGATGAGTATCAGTACGCTGTCTTACCATGCAATCAGGCAGTTACTCTGAGTTTTTCATATAAAAAAAAGGAAAGATTATGACGTCAAAAACGGCATCTATTTCATGGATTGGAACAGTTTTGGTATCGACCGTAGTCCATGCAGAAGTGAAAGAACAGAAACCGAATCTTATTTTTCCAGACGGGGTTCGGAGAATAACGCAATGGATTATAAAATGGCGCGAAGAACTGCCGGCCTGGAGCGGTGATGCCGGTGCCGGTGACAACGGCTATCCGTGGCCGGAATAAGGAGAATTATATGCAGAAACGAACGCAGATGAATCCATGGCTGTTTGTGCCAAGTTCAACGATTTTTTCCGCATTTGTTTGGGGAACTGCACAGACAATTCCCGGGCTGCTTTTGAAAAGCATCGACGTATCAAACACGTTGGTTGGACTCACGAGCCTGCTGGGGTTGCCGATTGCTTTTCGTTTCATCTTCGGACCGCTGGTGGATGGCCGGGGAACCAAGCGCAACTGGACGCTGAATATGCAAAGCGTTCTCGCTGGGATGATGATCGGCTTAGCTGCATTTTGCGGCCTTTCCATCATATTCAACATGTCCGGCTGGATCCTGCAGATTCTCATGGTGCTGTTTGCCGGATTGGCGATGATGAGTGCGTTCAATGATATCGGGTGGGGCGGCTTTTTCCTCATGGCGGTGAATGAGCGTGAAAAAGCACTTTTTGTCGGAATTAATGCCACCTGCGTGCGGTTGGCGAATCTCTTCGCCTACGGTTTCATGGTATCGCTGGCGGGACGGATTGGTGCGCAGACCGGGCAAATGATGGCAGGATGGGCGGTTTGTTTTGCCACCTTCGGACTGATTCAGGTTGGTCTTATGATTTATCACCGACTGGTTTACCCTTATCCTGTACTGGATCATCCGGTTCGTGGCGTGGAACGTAAACCGTTTTTTAAGGTATTTGCTAATTTTTTCGATCAGCCGCGTCCTTGGGTGATTCTTTCTTTTGTTTTTCTCTATCGGCTGGGCGAAGGACTGCTTGCTCCCATGAAAGTCCCGTTTCTGATGGATTCTCCGGATGCAGGAGGGCTGGGTTTGTCGCTCGAACAGGTCGGAGTGATGAATGGGATTTTTTCTATGGTTGCCATGATGTTCGGGGGGATTTTGGGCGGGTTCCTCGTCAAAAAATACGGCTTACGTAAAACCATCTGGCCGTTTGCGTTTCTGCTGACTCTTCCGAATCTGGGCTTTGTGTGGCTGGCGCTGTTTCCGGTCTATACGGAAATCAGTCTGTTGGGAACGTCCGTAAATTTATGGGCCCAGGTTGCATTATGTTTTGAATCGATCGGCTATGGTATGGGGTTTGCGTCATTTGGCTTTCTCCATTGCGAAGCGGCCCGCGGGCCTTATCGTGCCACTTTTTTCGCCTTGTTAAGCGGGGTGATGTCAATCAGCTGGATTTTCACCGGAAGTCTGAGCGGATTCATTCAGGCGCAGGTCGGTTATGTCTGGCTGTTTGTTTTAAGTGTTTTACTCGCGATTCCGGGAATCGTGATGATTGTCTGGCTCCCTCTGAAGCAGTTAGCGGCGCGTGGAGAGCAAGAAGATAACGAACGAAAATCAGCAGCATAAAAAAGGAGGTATCGTGAGAAAGCCGTTATGGGCAGGTTTTTTATTTCTAATTGCTGTTCAGTCAATATGGGCAGATTTTCAGATACAGACGTCGTCTGTCAAAGAGGCCGATACGGTCGTGTTTTATGTTTCCACTGATGGAAACGATGCGTCCACCGGAACGAAAGAGGCTCCCTTTGCGACATTGAAACGTGCGCGCGATGCCGTACGCGATTTCAAAACGAATGATCATAGAAATATAACTGTCGTGATTTGCGGAGGACGTTATGTTTTCCATGAAACACTGGTTTTTGGGTTGGAAGACAGTGCCGCGGACGGGCAGATGATCACCTATAAAGCGGCAGACGGCGAACACCCGGTGCTGAGCGGCGGGGTAGAGCTTTCCGGATGGGTGCGTACCGATCTTCCGGGAAATATCTGGGTGGCGGATTTTCCGGGCGATGCGAAAAACGCATTAACGTTATATTGCGGTACGTCTCGGCTTCAACGCGCCCGGGGCAAAGGATTTTCATCAACGAAAATATATGCTCGGAATGAGATGTCCGGTCCGGTTACAGATACGATCGAATTTCCCTCCGGTGTTTTAAAAAACTATGCCGATCTAAAAAATGCAGAAGTTGTTGTGCGAACCAGTGCTGCGTGGGCGATGAATATTCTGCCTTTACTGTCTGTGGATGAACAGAACCGGATTGCGAAAACCGCGCCCTGTAATTATGCGCTGGGCCAAATCATCAGCAGTCCGGCAACTCCGGATGATATGTGGGTGGAAAACGTATTGGATGAACTGGACTCTCCCGGGGAATGGGTTGTGCATCCGGACGAGAAAAAGGTGTATTACTGGCCGCTGGATAATGAAAAACCGGCTGACGTGATTTTTCCGTTGGTTGCTGAAATTGTACGGGTGGAAGGGATCATCGACTATAACGGGGCGACAGATACTCCTGTTCAGGGACTCTGTTTCGAGGGATTGTCTTTCATGCATGCAGACCGGATGTTAACGCCCGAAAACATCAAGGGACAGGGGCTCCAGCACGGATGGGATTATTTTGATGCGCCAAACGCCATGTTCCGGTTTCGCGGAGCGAAGGACTGTACTGTAAAAGACTGTCATTTTACGGCGGGAGGCAGCGACGCAATCCGCCTGGACCTGAGCGCGCAGAACATCACCATTGAAGATTCCCTGTTCGACCACCTGGGCGGAGCCGCAGCCGTGTTTGCCGGATACGGTCTCGGGACCAAGGATGAAAATAAAAACAACGCATTTTTGAATAACCATGTTCATCATGTTTGTCAGTTGAAGAGAGATCGTCCGGCGGTTTTTGTTTGGCAAAGCGGAAGCAACCGGATTGCAAACAACCTGATTCATAATGTTCCGTACGTCGCGATTTCTGTTAGCTGCCGTGCGGCCATTGCTCCGGGACTGGGAGAGGGATACCTGAGCCGCAGAGAAAATGAAATTGTCGGAGATTATTCCCGAATTGCCGACTACGAAGGCTGGAAATCCCGAGAACGGTTCTGGCACGGCCGAAACAACCTGATCGCGTCTAATGAGATTTTTTCGGCAGTGGAGCTAATTGCGGACGGCAATCCGATTTATGTCTCAGGCACGGCAGGAGGAAATCAGGTGCGGGATAATTATATTCACGATTGCTGGTCATACAACGTGAATGCGGCAATCCGCTGCGATGATGATCAGCATGAAACGCTGATTGAAGGGAATCTGACTGCGGATGTTGCAGGAAGCGCCAGCGCCATTGTCATTAAAGGGAAAAATGATGTGATCAATAACATCTGTGTGGATATTTATCGAAACGATGAGGATTATCACGTCGGGATGCTTGCGGTTCGGTCCTACAAACCGGATGGATGTCGAATAGAGCGTAATGTTTTTTATTGTCCGGATCCGGCTCGAATCGTTTCGGTGGTCGCCGGCAGAACGCGACCTCAGATAGGCAATGAACAGATTGAGCTGAAAAGCTCACAGGTGCGGAACAATTTGTTTTGGGCGCCGTTAGATCCTTCCTGGGCGAAGGATTACTTAAATGAGGCGGTACAGGAAGGCAGTGAACAGGGGAGTCTTGTTGCGGACCCTCTTTTTACTCCGGATTTTAACTTTACACCCGGATCACCTGCTTTGACGCTGGGAATTGTTCCGGTCACGCCGGATGGCAAGGGTGTGAACCGCTCCATGTGGAAAACGTATCTGGCGGAATTGTCGGCAGATGTAGCTGATGAATCACTGAGGAGTGCAGAAAAAATCGGAATTTCAGTAAAAAATTCAGTTCAGTCGGGAGCGTCAGGTGTTAACTCAAAAGCAGATCGATGATGCCAATCGGCTGCGGAAGATATGGAAAGAAATATGAAGCCAAAATATAATACAAAAGATGCCTGTGTCGGCGATGGAATCATTGCGGAAATGCTCAAATCCGATCAGGCCAACGACTGGCGTTTAATCGATAACGGATTTGAAATTCCGACCCGGTCGTATTCCGACCAGCCGTATTTTGTGAAAGCGGATGATGGTGCATTGGTCTGTGTGCTGACAACCGGCGAGGGACATGAAGGCCAGCCGGGCCAGCATGTTATTGCGTTACGCAGCAAGGATAACGGACGAACCTGGTCGGATCCTGTTCCCGTTGAATCGCCGGAGAAACCGGAATCGTCGTATGGCGTCCTGCTTAAAGTCCCTTCCGGTAGAATCTACTGCTTCTACAATTACAATGCGGATAATATCCGGGAAATCGAAACCGTTCTGCCCGGCAATCCGGTGACATACCGTGTCGACACGCTGGGCTATCACGTATTCAAATACTCTGATGACCATGGAAAAACATGGTCGGACAAATGGTATCCGGTTCCGATTCGGGAAACAGAGATTGACCGGCAGAATATTCGCAACGGGGAAATCCGGTTTATGTGGAACGTTGGAAAGCCGTTTGTTGTGGATGGAGCCGGATATATTTCCATTCATAAAGTCGGTGGATTCGGCGATGGATTCATGGTCAGATCTGAAGGTTGGCTGATCAGAAGTGACAACCT
>JBFWJN010000194.1:0-6369 GCA_050253185.1 Kiritimatiellales bacterium | reverse complement strand
CGATTATCGGAAACGGGTTTACGTTCATGAGTTTGATGTGTCGGAGCATATCCGGTCCGGGGAAAATGTACTCGGAGCGATGCTGGCTCCCGGCTGGTTCGCCGGGTTTTACGGCCCGTTTGGTGATAAGGGCTATTACGGACACGATGCCTGGTTTTCTGCCGAGTTGAAAATCAGGTATGAAGACGGCAAGGAGGCGGTTGTTCAAACCGATTCCTCGTGGCGGGGCGCTCCAGGGCCGGTTGTTTCATCGGATTTGCTGATGGGTGAAACCTATGACGCCCGTAAAGAACTGCCGGGCTGGGATCGTCCCGGATTTGATGATTCAGGCTGGGAATCCGCCCGTGTCCTTCGCGCAGGTGAAGAGCATCTGCCGGAATACATCGAACTCCATCCGGGCGTTCCCATAAAAACCATTGCTCAGCTCCCGGCACAGCGGGTCAGCGAGCCGTATCCCGGCAGTTCTGTTTTTGATTTGGGCCAGAACATGGTGGGTGTTGTTCAACTGTATCTTGAGGTGCCGCGAGGAACCGAAATAACGATTCGCCACGGCGAAATGCTAAACGCCGACGGAACGGTTTATGTTGAAAATCTTCGTTCCGCCAAAGCAACCGACCGTTACATTGCAAAAGGCAATGGCATTGAAACCTGGCAGCCGCGTTTCACCTTCCACGGGTTTCGCTACGTCGAAATCCGCGGGTTGTCGAAAACCCCCTCGCCGGAAACGGTGACCGGGCAGGTCTGGATGACCGGTTTGAGTGAAACCGGGTCATTTGAGTGTTCCAATGAAAAGGCCAATCGGCTGTTTAAAAATATCCAGTGGGGATTCCGGGGAAATTACCTCGACGTTCCGACAGACTGCCCTCAGCGGGATGAGAGGCTCGGCTGGACCGGTGATGCGCAGATGTTTGTTGGTTCCGCCGCTTATCTGGCTGATATTCGACCCTTTTTCAAAAAATGGCTGGTCGATCTGAATGATGCGCAGAATCCGGATGGAGGCTATCCGGATACGGCTCCGTTCATGGGACGGCTCAACTATGGAAGCGCCGCATGGGCCGATGCCGGAATCATCTGTCCATATACATTGTGGAAAATGTACGGCGACCTGGAATTTATCCGTCCATGGTGGGCGCACATGAAAAAATTCATGGATGTAATTTGTGCAGAAAATAATTCTCATAACGGAGCCGCGGCAGCTTCATATGGTGACTGGCTTAACATTAACGAGCCAACTCCTGTTCGTTTGATCGGACTGGCTTATCGCGCGTACGATGCATGCCTGATGGTCGAAATGGCCGCGGCACTGGGCGAAACGGCGGACGCTGAATGTTTTCTTGAAGAAGGCCGGAAGAGTCGGAAACAGTTTCGGGAGGCATTTTTCCAAGGTTCGGAAATTGTTGTTCAGACACAGACCGCCTGTGCGCTCGCCATTGCGATGGAACTGCTTGACGGCGACGACCTGGATAAAGCAGCGAAGTGCCTTTTCCAATGTTTGGAAAAAAGCGGGGGATACTTAACCACCGGCTTCGTCGGCACGGGGTATCTCTGTCCGGCATTGACCAGGTTGGGACGACACGACCTGGCGGTTCAGCTGCTGCTGAACGAAAACTGTCCGTCATGGCTGTACGAAGTGAACAATGGGGCAACCACCGTCTGGGAACGATGGAACAGCTGGACGCAGCAGGATGGCTTCGGCGATACAGGAATGAATTCCTTCAATCACTACGCCTTTGGTGCCATCTGTGAATGGATGATTGCATCGCTGGCTGGGATTCAGCCTTTGTCCCCGGGATTCCGAAAACTGAAAATTCAGCCGGGCTTCACCGACCGGCTGGATTTTGTAAAGGCATCGTATAACTCCATTCAGGGATGCATTCGAGTCGAATGGAGAAAAGTCCCGGATGGATTTGAGCTGGATGTGGATACGCCCGTTGAAACCGAAGTCTGTCTGCCTTCCGGCAGAAAAAGGATTGAGCGGGGGCTGCACACACTCCGGAACATCAGAATGTAAACACTGTTTTTTGGCGAAGCACTCGCTTTTTCAAGTCGAGATCTTGCCTTTCAGTTCGAAAGACGTATATTGCTCCGTAAAATATACTGTTTTAGAAAAATATCTGCCAGGGCCCTTTCGACGAATGAGATTCGAGTTGGTTTTTAGATGCGGTGGTTCTTCGTAACAGGGATGAAAAATGGGAAAACTGCTGATTTGCGCTTTGATGGTTCCAATACTTGCGTTTTGCAGAGAAACGGTGTCGAAGGATCAGGCCATTTTCAACGCGGCGGATGCTGGGGTCTGGCAGGAGGTGTTCTCTGATGACGGCACCGGCGACTGGCACGATAAGTGGTTTCTCGATGGCGAGATCGGTTCAGTGGAAAATTTTCCGGACGGCATGCAGCTGACGGCCGGGCCGCGGTTCGGAAATGATGCGCACCATATGGTTCTCTGGACCAAAGAGTCTTTCGAGGGCGACCTGAAGATTGAATATGATTTTACCCGGCTGGATTTTGAAACCCGGGCGGTCTGCATTCTCTATATTGAAGCGACCGGCAGCGGTGATGGTCCGTACGCCAAAGATATTACGAAGTGGAATGAACTCCGTAAGGTTCCGGCGATGCGGATGTATTTTGATCACATGAATCTTTATCACATCAGTTTTGCTGCATTCCCGAACGATGAAGATACCACTCAGTATATTCGCGGACGGCGTTACATGCCGGAAACCGGCAATGCTCTGACGGGAACCGACTTTAAGCCGGATTATTATCCGACAGGGCTGTTCGGACCCGGAATTCTGCACCATGTGACCGTGATTAAAAAAGGACAGACGATGCTGATGCGGATCGCAAATCAGGAGCAGACTTTCTACTGCTGTATGAGCAATCCGGACCTGCCGCCGGTCATCGAAGGCCGCATTGGCCTGCGCCAGATGTACACCCGCTCTGCCCGATACAGAAATTTCAGGGTTTATCAGTCTCAATAGGGCTGCGATATGGACAAATATATATTCAAAGCCGGGAAAAAAGCGGTGTCGGTTACACGGGTTCATTCGCTGGTGATCGGTTCCGGAGCCGCCGGGCTGAATGCCGCGGTGCAGCTGCGAAATCAGGGCATTGACGATGTGCTGATTGTGACCGAAGGGCTGAAGATGGGCACGTCCATCAATACCGGTTCAGACAAGCAGACCTATTATAAGTCGGCGATGTGCGGCAGCGATCTGGACGCGCCGCTGGCGATGGCAAACAACTATTTCGCGCCCGGCAGCATGCACGGCGATCTGGCGCTGGTTGAGGCCGCCGTTTCCGGTCGCGCGTTCCTGAACCTCGTCAACCTCGGCGTCCGGTTCCCGCAGGATCCGTTCGGTCAGTTTATCGGCTACAAAACCGACCATGACCCGGCGCAGCGCGCCACGTCGGTCGGACCGTATACCTCGCACGATATGTGTCGCGCGCTGATCGCCGAAGTGAAGCGTCGTAAAATTCCGGTGCATGAAAAGATCAATGTCATCAGCCTGCTGACAACCGGCACAGGCAAAGAAAAGCGCGCCTGCGGCGCGCTGGCACTAAATGCCAAAGGCGAGTTTGTCGCCTATGCGGCGGACAATGTCGTATTTGCGGTCGGCGGTCCGGGCGGATTGTATAAAACGAGTGTGTATCCCGTGGTGCACACCGGTGCGATCGGCGTCGCGCTGAAGGCCGGTACAAAAGCTCAGGGCCTGCCGGAATCGCAGTACGGGCTGGCATCGACAAAGTTCCGCTGGAACGTTTCCGGCACCTATATGCAGGTGGTGCCGAAGTTTGTTTCGACCGATGCCGACGGCAAAAGCAACCCGTGTGAATTCATGCGGGAGTTCTTTCCAACCATTGGAAAAATGAACAGCATGGTTTTTCTGAAGGGCTATCAGTGGCCGTTTGACTCCAAAAAAATCGTCGGCGGATCGTCGATTATCGACATTCTGGTTTACATTGAGACGGTCAAAAAGGGCCGTCGCGTTTTTCTTGACTATCGTGAGAATCCGGCGGGTTTTGATTTCCAAGGATTGGAAAAAGAGGCGTACGAATATCTGGAAAAATCCAAAGCCTTCCAGAAGACGCCGATCGAGCGGCTGGCGCACATGAATCCCGGCGCGATCGGTCTTTATAAAGATCACGGCATCGACATCACGACAGAGCCGCTCGAAGTGGCTGTCTGCGCGCAGCACAACAACGGCGGACTGGCAGGTAATCACTGGTGGGAATCAGTGAACATTAAACACTTGTTCCCGGTCGGCGAAGTCAATGGCTCGCACGGCGTGGCGCGTCCCGGCGGGTCGGCGCTGAACGCCGGGCAGGTCGGCGCGTTCCGCGCCGCGGAATACATCGGCAATCGCTATGCCGAAAACAATTTGAAAATGAGCGATTTCACGAAGGCGCTGCGTGCTGAGTTGAAAGAGGCGAATGAGTTTCTGAAGCGCTGTGAAAAATCAGACACCAGTTGGCGAGCGGTGCGTTCAGAATTGCAGGAGCGGATGAGTCGTGCCGGTGCACATATTCGGTCTTTGGACGAACTCAAAAATGCCGTTCGTGAGGCGAAGACGCAGATTGAAGCGCTGGATGCCGCGGGCTGCCAGGTACGGAATGCGGTGGATGTGGTACAGGCGTTTTGCAACCGTCAGCTTTGCTTTGCGCACTGGGTGTATTTGGCGGCGATGCTTTATCACGTGAAAAGCGGCGTCGGTTCGCGCGGTTCGGCAATGGTTCGCGATGCCTCCGGGCAGCGAGCACATGACCAGCTTGACCCGGCCGACTGGAGTTTCCTGCCGGAAAATGCAGACTTCCGAGCCAAAGTGCAGGAAACCGTTGTACAGGATGGAAAAAGCAAAAACCGCTGGGTAAAGTGCCGTTCGATTCCGAAGAGCAATCTGTGGTTTGAAACCGCCTGGGCGGATTACCGTGCCGGAAAAATCTATCAATGAGAAAACTGAATCCAACGGAGGAGCTGGCATTTCTGAAAGAAATCTACGGCGATGATTCCGGCAAGCTGTTTGCTGCATTGCGGGAGGCGTTTTCGATTCTTCAGACCCGCTCGCAGATGATCCTCGGTTTGGCGACAATCTGCCTAACCATTACCGGGTTTTCGGGGCCGCGCATGGCGGCCTCCAATGCTCTCAGCCGGTTTTTTATCGGGTTTGGGCTTAGCTTTGTTTTAGCGGCGGTAATTGCGGTCGTTGCCGGGCCACTGCGTTTCCGCTGGGTGACTGCCTGGAAAGCGGATTCACTGGATGAAACGCTGATTGAAAATATTCGCCGCCGCGATTCCAAAACCCGCCTTTACCGCATCGCCACGTTTCTGCTTCTGACCGGCCTCACCGGTTACCTGCTTAGTCTGTTGTTTTATCTGTGCGAGTATAGCAATCTGTAAGCGATGTCTACCGCGTTGATTGCCTGGGGATGATGTCCTGATAAATAGTGTGGTCGTGATCGCAACTTCCCTTCGGGAAGGTCGCCCTGCAATTCAACTTGTAGGTCAAAGTTGCCGCTCTCTTCCGGTCGCTGCTTTCGTTCCGAAAGTCTCGCTTCGCGTCTTCGGTATTCCGGAGAGTGGCTATAGTTTTACTTAAGACGCTTGTTTTCGGAAGAAAACAAACTGATCAACATGGTTCCTGCGTTACAGTAAGGATTCATTGTCATCTCCAAATGTCATTTTGCGAGATCATAAATTAACAGATGTATGAATAATAATCTAATAATCATTCGAGTGAGTAATGTTTTTTTACAATAAAGTAAAATAATCTAAGAGTCATTTTTCAGCGTAAAAATAAAACATCTTTTTTTCGATAGGAGATATTTCCGCGGAAAAAGTTAGTTTGAATGAATGGGTTACAATCTGAAAGGGAATTTGGCTTCTAGATCATTTCCTAGAAAACAGTTGACAGCTCACTCGAATGAGTTTTATATTCTAATCAGAATAGTCCTGTAGAAATGGACTGGAGGTTGATGTAGGAAGAGAAAAAGGAGGTTACAGTGAAAATGATGAAAAAAATGATATGGGTCAGTTTTATGGTTTTTGGACTGTTTGCGGGGACTCTCCCGGCAGATCTTATTGCAAGCCTGCCGTATACCGATGATTTTTCGACCGATCCTCGGGATAATTCAGATTATGCGATCGTCAAAGGGAGTGCGTTATCCCTCAGTATTGTTGACAATGCTCTGTACGTTGACGGAACGGCTGGCGGAAATTTCGGGGTAACGGCCGATTTTTCCAGTTTTTTCGGTGGAACTCTGCAAACACATTTTCAGATTTCTGCGGATTTCAATAATTCCGGAGGAACCACTGTTCAGAGCAGAGTGTTAGCCTTGGCAACGGATGGCAGCGGTAATACCGGATACACC
>JBFWJN010000193.1:0-6482 GCA_050253185.1 Kiritimatiellales bacterium | reverse complement strand
CCGCTACGGAGTAAATGTGGTCTTTTCGCTGACGGAAGAGAAAGGGAAGGCCTATGGAGTAGAAGCGGAACCAGTAGATGACGAATGCGATCAATCCCGGATATCCGACTTCTCCCAGTGTCAGGAACCAGAGGTTGTGAGCCGGGGTTCCCGGCTCGTTCAGTCCGGCTTCGGCGGCATATTTCAGCCATGAATAGGCCGAAAAATTCCCGAGGCCGACGCCGAACGCGTGGTCGCGCGCCATGCCTTTGGCTTCTTCATTGTACAGTCCGCGGTATTCAATGTCGGAAACCGCATCCTGCTGGGTCAGAAAGCGGGCCGTAATGGTGTCCGCCGCCATAAAAAACAGTCCGAGAACCACGAGAGACCCGAGGAACAGGATCGTGAAGTTTTTGAAATTGAGGTAGCGGTGAAACAGCGAGGAGACGTCGAGCCACAGTCCGAGAACCATGGCGGAAAGGGCTCCGCGGGAAATCGTCAGCAAAACGCAGACGAGGGAAGCCGCGGTCGCTATTGCAAAGGTTCCGCTGGACAGGAAGGTGGTTCGGAACAGGGCGACACCGAACATCAGTGTGCCGGTCATGCTCGTAAAGGTTCCCAGGCTGTTGGGGTGACCGAGCGTCGCGGATATCCGGTGATATCCCCAAATATACCGGTCGATCAGCGATTCGACAGTGAGGACAACAACAACAATGATGAGTGAACTCAGCAGAACCTGAAAGTCCTTTTCGTTGTGCAGGAAGTTTACGACGACGAGATAGGTCAATCCTCCGCGCAGAATTTTACTGAGTTCAAACAATGGATAAAGGCCTGTTTCAAAATAGCTGTAAAAATCGTAACCGGCGGATGCGTAGACATTCTGCACATTGGAGGGAATCGGGATGTTGCCGGAGGTGAGCATCCAGGAAATGATTCCGGCAATAATGTATAAGCCGTACGTTATGGTGAGCGGCGGAAACCACCGGAACCGTCTGTCGCCGGTTTGAAAGACCAGAATGAAAAAGAGAGCAATGGTGCAGACGTCGAACAGCCCCAGCTCAAACCCGCGGGTGGCCATTCGGTAGGATTCGCGGGATACAAAGTTGATACTCATCGATTCTGGGTAGCAGAGCGAAAAACACATCAGTGCGACGAGGAAGTTTTTGAAGGGCCGGAAGACCAGTCCGGCTAAAACCGCCGCAGGGATTCCGAGCAGAAACACGGCGTAAAAGACTATGTATTTAAAACTCATAAAACGAAATCAGTCTAACGAAAGCGATGTGCCACGACAACGGCTTTTCCCGCAGACTTAACGCCTGTGTTTTTGCCGAAACTGCAGGAACCGTTCGTGCAGCCGAATGAACCACGGCTGCCGTTCCATCCAGATGGTGAACCGCTTTGAGCAGCGCATAAAACAGAGAATTGCCGCCAGAAAAAACGGCAGCTGCGGGACAACCGGCAGCAGCAGGCCGATAACGCCGAGCAGCAGGAACAGGATTCCTGCGCTCAGCCAGAGTCCGCGGTGTAGTACGGTTCTCATGGTTTGCCTACGGGCAGCGCCCCGGAAAGTTCAGGCCCAGCATTGGATCAAACCCGAACATCAGGTTCATGGTTTGCAGGGCGTTTCCGGCCTGTCCTTTCATCAGGTTGTCGATATGCGAGATGATCCGCAGCCGGTTGTTGCGTTCGTCAACATCCACAATTAGGTTGCAGAAGTTGGTTCCGTTCACCTGTGCCGTACCGATATTCGCTTTGCTGTCGAAGATCCGAATGAACGGTTTGCCGGCATAAAATTCCCGATAGGCGTCCAGCAGCTGCGCGGCGCTCATGGTTTCCTTGAGATCCGCATACAGGCAGGAAATGATCCCGCGGCAGAGCGGAATCACCTGGGTGGTCATCGTGATCTGGACGGTTTCCTCCGCAAGGGCGCTAAGCTCCTGTTCAACTTCCACCATATGCTGGTGACCGGCCAATTTATAGGCGTTGGCCTGTTCGTAGCGGGCCGGATAGTGGAAAGTCGGCGACGGCTTTTTGCCCGCGCCGGAGACGCCGGTCTTGCAGTCGCAGATCACGCTCTTCGGATGGATCAGTTTCCCGGCTGCGGCAGGGGCCAGGCCGAGGATGCAGCTGATTGCAAAACAGCCGGGGTTCCCGGCCAGTTTCCGGTCGGTTCCGAACGGGTGGAGTTCCGAAAGGCCGTAAACGGTCTGCGGCAGAAGTTCCGGCGCGGCATGGGTCGGGTTTTTACCGATGAATGTCGCATAAGCGCTGTATTTTTCCGGTGTTGTGAACCGAAAGTCACCGCTGAAGTCCACCACGTGTGCGCCTTTTTCCAGTTCGTCGGCGGCCGTCTGCATGCCGACGCCGTCCGGCGTGGAAAAGAAGACCGCGTCATAGGCTTCCTGTGCTTTCGGATCATTCGGCGTGCGAATCAGCTCATCGCAGAATCCGGTCAGGTGCGGATAGAGATCGCTCATTTTCATGCCCGTTTCGGTGGCTGCCACCAGACAGTCGATCCGAAATTCCGGGTGTTTCAGAAGCAATTCGGTGATTCCGACTCCGCCGTAACCGCCCGCGCCGACAATTTTAACACTTTTCATTTTCTAAATTCTCCGCTCGTAATGGCACTGAAGGCGGCTAATATAAACACTCCGGTCTTCAGACCAAGAACGAAAAAGGATGCCTTTTGAAAATAGGAATTTTATCCGACACGCATGGACAGGTGGACCTGGCTCTCGCCGCCGCCCGCGAATTCATTTTCCGCGGGATTGATGCAGTATTCCACTGCGGCGACATCGGCTCCGATATGGTCTTGACGGAGATGGCCACTCTTTTCCATGCCCTGGACATTCCAATGTACGCCGTGCTCGGCAACTGCGACCTGCATCTCGACTACAACTTTTTTCCAAAAAACATCGGGGTTAAGCTGATGGGGCGTTTCGCGGATATCGAGATTGCCGGGAGGAAAATCGCTATGCTGCACAGCGATGATGAATGCCGCTTCGCCTCCGTTATCGACTCCAACCGCTATGATTATGTTTTTTTCGGCCACGTCCACTCCCGGCGGGACGAACGGATCAGAAACACGCGGCTTGTCAATCCGGGTTCTGCCGGCCGCGGAATGCATCCTTCCTGTGCGGTGCTCGATCTGGATGCCGACGAACTTTCCTTTGTCACCATACGCCGCAATGACTGATTTCTCCTGTTGACAGCCGGTTTGAACCGGACGAAAATACGGACAATTAACCTGTATTTAAGTGCCAACAAAAGGGGATGCTTATGAAGGCGGTGCATTTGTTCCGTATCGTTCTGATTCTCATTCTTTTTCCACTCATTGGAACCGTCTTCGCCGACGGCAGTGATGACTTCAATGATAATGCAAAAGATCCGTCCAAATGGGGTGACGACGTTCTGATCGACAGCAGTATCAACGCTGCCTTAACTGAAACAAACGGACATCTGGAATTTACGGGCATATCCTCGGATGCCGATTCTGCCGGTATTATCCGCCCATGGATTGCAGGGCTTGGAAGTTACACGCAGAACTGGGAAGCAGCTGTAAACATCAATGTCGGATCGCTTTCAGTGCCTCAGGGAGCCGGTATTCAGATGTTCCTTGCCGTTGCCGTGTACGGTGATGAAACACTGGGGAATCACTTCAGCATGGGACTGGGGATCGATGCGGATTCGGACCAGACCATCCGGTCGTACGAGGCAGACAGTGCGGTGAATGGAACCGATTCGACAGCAGCTCCGGCGTACGGCGAAGTCTCGACTTCCAATCAGCAGGGGCGGGTGCGGATTGCCTTTGACGCCTCGACCAAAACGCTTACGGCGTCTTATGACGGAACCCCGCTGGCGTCACTGGATATTGACAAGGCGGCAACCAGTTGGGGAATGTCGAACAGCTCAAACTTTGTCATTGCAGTGGGCGGCTCGATGTGGGGCGATTTCACGAACAGCAGCAGCCTGGTTTATGCCGACAACTTTGAACTGCGTTCCGGAAACAGCCTGAGCTATCCGCTCACAGTGCATAACGGGACCGGAAGCGGGGACTATACAAACGGAGCTTCCATCAGCATTTCTGCGTCCAACGCCCCGTCCGGCGAACTGTTCAGCCGCTGGACCGGATCAACACAATATCTCGCGAATGCGCTGTCGACGGATACAACGGTCACCATGCCAGCACAGGCGATTTCCCTCACGCCGTCTTATGAGCTGATCGGAACCGCATCCGGCGACGATTTTGATGACGGCTCCAAAGATACAGCCAGGTGGGGAACTGATCAGTACTTTTCTGCTGAAACCAATATGTCCCTTCAGGAAGTCAACGGACGTCTGGAAGTGCTGAAACAGTCCGGACTGGATGCCTTTGGAATCTTCCGGCCATGGATTGAAAGCACAGGAAGTTACACACAAATCTGGGAAACGGCCGTTAGCGATCATTTAAGCAACCTTCCACTGAACGAAGGGTCGTCCGCCTCCATCAGTCTGGCAGTCGCCAATCAGGATGATATAACCTTCGGGGATGTGCTGACCGTTGGAATGACCCTGTCAAATGATGGGGATGGAAATTATCGCGGATACGAAATGACCTCAAGGGTTGACGGTACGCTGCTTCCGGATGTTCCTGAGTACGGCTATATCACAACTTCGGATACGGACGGACTCGTCCGCGTTTCCTTCGATGCTTCCACCAAAATTCTCACCGCATCGTATAACGACGCTGTTTTGGGTTGGCTGGATGTGGACGCCGCCGCCAGCGACTGGGGGATGACAACCGGTTCTGTTTTCGGCGTTGCCATTGTCGGATCCGTCAACAACGGGTCTTCCGTCAGCCTGTCTTCCGGCGACATGTATGCCGATGATTTCTCCATCACATTCCCTTCGGCGCCTGAATTTCTGTACGCCACGAACGGAAGTGTCATCACCATCACGGCCTATATCGGATCCTCTTCTTCCGTCGATATCCCGGACACGATTGACAGTCTCCCGGTTACAGCCGTCGGCGACGGCGTATTCGACTCCTGCACCAATGTCACCAGCGTTGCAGTTGGTGCCAATGTCACTGCAATCGGAAATGCTGTTTTCAGCGGCTGCACATCGCTGAAAGCGGTTTGTTTCGACGGTGATGCTCCGATCGTTGGAACCTCGATCTTTTCCGGCACATCCGGCGTTCTGGTTTACCGCCTGGCCGGCACATCCGGCTGGACCGATACGCTTGACGGCGCAGAAGTCCGGATCGTTTATCCGGTTGCGGAACAGGCGATGACCATGAGCTGTGATTTTGACGGAACAAATTATCTGCTTGGAATTGAAAACCAGCAGACATCTCCGCCGGTACTGGAAGCGCAGTTTTTATCTGCCGATGGAACAAAAATCGGTACGTCGCTTTCCACAGGACGAACCGGCATTTCCACCGCCATGGCCTACGACGGCACCAACTATCTGATGGTCTGGGAAGATGACGGACTCGGCACGCTGACCAACGGGAGCTATCAGATGTACGGGCAGTTCATCAGTCCATCCGGAACAACCAGCGGCGCGCCGTTTGCCGTCACGTCGACCGGAATCTGGTTCGATGGGATCCATGTCATGGCGTATGGCGGTGGCAAATACCTCGTCACCTATACCCGACTGATCAGGCCGGAACTCGGCGCTGATTCGACCAACCGTTATATTGCGGGCTGTATGGTCGATCCATCCGGATCGGTCGGCAGCGAATTCCGCATCAGCACCGGATACGGTCAGGACAGCGACGTCGCCTTCGACGGGTCCAACTTCTTTGTCGTCTGGTGCGAAGACTACAGTGATTATGAAATCCGCGGACGCTTCGTCAGTCCGGCCGGTGTTCCCGGAACAGAAATCTCAGTCAATGACAGCAGTTGGGCGAGCGACAATCCCAAAGCGGTCGCTTTCGACGGGAAAAACTATCTGGTTGTCTGGAACGATGAAATCGGCGGACACGAATCGGAAATCTGGGCTGCGTACGGCCAGTTTGTCAGTACAAACGGAGCACTGGTTGGAGAAGTCATTCCGGTCGCAACAAACTTTTCCTCGCAGCTTGTAACCGGTCTGGCTTTCGACGGCGCGCACTATCTGGCCGTCTGGTCAGACGTAAGCACAGCGGGGGACTGGGATATGTATGGCCAGTACATCAGTACGTCCGGCAGTCTTCTCGGCGACGGTTTCCCTCTGGTGAACTGCGGCGGCAACCAGCTCGGCGGCGCCGGATTTGCCAACGGCAGATACATTGTTCTGGCCAATGACGGACTCACTGTCAGCGAAGACAACGGAACCGAAGCGGTGGACGCTTCCTATGCATTGTTCGTCACGCCTCCGGAAGACGGCGACACCAACAGCCTTCCCGATCTGTGGGAAATGCAGTACTTCGGCACAACCGGAATCAATCCCGAAAACCTTTGCTCCAACGGCATAAACAGCATCATTGGCGCATACGTCGCCGGAATCGATCCGACCGATCCGCAGGACTTCTTCGGCAT
>JBFWJN010000192.1:0-6484 GCA_050253185.1 Kiritimatiellales bacterium | reverse complement strand
CTGATTACTGCAGGCGGGCCTCAACTTATAAAAACCGGCCGGCGTGTCGTGTTCGGTATCCGTGAACTCGCTTCCGGAAACACCTTCTCGAATCATGGTGAACGTCGTTTCAAGATCCGGGCTCCAGTAGATATCGTAAAGGCGCCCCGGGAGGGAGGCCCATTTCAGTCCGCGGTTTCCAGGGACTTTTTCGGCAAGAAGCTGATCACTTCCGGTGGGATCCAGTCCGGCAATATATGCCTGAAGATAGGTCAGTCCGTTATTCGCAGTCACCGCCGCTGCATTGCCGCTGTTGACGCCGCCCATGTGTTTACGCTGCCACCAGTCCGGGATGTCGTTTTTGTCGCTGTCCGGCACTTCCGCGGCCAGTTCCGTGTCGGAAATATTGATTTCATCCACAAAAACAGAAGAAGCGCTGTTGTTTGCGATCAGCACGGATTCGATGCTTCGGTTATTCGAATAAAGAGGAAGCCCTTCCGAAACGTTTGCTCCATCGACCGCCAGATCCCACGTCAGGCCGTCATAATCGCAGTAGATATCAAATCGGGTCCATGTATTGATCGGCATCGGCACATCCAGCTCAACGGGAGTTGTGTTGCTGTAAACAACAAGATTCAGGTTGGTGTTTACAAAAAAGGCAACGCTGGTGTTGTTGTTGGAGACAATCGGATCGCTGTCCGGTGCGGCGCTGATTTGTGCCATGAAGTGAAGCCAGATGGCTGTTCCGTCGCTGGAGAGTTCATGACTGACACTTCCGGACTGAACCTGCAGTGCCTGAGGTGACGTATGCGTTACTGTGCTCTGGACATCTGCAGTGCCGCTTTCGAGCACCCAGCCGTTTTGCCCGTTCACTGACAGATTGTTTGTCAGGGTGTCGAATGTTTCAGTAAACGGCAGCGTGGACGCTGTTGAAAAGACCGTCAGGCTGCTCACCAATAGACAGGAGGCAAATATTTTCATAAGAAACATTTGTAGCAGAAATCCGGACTTTTGCAAAGGAATTACTCTGCGATGCACAGGCCCGCATTCTAGTTCAGAACAAAGGTTATCGTGAACGGAACGCCTGCAATGTCCGACGGCGGAACCGGGAGCGTTATAGTCTGGTTCAGGACCTCCTGCAGGGATCGGTCAAAATTGGCATTGCCTGAGCGTCGGCTGATGTACTTGGACGATACCCGGCCATTCCGCTCGACACAGACCGTGACTTCTCCGGTCGTTCCGATCGGTTCCATCGGGGGCTGCCGCCAAAGGGCGTACATTCTTGTATAAATGAGTGAAGAGTAGGAACCTCCGACGGATCCCGAAGAACTGCCGGATCCGGTGCCGCCCGCCGCCGACTGCAGTGCACTTTTGACGCGGGAAAAATCAACCTGCGGCTGCTTCGGAGCATTCGGGTTGGCGACTTTTCGGTCCTGACGCACCACTTCCGTCGGTTTCCACTGTTTTTTAGGTTCCGTTTTGGGTTTTGTTTTCGTCGGAGGTGGATCCGGCTTTTTCGGCGCGGGCTTCGGCGGCGACGGTTTGGGTTTGGATTCCACCTTTTTCGGCGGAGTATTGGTCGGCGGCGGCAGCGGAGCCGGCTTTTTAACCGGTTCCGGAATCGAAGGTTCCGGTTCAGCCGTCGGTTCTGCAATAGATTCCGATGCGGCCGGGGGCGGGGCGATGTCGACAAACGTCACGATTTCCTTGGGTTTCGGCCGGAAGCAGCCCTTCAGCCACGGAATCACCAGCAGCAGAAACAGGATGCCGCCGTGCGTACCGAGCACCCACCAGAAAATCTTTCTGTCGGCCGGGCGCTTCAAAACCTATTCCTCCGTCACCAGCGCCATTTTCGTGATGCCGGTCCGGTGCAGGATCACCATCACGTCCGACACCAGCTCATACTTCACATTCTTGTCGGCCCGCACATAAACCGGCGCCTCGGTATGAAGTCCGGAAATCATCTCCATTTCGCGCTCCAGTTCATCCTTGCTGATCGGCAGGTCGTCGAGAAACAGGTTCCCTCTGGCATCGATCGTAATGCTGCGGGCATCCTTGCTTCCCAGGTCCGCCGCCTTGCCGCTCGGCAGGTTGACCGGCACGCCCTGTTCAATCAGCGGGAACGTGATAATAAACGTAATCAGCAGAATAAACGTCAGGTCCATCAGCGGAGTCATATTGATCTCGCTGATTTCCTTGAGAGCGATCAGGCTGGTCTTGCGGCGTGTCATAATCAGTCACCGAAAATGCTGTAATGCTGCTGGATGGAAGCGACGAACTCCTGCGAAAAATTATCCATCTGTACCGACAGCCGCCGGATGCGGGAGGTCAGCATGTTGTAGCCGATCGACGACGGCAGCGCCACGATCAGCCCGACGACAGTGGTCAGCAGCGCACCGGAAATCCCCGGAGCCACCGCCGAGAGCATCGCCGCTCCCGACGTCGCCATGCCGCCGAACGCGTCCATCACGCCCCAGACCGTACCGAGCAGCCCGAGAAACGGGCACGCGCTCACCGCCGTGGCCAGCACGCCCATCCGGTCCTCCAGCCGCAGCGCCTCGTCCGCCATCGTCCGGTCCACCACAATCCGGATCGCCTCGATCTGGTGCGGTTCCAGCCGGCGATATTCACCTGCACCCAGCGCGCCCATAAACAGCTCGTCCGGGTTGATGCCGATCAGCTCGAACTCACTCGCCGCCGCCTTGCAGCCGGCCTCATACAGCGCGTTCAGCGGCGACTCCGAAAACCGGCGCTGCTTAATGAACAGTCCGACCGGCAGCCGTTCGGCGCGGAACGCCGTTATAAACTGCGCCGAACTGCGGCGCGCCAGCGCCAGCTGAATAAACTTGGTGATCATCACCGTCCACGCCCCGATCGAGCTCGCGAACAGGATCAGCACAATCAGCTTCCCGGAAGCCGTACTCTGATTAAACGCAAAAGAAATTGCACCGGTTACAAAAAAGGGCAGCAGTCCGTTCATTCTTCAGTCTCCTTTTTTCCGAACTTCGGAAAAATTCCCGATTATTTTTCCAATGTTTGGAAAAAACAGCAAGCCGCAACGCAGTTGCTTTCCAGACATTGGAAAATCAGCTAGGCTCACCGCCATGAAAAAACGCATCCTTTTACTTCTGATTTCTCTTACTGCTTTGATTCTGTTCACCGGCGGAAGCCGGGTCAGTCTGCCCGAGGTCCGCGCGATCTGGGTCACGCGCTTTGACTACAAAACCCCGTCCGACGTTCAGGCCGTCGTCGCCAACTGCGCGCGGGCCGGTTTCACCGATATCTTTTTCCAGGTCCGCGGCAACGGAACCGCCTTTTATCCCAGCCGCGTCGAGCCGTGGGCCTTTGAGCTCTTCGGAAAAGACGCTGCCAACACCGGTCGCAGTCCCGGCTGGGACCCGCTGCAGACCGCCGTCGACCAGGCAAAAAAATCCGGCATCCGGCTCCATGCCTATATCAACGTGCTCCCCGGGTGGCGCGGCCGCGCCACCCCTCCGGCCGCCGCCGGACAGCTGTGGACCGCTCATCCCGACTGGTTCATGGTCGACTCCACCGGCGCGCTGATGCGCCCGACCAGCGGCTGGTATGCCTTCGTCAACCCCGCCCGGCAGGACGTTCGCCGGCACCTCGCGCAGATTGCCTCCGAACTGGCGAACTACGATCTCGCCGGCCTGCATCTGGACTACATCCGTTTCCCGTACGACTACAAAGACGTCGCAAGGGAAATCTACCCGCGCGCCTCGGCCGATGAGCTGAAGGCGCACGCCGACTTTTCGTACGACCCGGTTTCGGTCGCCGAAGCCCGTCGGATGTTCGGTCCGGAAGTGACCCGATCGGAATGGGACGACTTCCGCCGGGCCTGCGTTTCGCAGGTCGTGGTCGACCTCAATCATGCGTTCAAGAGTCGTCGCGGCCCGCAGGCCGTACTTTCCTCCAGCGTGCTGGCGGATTTCCACGGCGGATACACCGCGGCATTTCAGAACAGCCGCCTCTGGGCGAAAAAACGCTACGTCGACTGGCTTGTCCCGATGAATTACAACGCCAAACTGTTTGACGAACGGCTCAAACGGATGCGCAGGAATCTCGGCCGCCGTGCCGCGGGCGAGCAGCTGATTGTCGGAATCGACTGCAAGGCCGACCCGGCGGAAATCCGGCGGCAGATCGCCGAGGTTCATAAGGCCGGCTGCCGCGGATTTGCGCTGTTCGCCTATTCCTACTTGTTCGAAAATCATCAGCCGACCGCCAAGGGACTGGCCTTACGGCAATAAAAAAAACCGCCCGGGAACGGGGCGGTTTTCAGTTCGCGGCGAGGCGTCCTACTTCAGTTGCGAGGGCAGTTCGAGGCCGTCTTTCTGTTGCTGGACCGCCGGCTTTTCAACAGGTTTTTTGGCGGTGGCGGCCTCCTGCTGTTCAATAGTGGCTTTGTCCGCTTTGAAGAATTTGTTCAGCTGCTCCGATGCGCGCCGCGCTTTGTCTTCGTCGCCTTTCAGGCGGTAGCCCTGAAAGAGACTGATCCAGATGCGGCCGCTCTGGGGCGTGAGATCCACCGCCCGTTCCATATATTCAATTCCCTTGGAGAGCTGTTTCTGCAGAATCATGCTCTGTCCGAGTCCCAGCCAGGCACCGGCCATATCGGGATTTCCCTGCGTCAGAGCGCTGTAAACCGATTCGGCCTCTTTGGCGCGGTTGAGCACCAGATAGATGCTGCCGGCCCCGATCAGGCGGGATGGATTGCCCGCCTTAATGAATCCTTTGTTGTTCTCGATGTATTCGCGCCGGGATTGCTCAAGAACAGTGACACCGTATTTTTGAATGGCCGGATCGTTGATCAGCGAGGCGTATTCGGGGAGGTCGCGTATGAGGATGACGGTTGAGCCGTCGAAATAGACCAGTTTCCATGCCTGGGAGGCAATCAGCCGGTTGGCCAGCGATCCGGCATCCGGCCAGCAGGCATTCAGCACGACAGCGTGGGGGTTCCAGTCGGACAGGACCGATTTCCAGGCTTCGGGCTGGCCGAGCAGGGCCTTGTTTAGCGTCTGGTAGAATTCATCGCCGTAAAACGAGGTGCGGGTGTCACAGAAAATTTTTCGATCCGGGTTCTGCACGGCCAGATATCCGCCGTCGTGGGCGATGTTAATGATGCGTTCCGGGAAATCGTCGCGGCCCAGAATACCTGCGGCGGCGTACGGGAAGGCGTCTTCCTGCACGCCCAGCCCGAAATGTGCGGCACTGCCGATGCGGGCGTAGCCGCGATTGGTGATCAGCGAGCTGATTGATACAGCGAGCAGGATCAGTGTGATGACAGACATCAGCATATGCAGCGTCTTTTCATTGGTTTTGCATACGGTTGTCAGCGTGCGGGAGAGATATTCACTGACTGCGGTGAAGCTGAGAATAAGGAACGGGAAAGCGAGAAAGGCGAAAAGATGCAGCGAGCCGATCGAGCGAACGGTCAGAAACGCGCCGGTCAGCGCCAGCAGGGTGATCATCGACGGCAGCCGTTTCTGCAGGGTGATCAGTCCGCCCGCGCCAAGGATCAGTGCGAACACGGTCAGCCGGCTGATGAATTTCTGGGAGAAGAAGCTGCTGAACAGCGAAATCCATTCCAGTCCGTTCGTGCCGGTCAGCATCAGCCAGTTGGCCAGGACATGACGGTGGAGGTTGATCAGATTTGGATTGATCAGGGTCACCAGAAGGGCCGCACCGGTCAGGGCCAGCAGTCGCGCGGTCAGCGGACTGATCATCGCTGTGCGGGACCGTTTGCTGGTCTGCTGCCAGTTTTCAATGGCAAAGAAAAGAATCAGGGCCGGGCCGAAGAGGAACGAGGGGTGCAGATTGGTCCAGAGGATCTGCAGGGGAAGAATCACTGCGGCCATCAGGTAGAAATTCTTGATGCGATACAGGCAGGTGACATACAGGGCGGTGAACAGCATGAAAAACACGTAGGGCCCCGGAGTGAAAACCGGGAACATCAGCCGGGCGCAGAGCAGCAGCGCCAGCGTTTGGCTCAGCGGACCGCCCCATTCCCGGCCGAACCGGAACATGAGAATAAAGGCCGCCAGAACAATCAGCACATGAGTCAGCGTGATCAGCCCGGCTCCGCCGAGGGCCCAGAGCGCGGCAACCAGCTTGTCATACAGCGGATACATGTTGATCCACTGGCTTCCCGTCATGGTGTAGGACAGAGGGTCAACCTGTCCGCCCGAAGCCTGTCCGAGAGCGATATGCGTGAAGATCTCCGGAGAGCTGATGGTACGGATACCGGTCAGAGCGAGAAGAGTGAATCCGAGGACGATCAAGGCGAGCCCGAAGGACTTTTTACTGCTCATAAAGAAAAGCTCCTGTTTGAAACAATATGGATCGGATTGTAATGACTCGAGTTGTTTTTACAAGCAGGAATGGCCTGAAGCCTGTACGCCATTTTTGTGCTTAGAAAAAGCTCATTTGTGAATCGTTTATTTTTTTCCGGCGTGATTCGCGCCGGGCAATTTTTGGTGCGCCTTCC
>JBFWJN010000191.1:0-6521 GCA_050253185.1 Kiritimatiellales bacterium | reverse complement strand
TCGATCTGTTCCAGCAGGGCGGGTTTACAGGGGCTTGCAACAACATCTTCCGGGGTCGGGGCATTTTGCCACGCCTTGAGCAAAGCGACTGCTTCGGGCGCAATGGGAGATGAGGGAATCCGGTACTGTCGGGCGTAGCCGGGATCAATCATTCCTCCGTGTTCCGCGGAAAACCGGTGAACGTCTCGCTTTTGATCGTTGAGCTGCACCAGATGTCCCTGAAACTCGGCGAACTTCAGGTCGAACCATGCCAGAAAGACTGGATGGCTTCCGTATTCTTCAGCCATTTGCAGCATTTCCTCGAATAGTTCAAAGCGTCCCGGCTCATGGCCGTGACGCGGTGTGGTTTTTGCGAATAATGCCGAGATATAGCCGGCGGCGGCGCAGGCCCGCCAGTTCGTCCGGAACACCGATCGCGGATGCAGCAGCGAGCACTCTTTGGCAATGTGCGTGCCGCGCTCGGTGCGGTCGTAGAACAGCAGTTCGCTCGTAGAAAAGAAGTCGTACTGCCCCCGGAACGGGCTGTTTTTTCGCTGATCGCCTTTAATGGAGGTTGAGAGTTTGCCGTAGTGCGCCGTGAGCCAGGTGACGATGCGCGAGGTGTTCGAAACATCGGTCCAGTAAAGCGGTATGGCTGTGGTCTTGATGATCATTTCAGGACATCAGGCTGATCAGCAGGAAGGTGACGCCGTAATAAATCAGCAATGCAAAAATATCGTTGGATGCACTGACGAACGGGCCGGACGCCACGGCCGGGTCGACTTTGAACCGGTTGAGAATCAGCGGAACCGCCGCACCGAAAATCGCGGCGAACATCATCGCACTGAACAGCGCGAGTCCGACAGAGAAGGCGAGAAAGGCAGGGTGGAAGGCCGTGCTTCCGCCGATGACGAAACGCGCCCAGACTCCGATGACTGACCCGCAGATAATCCCCATGAGCATGCCGGTGGCCATTTCGCGCAGAAGCAGGCGGTGCAGGGCCTTTTCGTTGAAGGATCCCAGTGCAAGTCCGCGAATGATCAACGTTGCCGACTGGATGCCGGTGTTTCCGCCCATCCCCATCACAATCGGCACGAAAAAGCTGAGGGCGAGCACTTCCATGGTGGTGATGCTCTGCATGAATCCCTTGAGAATCATGCTGGTGACGAATCCGGTCGCCAGCGTGATCAGCAGCCACGGCAGACGGGCTTTGCATGAGGAAATCGGCGACGGGTCCTCCAGTTCGGCATCATCTGATCCGGCGAGTTTGAAGATATCTTCCGACGCTTCTTCTTCGATGACGTCTACCATATCGTCGATGGTGACGCGCCCGACCAGCCGGCCCTCGGCGTCAACAACAGGCAGCGAGGAAAGGTCGTATTTCGACATGAGCCGGGCGACTTCTTCCTGGTCGGTATCCGTCCGCGCGCTGAACAGGTCGGTCTCGGCGAGCTCGCCGAGCATTTTATGCCGGTTTTCGGTCTTCAGCATCTGCCAGAGCTGGACATAACCGATCAGTTTGCCGCTTTCATCGATGACATATGTGAAATAGACCGGTTCGTCCAGATCGATCGATCCGATGTATTGAAGGGCCTCTTTGGTCGTTTCTGTACTGCGCAGAGCCACAAAATCGGTGGTCATGATTCCGCCGGCGGTGTCTTCGTCGTAGCGGAGCAGTTCGCGGACTTCGTGGGAGTCTTCCGATTCCATCAGTTCCAGGACCTCGGCGCTGCGCTTGTCTTCCAGTTCGCCCAGCAGGTCGGCGGCATCGTCCGGCGCCATTTCTTCGATGATATCCGAGATTTCCTCGGCGGTCAGGTCTTCCAGAATTTCCGCCTCGGTGGAGTCGTCGAGTTCGGCGAGCACATCGGCCTTGTGCTCATCGCTGAGCAGATCGAAGACGCGATTCTGAACCTCGTCGGGAGAATGCTGAATGACGTCGGCAATATCGGCAGGGTGCAGCAGGTCAACCAGAGCCGGAAGTTTATCCCAGAGCTCGCTGCTGATGCAGAAATGAATCTGTTCTTTAATGCGGTTGATCTTGTTCATGGCGCTCTCCGGGGAAAAGACGCAAGTCGGCAGGCATCCTAGCGGCAAGGCAGGCTCACGCCAAGCCTGTTCGGGGAGTTTCAAACCGGTGAAATCAGCCGGTTTTTTGTGTACTTTGCGTCCGAAGCATGATTGTGTCGACCCCCGATTTTTGAAAGGAGTCCGGATGAAGATCAAAGTGAATGATGAGGTGATTCCCGAAGAGTATATTCGACAGGAAATCCAGCGCTACCGCCAGCAGCACCTCGGCACAGAGGAGAAAGAGGCCTTTGATGCCGTCAGTCGGCAGATGATTGAGTGGGCGCTGATCCGCCAGGCGGCGACCGCGCACGGGGCGGAAGTGACCCCGGAAGAAATCGAAGAGGGCTACGAGGAACTCTGCCGGTCGCATGGCGGGCAGGAACAGTTTTTCCGGCGCTTCGGACTGACGGAAGCGGATACCGCCCAGGTGAAAAACGACGTGGAGCGCAACCGCCGGCTGACTAAATTCCTGGATGAACTCTCAGGCGACGTCCCTCCGCCGGCTGACGACGCGGTCTCTGCCTATTATGACGATCATAAGACCGAGTTCATGCATCCCGAAAAGATTCACGCCGCTCACATTGTCAAACACCCGCAGGGGGATGCCGCGATACCGGCCGCGGCAGCGGCGCTGCGCGCGGCCCGTCAGCGGATTCTGGCCGGCGAAGATTTCATGGCGGTGGCGGAAGCCTGCTCAGAATGCAGCGATACATCGCCGGACCTCGGAGAGTTCGAGCCGGGGCAGATGGTTCCGGATTTTGATTTGGTAGTCTTTTCCATGAACCCGGGAGAAATTTCCCCGGTGTTTCGGACCCAGTTCGGACTGCATGTTGCCACGGTGCTGAGCCGGACGGAAGCCCGGCCGATGGAGCTTACGGAATGCCGCGGCCGGATTATCGACCAGCTGCTCCACGACGCGAAAAATGACGCCATCGGAAACTGGGTGGACGCCGAGAAAACGCGCGCGGCGATCGAAATCGACGCGGAATAATTTGGGTGTACTTTTTACCCTGATCATGGTTGTTTCTGCATCATGTTACTGAACAAGACGATTCGGCTGTTCCTCGACAGCATCGGGCGGCGGGAGGAATACGAGCTTTACCTCAATAAGTTCCAGTCCGCCGGGACGGACTGCTTCGCGCTGCTGGTTCCCGACCCAGACTGTCTGGAGCAGGCCGCGGACGCCTTCGCGTTCGACCTGAGTTTTCTGCTGAAACTGGGCCTGAAGCCCGCCGTGGTGCTCTGCGGCGACGGGGCGGAGGCGGGCTGGGCGCGGCTGAACGGGTATCCGCTGTTTGAGCGGACGGTTTTTCCAAACCTTGGAAAAAACGAGGGCTGCGTGCCGGTTTTTGTCGAGCCGGATTTCCAGACATTGGAAAGCCTGATCCAGAAAGTTCCAGCCCTTGGAAAACGTGTGCATTTCATCCGCGTCGCCGGCGGGCTGCAGACGGAATATTTTTATGTTCAGAAGCCGCCGAAGAATTTGTCGGCAGAGGATCAGGCGCTGGCGGATACGGCGGCGGCCCTGCTGACGATCCGTCCGGGAACGCATATTTCGGTGACGTCGCCGATGAATCTGCTGGAGGAGATTTTCACGGTGAAGGGCGCCGGAACGGTGTTCCGGCGCGGCAGCCGGATCTGTTCCACCGCGCAGCCGGATTCCCCGCGGCTGATCGCACTGCTGGAGGAGAGTTTCGGCCGGACGCCGAAGCCGGGTGTGCTCGATCCGGTGACGGAGGTTTTTTTCGAGGAGAACTATCGAGGTGCCATTTTGCTCGAGGAGCACCCGGAAGGTCTGTACCTCTCCAAATTCGCGGTCGGACCGGAGGCGCGCGGCGAGGGGCTGGCGCAGGAACTGTGGGATGAGGTGTGTAAAAACCACCCGGCATTCTTCTGGCGGTCCCGGAAGGGAAACCCCGTGAACCAGTGGTATGACCGCCATGCGGACGGACGCTGCAATGCGGGCGGCTGGAAGGTGTTCTGGCGCGGGATGGACGCTTCGAAAATTCCCGGACTCATTGCCTTTTGTACGGCCCGGCCTCCGGATTTTCTTTGAGACCGGTTATTCGCCGGCGAGCAGCTCCCTGACTGCGGCGAGCAGTTCGGCCAGTGAGACGGGCTTTCCGAAGACCCGGCAGGCGCCGAACTTTTTCGCGTGCGGCAGGAAGTTCAGCGGCGCGGTGCGCATGCCGCCTGAAATGGCGATGACGGGCAGTTCGGGGCTGTGCTGCCGAATCTCCTGGATCACTTCCAGTCCGTCCATTTCCGGCATCATGATGTCTGTGATCACGAGGTCGGGCTGTTCCTGTTTCATTTTCCAGATGCCTTCTTTGCCGTCATCGGCCAGTGTGACCGTGAAGCCTTCGCTTTCAAAAAACTGCTGAAAGAGAAACTGCACGGATGGGTCATCGTCAATAATCAGAATGTGTGCCATATCATACTCCTCCAGTTGGATCGTTCAGCGTTTCGTGGACAGCGGCCAGCAGTCCGGAAACGGAAAAGGGTTTCTGCAGGAAACGGTAGTTTCTGCTGTCGAGATTGTCCCAGCGGTCGCGCCCGCTGAGGTAGCTGCTGTAGAGCAGGACCGGCAGGTTCGGTTTCTCCGCGCGCAGCGCATTGGCGATGTCGATACCGCTTTGGCCGGGCAGGACGATGTCGCTGAACAGCAGGTGGATGCGGTCTGGGTTCTCATGGAACAGACTCAGCGCCTCTTCTGCGGAGCCGGCCGTGATGATTTCGTAGCCGGCGGATTCCAGCAGATGAATCACCATGGTGCGCAGGTCTTTGTCATCTTCGACGAGCAGGATCCGCTCATGCTCTTCGGTGCTTTTTTCGGTGGACGGGGTGTTGGATACCGGGAGGCCGATCCGGAAGGTGGAGCCTTTGCCTTCTTCGCTGAACACCTGGATCCAGCCTTTGCTCTGCTTGACAATGCCGTAGACAACGGCGAGGCCGAGTCCGGTGCCTTTGCCGACCTCTTTGGTGGTGAAAAACGGTTCAATAAGGTGGTTTTTGACTTCCGGGTTCATTCCGTGCCCCGTGTCGCTGACTGACATGCAGACAAAAGCGCCCGGGTATGCATCCTGTATGAGCGCGGCATCTTGCTCGCCGAACACCAGGTTCTCCGTGCGGATGGTCAGCTGTCCGCCATTGGGCATGGCATCGCGGGCATTGACGGACAGGTTCATGATCAGCTGAACAAGCTGGTTGTGGTCCGCATACACGGGGGCCAGGTCCGAAGCGAGTTCCAGGACACATTCCATGTGTTCGCCCAGCAGCATGTGCAGCAGGACTTCGGAATCCTGTATCACGGTGTTGAGCTGCAGGTCCTTGCGGTCGGTCGGCTGCTTGCGGCTGAAGGCAAGCAGCTGCCCGGTCAGCTGGGCCGCCCGCCGGGCCGCTTTCAGGATTTCCTCCACGCTGCGGTGTTCAACGGAGTCTTTGCTGAGCCGGTCGAGCAGGATTTCGCTGAATCCGAGGATGGCCTGAAGAATATTGTTGAAGTCGTGGGCAATGCCGCCGGCGAGCTGTCCGACTGCTTCCATTTTCTGGCTTTGCTGGAACAGTTCTTCGCGCTGCAGCTCTTCAGTAATGTCGCGTTTGACGGCGACATATCCGGAGATGGTGCCGGACAGATCGCGGACCGGCGAGATGGACGCTTCCTCTGTGTAGAGCTGTCCGTTTTTGTGTTTGTTGATGAAACGGCCCTGCCAGATCTGTCCAGAGGAGATGGTGTGCCACAGGGCGGCATAGAATGCCGCGTCGTGCCGTCCGCTCTGGAGAAAGTGCGAGGTCTGGCTGATCGCTTCTTTTTTCGAATATCCGGAAATCTTTTCGAAGGCCGGATTGACGTACTGGATCACGCCGCCCGTATCTGTGATCACGATCGCTTCGGGGGACTGTTCAATTGCGGTCGAGAGCCGCTGCAGTTTGGCTTCGATGAATTTCTGATCTTCGATGACACTCAGCAGGACCTGTCGCGCATGAGTGGCCTCTTTCAGCATTTTCTCCCGCGCGGTTTCGGCCCGGCTGCTTGCGGTAATATCGTGAACAATGGAATAGAGCAGTTTTTTTCCGTTGATGGTGACCGGGCCGCTGAGCGTTTCCACGTCAAGAATGCTGCCGTTTGCAGTTCGATGCTGAAAATGAAAGAGGTTTTCTTTTCCATCTTTGGCTCGCTGAAGCGCGGTCTCTATCTGTGCCGGAGTAAATGTGTTGATCTGCGAGATGTTCATTTGCCGAAGGGTATTGATCGGCCATCCGTAGAGTTGGCTGGCTGCGAGGTTGGCATCTATAATCCTCCCGCCGTCAGGATCAATCAGCAGCATGACGGTATGGTTGTTTTCAAACAGGTTGCGATAGGTTGCTTCACTTTCCGCCAGGGCATCTGTGGTGCGCTGGCGGCGCAGCCGGTCTTTCAGCAGAAGTCCCATGGCGACCGTAAGGATCGGGTAGATGAGCAGAACCGGGAT
>JBFWJN010000190.1:0-6560 GCA_050253185.1 Kiritimatiellales bacterium | reverse complement strand
ACCAGACAGGACTGCCCGAAGGTGCTTTTGCCATAGGCATTGCGCAGCTTTTCGGGTTCGCTCGTTACATCGAAGGTCTTTTTGGCTTCACCGAGAATGAGCGAATAGGCGCCCTCGCGGTTTTTCGCCATCTGGTCGAGGAGTGGATGCCCCTGCATGGAATGCGAGAACACATCCAGTTGCTCGAGCAGCTCACGGCGGCCCTGCTGGCGTTTCTCGCTGACGTTTTTCAACACGACGCCTTCGACCGTAAACGGCACCTTGGATGGATCGCCACCGGTTGCGAACGGCTGATATTTTGAACCGAGAAATCCGGCTTCGGAGAAACGGCCCTGCGGACGGGTCAGTGCAACATACGGAGGAATCAGCCCGGTATAACCGGCGCCGTAGCCTTTTTTATAGGACATCACAGCCCCCATGGCCGGATGCACGATGCCGTCGCCCTGGTTCCAGCCGCTCATCACCATATACGATGCGGTTTCGTGGCCGTTGTTGCCGTGGGTCATGCCGCGCAGCAGCGAATATTTATCGGCCTGCTTGGCCAGCAGAGGCAGAGAGGCATTGATTTCAATGCCGTCTACATTGGTGCCGACGACCTTGTCATTTTTTCCGCAGTAGTCATATCCCGCATCCGGTTTTGGATCGAAGGTGTCCAAATGGCACGGACCGCCCCACAACCAGACCTGAATTACCGATTTCGCCTTGGCTTTGATCGGCACATCTGCCGCCATAGCTCCGGGAATCATGCGGTCGGCCAGCGCCAGACCGGCTCCGGCAACGCCCATCCGCAGGGCATCGCGACGCGTCAATGACACTCCAGTTTTCTTTTTCATGGCCGTCTCCTAATGCTTGAGAATAAATTCACTGCTGTTGATCAGTGCCCAGGCAACGTCCTGCAGGGCCTGATCTCTCGGCAGACCGCTGGTCGACAGATACGTTTGCACGGTCTCCTTCTCCTCGTCTCCCGGGTAGCGGGACAGGATCTCCAGATACAATGCCTCCGGCGGAAGCAGTCCTTTCGGCGGATTCTGGATCAGCTTCTTGAGTTTCCAGCCGTTCATGATTTTATCCTGAATATGAGAAGAGTTGAGCAGATGAAGCGTCTGAAAGACGGAAACTCCGTTGTTCCGGTCGGATTCCAGCGATGTATCGCGCCCCGGCCGGCCGAACATTTCGAGAAATGAGGATTTGATGCTGCCATCGGCCAGCATGATCGTCCGCTGGCTGCGCGGGATATAGGTAAAGGGCTCCGGAATCGCGCTGGAATAATCCTCTCCGATCCCGGTGATCTGGCTGATCGCATCAATGAGCACTTCGGCATCGAGGCGGCGGATGCGGTAATGAGAAAATCCGGCTTCGTCATCGATATTTTCGTCCGTCGGAACCGATGAAAGCTGATACGTCGCCGAGTTGAGCACCAGACGGTAAATGCGTTTGAAACTATACTGATGTTCGACCAGTTCCTGTTCCAGATACGCAAGAAGTTCCGGGTTCCATGGTGGATTGTCCGGGCGAATGTCGTCCACTTCGTCAATAATTCCGCGCCCCATCAGCCAGTACCAGATGCGGTTGACAATATTCTTTGCAAACCACGGATTGTCCGGAGAGGTCAGCCAGTCGGCAAACGCAGCACGCGGATCGTCGAACGTTCCGAGGACCGCCGGTTCGCCGTCCAGAAACGCAGGAACGGCCGGCTTCCGGGTCTGCGGATCCAGAAACGTCATTTCCGGATCAAAATAGACAATTTCCTCTTTCCATTCGGCCGTCTTTTTATAAGCGATTTTTCCGAAAAAGGCCTCCAGCCCGGTCAGCTGTTCAGGACTCCATCCGGAATTTTCGAGCCGGACCCCCATGAAGACCAGTGCCGTTGTGTTCAGAATATTCCGGGGCGTCCGTTCCTGGAACGGACGAAAATAATTCACCGGCGGATCACGAAAATTGCTACCGCTGGCCGTCAGCAGAGCATAGACAAACTGATTGTAGGGCATGTTTTCACGAAACGCATCGCGTACCCAGTGGTGATAGGCCTGGACGGCATTGGGCCACAGGTTGCTGGGGAACTCGGACTTCACCCGAAGAAGATCGCACCATTTCAGCGCCATATAGTCGGCAAACTCCGGACGACTCAGCAGTTGGTCGATCAGTTTTGCGCGTTTACCCGGATCGCGGCTGTCCAGAAACCGGACAACCTCTTCGGCCCGCGGCAGCGTGCCGATCACGTCCAGATAGACCCGGCGGATGAACACTTCGTCGGAACAGAGCGGCGACACGGGGAAACCGGCCTCAGCCTGACGGGCAAAAACCAGATGATCCACTCGGTTCTGCGGAGACACTTGAGCGGCTCCGGCACTTGCGGCGCAGATGCCGATCAGCAGAAACACCAGTCTGACGCGCTTCATAAACACTCCAGTTAAGACACCGTTGTTAAGAGGACGTTTAACGCTCCGGAAAATTGCACACAAAATAGGAAAAAATTGTAGCCTGAACCTGTCCCTGAAACAGCAAAATAATCCGCCGCCATCCTGTTTTTTCATTTCTGAAACCGGCTTTCATTCCATCAGAATGCAAAAAAAGCCGCCCCGATCCGGGACGGCTTTCTCTGGCGGCCATCACAACGGCTATGCCTGAAGCGTCATCAGGAACTCCGCATTGCTCTTGGTCTTCTTCAACCGGTTGATCATCAGTTCCATCGACTCAACTGCCGGAACATCCTTGAGCGCCTTGCGCAGCGTCCAAACCCGGGCCAGTTCATCTTTGTGAAGCAGCAGTTCCTCCTTACGGGTTCCGCTCTTCTCGATATTGATCGCCGGGAAAATGCGTTTTCCGACCAGATCGCGATCGAGCGCCAACTCCATATTGCCGGTGCCCTTGAACTCCTCAAAGATCACCTCATCCATGCGACTGCCGGTGTCAACCAGCGCAGTGGACAGAATGGTCAGGCTGCCTCCGCCCTCAATGTTCCGGGCTGCACCGAAAAAGCGTTTCGGCTTGTGCAGCGCATTGGCATCCACACCGCCCGAGAGAATCTTGCCGCTGTGAGGCTGGATCGTGTTATATGCACGGGCCAGACGGGTGATACTGTCGAGAAGGATGATGACATCCTCGCCGTTTTCAACCCGGCGCTTGGCCATTTCAATCACAATTTCCGCGACCTGGACGTGACGTTCCGGGTGCTCGTCAAATGTCGAAAAGAGCACTTCGGCCTTGGTCGTTCGCTGCATTTCGGTCACCTCTTCCGGGCGCTCATCAATCAAGAGAATGATCAGCTTGGATTTGGGACTGTTCGTCGAAATGCTGTTCGCGATCTTCTGCATCAGCACGGTTTTACCGGTGCGCGGCGGCGCAACAATCAGCCCGCGCTGACCTTTACCGATCGGCGTCGCAATATCCATCACGCGCATCGAAATCTCTTCCGGCGCGGTTTCCAGCACCAGTCGTTCATCCGGAAACAGCGGCGTCAGGTTTTCGAACGGAATGCGGTTGCGGTTGTCTTCCGGCGACAGGTTGTTCGCCTTGTCCACGGAATGCAGCGCAAAGAAGCGCTCCTTCTGCTTCGGCGAACGGATCGGGCCTTCGATCAGGTCTCCGGTCCGCAGGCCGTAACGGCGGATCTGCGACGGAGAAACATAGATGTCTTCCGGGTTCGGCAGGTAATTGTTCTCCGACGAGCGCAGAAATCCGAACTTGTCGGGGAGCACTTCGAGAATCCCGCGGCAGATCGCCTCATTGCCCCAGCGAATCTGGGTTTTCAGGATTTCAAAAATCAGTTCGTGCTTGCGCAGGCCGGCCGGGTCTTCAATTTCATACTGCTCGGCCAGCGTCTTCAGGGCAGGTACTTCGGCCTTCTGGAGCTCAAACAGTTTCAGCGTCGGCATTTCCCGGGCCGGCGCTTCCTGACGATACTCACCACCGCCGTTGCCGTTGTTCTGATTGTATCCGTTGTTGTTGTAGTGACGGTTATTCCGGTTGTTGCGATTCCGATTGTTATTGTTACGGTTGTTATCAAACGACCGACGATCATTCTGCTGCCGGTTCTGGTTGCTGTTCGGATCGTTTCGATTCTGCTGAGCCGGCTGCTCCGCCGGTTCCTGAACAGCTTTGTCCTCCGCAACTGGAACTTCAGCAACCGGTGCGCTTTCCTGTTTCGGAAGCTCTGCCTGAGCCGGAACCTCCACCGGCGCTTCGGCCTCAGCAGCAACCCCGAGGTCTTTTATCGCAGGGGCTTTCTTTACGGTTTTTCTGGTGCGGGTCGCCCGTTTTTTCACCGGCTTTTCTTCATTCAGCTGTTCTTCACTCATACACTGTTCCTCTGTTCACCTGCCCGGATGCTGTTCATCAGGGCGATCATCTGTTCACGAAACGCTTCGAGCGTATCGTCATTCTGAATTATAAAATCTGAACGGGCGGCTTTCTCCTCAACCGGCCACTGCGCAGCGATCCGCTGTCCGGCTTCTGTTTTTGAAAGCCCCCGTTTTTCCAATCGTTGGAAAACGATCTCTTCCGACGCCGCGATACAGACCACGGCATCCCAGCCGTCCGTCCAGCCCGTCTCAAACAGAAGCGGCACCAACACCGCGGCATCCTCCTCCTGCTCCCGGCAGTCACTGATCCAGCCGAAAGCCTCCGACATCACCGCCGGATGCACCAGCCGGTTCAACTGAGCCAGCTCCTGCGGACAGCCAAACACCCGTACCCCAAGCTTCCTCCGGTCGATTTCTCCGTCCGCTGCCAGAATCCCCTGCCCGAAAAAAGCAACGACATCCCGGTAAACCGGCCGATTCTTTGCCATCAGTTCGTGCGCCAGAAAATCGCTGTCGAGCACCTTAAATCCCTCCGCGGACAGAATATGCCCCGCTTCAGTCTTCCCGCAGGCAATACCTCCGGTGATTCCAAGGATAATCGAATGTGATGAATTCATACAAACGGCAGGTTGAAACCGGCTGGATAAATCTCCGGAACAGCAGCGTAAGTGGGGAAAACATCCGGAATATGCGCGATAGTTACCGCAACCCGCCGCGTTGTCAACCTTTTACATCTGCGCATCGAGGAAATTTTGCAGAATAATCTGCGCCGCGACCTTGTCCACCACACCCTTGCGCTTCCTGCCGTCCAGCCCCGCTTCGCGCAGGGCGTTGTGCGCACTCACCGTGCTCAGCCGTTCATCCCATTCAAAGATCGGCACATCGGTCTTCGACTTCAGCACTTCGGCAAACGCCCGCACCTTCTCCGTCGCCGGGCCGTACGAACCGTCCATGTTGCGCGGCAGGCCGATTACAATTTTTTCCACGCCGTGTTCAGCCGCCAGAGCCGCAATCTCATCCGCGGCGGATTTACTGTTCTGAACCGTCGTCAGCGGCGATGCCAGAAAAGCCGTTTCGTCGCTCATCGCAATGCCAATGCGCACATCGCCGTGATCAATTCCGAGAACCCGCCCCATCAGAGAAGCTCCCCGAACGAACCCTTGTCCTTCAGCATCGACACCATCTTTTTGATATCCTGCGCGCGATCCTTCGGGCAGACCAGTGTCACGCCGTCCGCCTGCACCACCACCAGATTCTCCGCACCGATCACTGCCGTCAGCCGGTCTTTCGAATAAATAATATTGCCGGACGAATCGATCTGCTCGCAGGAACCGATCAGCGTGTTTCCGCTCTCATCCTTCGGGAAATGCCCTTCCAGAGCTGGCCACGAGCCGACGTCGTCCCAGAAAAAGGTCCCGCAGGCCATCACAATATTATCGGCCTTTTCCATCAGCGCATAGTCGACTGAAATTTTTCCAAGGGTTGGATAGATTTTTTCCAAACCCTGGAAAATCTCGCCGCGCCGGGCGTAATCCGTCAGCTCGTCCATCAGCGTTTTCATCACCGGACAGTGCGCCGCGAAGGCTTTTCCAAGGGTTGGAACCGACCAGATGAACATGCCGGAGTTCCAGAAGAATTTTCCGGTCTCCAGATAGCCCTGCGCCGTCTCCGCATCCGGCTTTTCGACAAAGCGAACCGCTTTTTTGAACTGCACGTTTTCCAATGTCTGGAAATCGTCGCCCGATTCAATGTAACCGAAACCGGTGCTGGGGAACGTCGGCTGAATGCCGATCGTCACCAGAATTTCATTCTGTTCCGCGAGATCCATTCCGCCGCGCAGCGTCGCCCTGAATACGTCGAGGTCACCCATCACCTGGTCGGCAGTCAGCACGGCGAACACTGCACCCGGATCTTTTGCCGCCACCAGCGCGCCACCGCAGGCCACCGCTGCGGCGGTATCGCGACCGATCGGCTCGCCGACAATATTCTCCGGAGGAAGCATCGGCGCGGCCTTCCGGGTCGCCTCAACCAGATCGGCATTCGTGACAACAAACACATTTTCCGGCGGGATCAAACCGTCAAGCCGATCGACCGCCTGCACGATCAGCGGCTTGTCGCCCACCAGCGCCAGCAGCTGCTTCGGATGCTTCGATGTGCTCAGCGGCCAGAACCGCTCGCCCTTTCCTCCGGCCATAATCACTGCATATCGTTTAAACATCTTAAATCCTCTCTCTTCTGTCTGACCGAAACTTCCTAGGT
>JBFWJN010000189.1:0-6562 GCA_050253185.1 Kiritimatiellales bacterium | reverse complement strand
TAGCCATTGATAGAGAGACTCACCATCATCATCCGTCCACCAATCCGGCCATTCCCCGTCAAACCACAGAACATGGGTATGGTAATCCACAACCAGTGCCTGCAGCTGTTCTTTCATATAGCAGACGTATTCCGCCTTTTGCCCATCTGCCATGCGCGTGGGCGACCAGACCGGACGTCCATCCTCTACTTCGGATGGAAGCTGAGATGGATGATGCCAGTCCATAATAGAATAGTACGTGCAGAATTTCAGTCCATGTCGGTCACAGGCATCGCTGATTTCGCGAAGGATATCCTTTTTACATGGGGTGGCGTCCACAATGTCATAGTCGCTGTTGGGTGCATCGAACATGCAAAAACCGTCATGATGTTTCGTCGTGATAACGATATATTTCATGCCTGCATATTTTGCCATGCGAACCCATGCATCTGCGTCAAAGCTCTGCGGATTGAAGTCGGCGGCAAATTTTTCGTATTCCACACGCGGGATACGGGCTTTATCCATAATCCATTCGCTATATTTTTCAACCGTCTTTCCTTCATATTCCCCGGCAGGCACAGAATACACTCCCCAATGCACAAACAAGCCGAAACGGGCGGCTCTCCACCATTCCATACGCATATTGCGCTGTTCTGTCGTCTCCGCATGAAGAGCAGGAAAAATTCCACAGAATACAACTCCGGCCAAAATCAACCGGCAGACAAATTTCATTCGATCTTTCATTTTTATTTCCCTGAGTTTACCTGTGTCAGTACCGATGCCCGTGAACGTTCGAGGTCCTGAATCCGAAAACGGCAATCACAATAAAACAGATAATCGGCAGGATAAAGGAAGCCCTCACACTAGATAGCGTCATAAACCCAAGGGTGAATGCGGGCATGTCCATAATGGCCCCCTGAAGCGGCGGCATGAGGCAGCCTCCCCCGATGGCCATGATGAGTCCGGCTGATCCAAATTTGGCATCGTCGCCAAGTCCTTTGAGCGCAATTCCGTATATGGTCGGAAACATGAGCGACATACAGGCGGAAACAGCAACCAGACACCATAGACCCATCATGCCCGGCAGGAAGATGACACCGAGTATCAGCGTGAATCCGGCCGATGCCAAAGAGAGCAGCAGTCCGCCGGGACTAAAGTATCTGAGCAGGTGCGTGCAGACAAAACGGCTGGAGACAAAGATCCCCATGGCGATCATGTTGTATTTCTGCGCTTCGACTTTTTCCATGCCGAGTGCATCGCCCGCGTACTGGATGATGAAGGTCCAGCACATGATCTGAGCGCCGACGTAAAATATCTGAGTAACAACGCCTTCGGTGTATTTTCGGTTGGCCCAGAGTCGGCGGAGCGTTCCGCCGATATCGAGCGTTTTGCTCTCCTCCTCTTTGGCTTTCGGCATTTTCGCAATGGCAAATACAGCGAGGAACAGAAGGACTACAGCGCCCAGTGCGGCATAAGGGCCGATGATGACACCGAGATCGTGTTTCTGTATGTCCGTAAGCGCTGCGGTTCCCGCCATGGCCCGACGTGCCACCTCGGAGGACTGATCGAGTTTTGCAAGAATCAGGTCCTTAGCAGTGAGCATGCCAAGCAGGGAGCCGATGGGGTTAAAGGACTGGGCAAAGTTGAGGCGCCGAGTGGAGGTTTCTTCAGGCCCCATGGAGAGAATGTAAGGGTTGGAACTCGTTTCCAGAAAGGAAAGGCCGCAGGTCATGATGAAGTAAGAAATCAGAAAGGCGGGAAAGGCCATCATCCAGCCGGAGGGAATAAACAAAAAACAGCCCAGAGCATACAGCGTCAAACCGAGCATGATGCCGGACTTATAGCTGAAGCGTTTGATAAACAATGCCGCTGGAAAGGCCATGACGCAGTAGCCGCCGTAGAAAGCGAACTGCACCAGCGCGCTTTCGAAGTTGCTGATCAACAGGATGTTCTTGAACGCCGCCACCATCGGATTGGTGATGTCGTTGGCAAAGCCCCACAGTGCAAACAGAGAAGTGACCAGAACAAACGGCAAAAGAATACGTTTGGGAATTACCGACAGCTTTTTATCCATATAACCCTCTGCTGCCCATACCCAGCCTCATCTCCATGAAACAGACCTGAGCTTGTATTTGCGGCCTAAAAACTCATGAACTCCGGCGAGTTCGGTTTCCGAAAGCGGACGACTAAATACCAGAATTTCAGCGATGTCACCCGGCGGAGCCGGCTGGTTGTCAACCATCATCGGTATGGCCAGGTTTCCGCCGGATCCGAATTCTGCAACCGGCGGATGCGCATCGCGAAAACCGGTTCGTTCTCCGTTTTTGAACATGCTGATCCGCTCTTTTCCATCATGGTGAAATGTGTAGATGGAGAACGGCAGATTATCGGGTGATCCGACGAGGTCCGCTCCGGCATTATCATTATCCCGCTGCTTTTCCCCGCCGGAGACCATGTCCAGCTTGTTATATGCGAAACCATCCTGCCGCATATAAAGACGAGGGATTCCGCCTTTTCCTTCGATGTGGTTGCCTGCCATCCCGAACTTCGGATTGATTGATCGGGAAACCATGATCACAGTAAATCCATGCCCCGCCAGCTCCCGATTGGAAAAACCGGGAATAAAGAGATGGTCATCCACTCCGTCAAATCGAAGAAAAGAGGGGTTGGCGTGTTTTGGAGCAAAGTTTCCGCCGGCAGGCACTCTGAGCGGTAGTCCCAACATCGTACGATAGGAGAAACCGTCTTCGGCAAGCGAAGTTTCCGCCGCCGAAAAATGAAGAGACGTGCCAGCCAAACCAGCAGGATCTACGGGAGTAACGGACTCAATTTTTCGGAAAGTGTGCGTTGAAATTTCACTCGATTTTCCCGAGACAATTTCAACAGTTCGGATGTCGGTTGTTTCGTGTATTGGAAACGGCTGTTGAAACTCCGGTGATTTTTCGGTCGGGACACTGCCATCTGTGGTGAAATAAATCCTGCCTGTTCCATGGCTGTTGGATTTCAAATCCACAAGCGGATCTCCGTCGACATATCCCGTCAGCCCGATGGAGGGACTCCACAGAGAACTTTCCCTGTTTTCGACAACTTCAATAATCAGCACACCCCACGGGTTCAGCGGCGGAATCTGAAAAACAGTCTGCCGGCCTTCCGCGAGAAGAACCTCATTAAACATGGATTGATAATTTTTCGACTTTAATGCGTTCTCATGTGCAGCTTTTTCATATTTTTCCAAAGGGGTCAGCAGTTTAACCCGCAAGGCTTTTTCCGGCGCAATGCTGCCGGGATCAATACAAACAGAAAATCCTTCAGGCGATGTTCCCCAGTCAATCAGGTGCACAATCACAGGTGTATCTTTTTCCCCAGGCAGAACCCGAACTACGGCACTGACATCCGGGGTGCCGAGAACCTGAACAGGATTGATGTCCGATGAACCGGAAGCCTGTCCGGACAAACCGTTACCCGTTGCATACACCGCACGGTATGCGTCCAGAAAAGGAGCAATCGCCTTAATAAAGGCAAAGGTATTGGCATACTGTTCCGGACGGCCAAAATAACGGGGCGTGGATTCCCATTTGCCATTAACTTTAACCTTTCCCGGCATATAGATGTCCCAGGGAACCAGACAGAATCCACCGGAAGCATATGCCATAGCAATAGCTTTCCGGGTCAGTTGCTCCCATGCAAGCGGATCCTCATACCCACGGCCGTCCTGCTTAGGCATGGTTACCATCTGGACTTTTCCGGAGTGCCGGGCGTCCTGACAGACTGAATAGATATAGCCCGGATTCGAGTGTTCAAGCGACAGTTCTCCGATAAACCAGTCAAATGCATCGAAAGGATCCCCTTCATACCGTCGGGCTGCGTTGTTGCCGGAAATCACCACATGCCGCCCGACAAGCGCGTCGATTTTTTTTGAAACCTCTTCGTGGAATTCGACAATGGCTTTTTTGTGGAATGTTATGAACTCCTCCTTCAATGGGCCACCGTCCCAATCGGCAAATGCATCGCCGGACGGTGCATGGATCGACAGCAGGTAATCCCGGTAATTGAAATCAGAAATATTATCAATACCCAAAGCCGTCAATTCCTCCGGCGTTTTAGTCTCCGTGAGATACTTTCTAAATGCCTCAACAGACCCGCTTGAAAAACCGGCTCCGTAATGCTGCGCACAGAAACGAGTGGCATCAGGGGAGTCTCGCTGAATAAAATCCGCACCCATGTCAATCCGCTTTTTAAGTGCATTGATATAATCACGGACAAAGACGGGATCATAAATATTACCCACCGCCTTCTTCAGCGGCCAATCCCAGTACCGTTTCCATGCGGGAACAACCACATTTCCGTTTAAATCCTGCATCGAGCGGGCCTTGATAAACGCCGTCATCTCCTCTTCTGAAGAAAAATCATTCTCCGAATAACAGTCTTCAAGCTTACTTTCTACGGTCAACTGAACAAAACGACCCGTCTTTTTTACACTGTCGACCTCTTCTTTTGTATTCAGGTAGGCCCAAACCAAACCATCTGCATGGAAATCATCCAGAGCCTGCATGGTATCGTATCCGGTCCGGTCTGATTCCGCTTTGCGCATCCGCAGTGCTCGCATCATAACCGTACTTTCGGAAGGAACAGCTTTATGGACTTCCGGGGACGTGCTCATGCTCCATATCAGGGCCCGAACATCGTCCTTCTCCGGTATTGCACAGGCGTTCAATACCAGTGCACAAAAAATTCCTGTTGAAATGCTTTTTATATCCATCACGTTTATTCCTTATCACTGTCCAGAAAAGACACTTCCGTTTAAAAAATCCTAATGGTCGCTATCAGATAAATCTCAAACCGAATTTATATTAGAATCGTTAAATAAAAACTGAGATATGATCAGTTCGTTATGCTGATTAAGCGAATATTTTTCATTCCCGCAAAAATAACTGACAAATCGCCTGTCGCTTCATCAAACTGATACGTCACTCCATTGGCATACTTGTTCCACCGGCCGTTTCCAACATCCCTGAAACCATCGACAGAAAAAGACGACCCGTATGATACCGTTAAATCTGAATCATCCACAACCGTCCATGAATCGCCCACCGTTGTTCCGGCCCCTGACAGATCAAATACAAAACTGCCGCGGAATTCAGCGGAGTCGGTATACGTTCCGCCGTCTCCATAGACTTTGTTATTCGTTCCGCTTTCCCCGATTTCGAACTGCAGCAATCCGCTGCCTCCCAACTCGAATGCACACCCGCTGACCAGCACATCGGCAACAAAGGTATTACTTCCATTCAAAATCAGCGTGCCGGTTCCATCTCCAGACGCTTTAAGACGGGTCATTCCTGCTGCTCCAGTCTCACTGATCGCGCCGTTGATCTGTTGAGCACTCCCAGTTCCAGTGACCGACCAATAGGTATTATTAATCGCGATATCAAAATTGATCGTATGACCGGCTCCTGCCATTTGAAGGTATCCCCGTGAAGAGCTGTTCCCCGTATCTCTCATCAGCGTAACACGGTTCCCGTTTAACGTGTAAGCGGAAGTGGAATCAATATCGATAGCATTCCAGATAGCCGCTCCAAAAGCCGCTCCGACCAGATCATTGTTTACTGTCGTCGGAGATGTCCCGGCAAATTTCACACCGTCACTGGAAGAAGGAACCGTATCCGTCGACCAGTTGGCGGCTGTTGACCAGTTGGCGTCTCCGCCTTCACCGTCCCAGGTTATCGTGGCGGCTTGTGTTATGATAGCGGCTGCACACAATCCCGCAAAAATCACTGTTCGCATCATGAACTTTACCCTGACTTTTTGTTTCATCACTACTGTATTTAAACCCATGTATGCATCTGAACGATCTTCTGAACAGGTCATTCCCCATGGATGCATGTATAAAGGCCATATCCAACCGGAAGCCTCTTGAAGAACTGTCCCTGCCTCCGAACAAAATTGCTTTCGGGCTGTTGTTCCCGAAAGCAATTTGCCATCGGATTTCTCTGAACCTGTTATTTCATCCGTCGGCGTATAAACAGAATCAACCCCATCCCAAGGCCCAACAGGCTGATGGACACCGGTTCAGGAATAACCGATAGAACACCAGTGCTTTCGTCAAACTGATAGATCACACCATTGGCGTTTTTCGTCCACAGGTCACTGCCAGTATCCGTGAATCCATCGATAGAAAAAGACGAATCATACGACACCGTCAAATCTGAATTATCCACGATTGTCCATGCATCGCCCACCGTTGTTCCGGCTCCTGACAGATCAAATACAAAACTGCCGAGGAATTCAGCGGAGTCGGTATACGTTCCGCCGTCTCCATAGACTTTGTTATTCGTTCCGCTTTCCCCGATTTCGAACTGCAGCAATCCGCTACTTCCCAACTCGAATGCGCTCCCTTTGACCAGCACGTCAGCAACAAAGGTATTGCTTCCATTCAAAACCAATGTACCGGTACCATCTCCGTTCATCGTAAGACGAATCATGTCTGTTCCGGCTTCACTGATCGCACCATTGATCTGCTGAGCACTTCCATTTGCAGTGACCGCCCAAAAGTCATTATTAACCGCGATATCAAAATTGATCGTAT
>JBFWJN010000188.1:0-6591 GCA_050253185.1 Kiritimatiellales bacterium | reverse complement strand
CCTGGGAGGCGCCGCCGGCGTTCTCCTGCTGCTGGGAATCCTGATTGCGCTCAATGCCGTCCTCGGACCGGTCCGCCTGCGCAAGGACGTGACTCAGGACAAACTCTACACGCTCTCCGACGGCACCAGAACGCTGCTCGGCGACCTCGACCGCGACGTGACGCTGAAGTTCTACTTCTCGAAGAGCAACGACCGCCTGCCGATTCCGCTCAAAAACTTCGCCAGCCGCGTGCGCGACCTGCTCGCGGAATACGAGTCGCGCTCCGGCGGGCACCTCTATGTCGAGGAATTCGATCCGAAGCCCGACTCCGACGAAGAGGAATGGGCGCAGCGCTACGGCCTGCAGGGTCAGGCGCTCGACATGTTCGGTGCGGGCGGCGACCTCTATTTCGGCATCGTTGCCGTCTCCGGGAACCGCGAAGCGGCCATTCCGATGCTCACGCCCGACACCGAGCCGCGGCTTGAGTATATGCTCACCCGCATGATCAGCGAAGTCAGCCGCGACAAGGCCGCGAAAATCGGCCTGATGAGTGCGCTCGAAGTGCAGGGAGGCTACAGCGGCAACCCGTATATGGGCGGCGGCCAGCAGCAGGGCTGGACTGTGATCTCCGAAATCGAACGACAGGCCGATGTGCAGAACCTCGGCATGGACGTGGAGTCGATTCCGGACGATATCGATACGCTGCTCGTCATCCATCCGGCGGGCATCAGCGATCAGGCGCTGTACGCCATCGACCAGTTTGTACTGCGCGGCGGCCGCCTGCTGGCGTTTGTCGATCCGATGTGCATCACGGCCCAGCAGAATGCCAACCCGCAGATGATGCAGATGGGCATGCCGCCGCCGCAGACCGAATCGGATCTCGACCAGCTGATCCAGGCGTGGGGACTCAAAATGCAGTCCGGCCAGCTCGCGGCCGACGAATCCGCCGCAACGCTGCTCAACGCCGGCGGCGGCCGCGCCCAGCGCAATCCCGCATGGCTCTCGCTGCGCGGCCCGCACATCAATCACGATGAAGTCGCAACGTCTTCGCTTAACGACCTGATGCTTCCGTTCGCCGCCTCCTTCCAGGGCGAGCCGATGGAAGGGCTCAACATGACCGTGCTGCTGCATACGGAAGATGACGGGTTCAGCGTCAGCACCGCCGAAGCGCAGAGCGGATCCATTAAAATTCCGGCGCTCAAGCAGCAGCTTGCACTGGCCGTCCGCCTGCAGGGGAATTTTAAGAGCGCCTTCCCGAACGGGCGGCCGGTGGATGAAGCGGCCACCAACGAAACCGCATCGGTGGAGCAGGGCCTGACCGAAAGCGCCAAGCCGGGCACGGTGATCCTTGTCGGCGATGTCGATATGCTGGCGGACAGCTTTGCGATGCAGACGATGAATTTCTTCGGCCAGCAGATTCACCAGCCGCGCAACGACAACCTGTCGTTCGCCATCAACCTGACCGAGCAGCTCAGCGGCAGCGAAGCGCTCATTGGCCTGCGCAGTCGCGGTTCGTTCGACCGTCCGATTGACCGTGTGCTCGACCTTGAAAAGCAGGCGCAGATGAAATGGCAGGCCAAGGAGCAGCAGCTTAACGACAAGCTTCAGCAGACGCAGTCGCGCCTGAGCGCGCTGCAGCAGACCAAGGACGACGGGCAGCAGATGATTCTGACGCCGGAACAGCAGGCGGAAATCAAGCAGTTCCGCGAGCAGGTGTTCCAGACCCAGCAGGAGCTCAAGGAAGTGCGCAAGAACCTGCGCAGCGATATCGAGCAGCTGGGTGCACGGCTTAAGGTGATCAACATCGCCGGCGTGGCGCTGCTGGTTGCGCTGTTCGGGATCGTTCGCGGAATCTGGATCAAAAAGAACCGCTGATTGCAAAGGAGGAAATCACGATGACTTTTAAAAAACTGATAGGAATGGCTGTTGTGCTCGTGCTGCTCGCCGCGGCGGCGGTCTGGCAGCAGAAGAGCCGGGCACCGCGCCGTGCAGAGTCGGTCTCCGCGGAGACCGCGCTGCTGGACGGCGTGGATCTGAATGCCGTGGACCGGATTGATGTAACGAAGGAATCCAGCACCGCGTCAGTCGTCAAAAAAGACGGCCGCTGGGTGGTTGAGTCGCTCTACGGCTATCCGGCGGACTTCGGCAAGCTGGCCGATGCGCTGCGCAAAGCCGCGGAGGTGAAAACCGGTGAGCCGGTCCGTTCGGCCAATGTCGATGATTCCGAGTTCGGCCTGACCGATGATGCCAAGGCGATTGCCGTCAAAGTCGGCGGCGCCGACGCGGCGGACATCACTGTCGGCGCGCGCCGCGAAGCGTCGTCGAGCGCCGGCTGGGCCAACCAGTTCTTTATCCGCAGGGGCAACGGCGATTCCGTTTACCTGGTCGATTATGACTTCCGTCCGTTCTCGGAAAATGCCTCCGACTGGATCAATAAGGAACTGGTGCGCGTATCGTCGTCAGATATTGTTGCTGTGCAGACCGGCGATGCGGAGCTGAAGGAGGAAAGCGGCAAATGGACGCTGACTGACCTCAACGCCGATACGGAGGATTTCCAGACTTCGGAAGCCAACCGCCTGCGCTCGGCCCTGCAGTATTTCAACTGCGCGACCGTCGCCGATCCGGCGAAGACGGATGCCGATCTCGGGTTTGATGCGGCGAAAGAGTTCGTCGCGGATACCAAGGACGGCTTCACCTACACGGTAAAGATCGGCGGGGAAACCGACGACGGCCGCTATGTCCGGGTTGCGGTGGCTTATACCCGTCTCGACGCACCGGCGAAACCGGCCGGTGACGATGCCGACAAACAGTCCGCCTACGAGCAGGAACTGAAAGCATTTAACGAAACGGCTGATGCCAACGCGAAGAAAGTGGATGAGCTGAATGCAAAACTGTCCGGCTGGACCTATGTCATCAGCGGCTATACCGCGGAGAGCCTGATGATTCCGCGCGACAAGCTGGTGAAGGCGAAAGAAAAAGCAGAAGAAGAATCGACGAAACCCGAACCTTCAGAAACAATATAATCGATTTGCAGGCCGGTGTCCTTTGCGTCTATCCCCGCCCCCCGGAGCTGGTCGCGAGGCCCGGCCTGCACTTTTTCCAAACATTGGAAACGACTGTGTTGCGGCAATTTAAGAGCGTTTTAAGAAATAATGCGGTCGTATTCGCAACCTCCCTTTGGGAAGGTCGCCCTACAATTCAACGTGCAGGTCAAGATTGCCGCTCCCTTCCGTTCGCTGCTTTCGTTCCGAAAGCCTCGCTTCGCGTCTTCGGTATTTCGAAGAGCTTGAGTTATGGCTAATAGTTTTACTTAAAATACCCTGAACATTTTAAACCAAGTTGATCGCAAAAGATGGAGCGCGGCCTCCGGGCGCGTTTTGAACCTGCTCAGAGATCAGGTTCCGCCGATTTTCCTGATAAGTGAGAAGACTCTAAGAATTCTTTTCCGACGCTGGTCCGGGCGGTTTTGTCCGGCGGGTGATTTTATCCTGTCCGGCCGGAATGCAACGTGGCATCTTGTGCGGCTATGACAGAACTCAGTACACAACGGGCCGGAGTCGTGGCGGTGGTCGGGCGGACGAATGTCGGCAAGTCGACGCTGCTGAACGCGCTGGTGGGCGAAAAGGTGAGCATCGTGAGCGATACGGTGCAGACGACGCGCAATGTGATCCGGGCGATTCTGACGGAAGATCGCGGGCAGCTCGTGTTTCTCGATACGCCGGGCGTCCATAAGGCCGAAGGGGATCTGGGTAAAAACCTGAACAAGATGGCGCGGTCGTCGGTGAGCGGTGCCGATGCGGTGCTGCTGGTGCTGGATGCCTCGAGCAGACCGTGGCAGGAGGACGAGGGCTGGATGCGCCGGCTGATTAAGGAAGGGCAGCACTGCCTGATTCTGCTGAATAAAACGGATGCGGGTACGGAGCACGTTGCCGCATATAAAGAGGCTTGGTCGCAGATTGCCGCTGAGAAAGAGTCGACCGCTGCTCCGGTCTGGATTGAGGGTTCCGCGCTGCATGGCGGCGGGTTGCCGGAGCTGACGGAAGCACTGTTCGCCGCCGTGCCGGAAGGTTCGCTGCTGTTCCCGGAGGATATCCTGACCGACTACCCGCGTAAGCTGAACATGGCGGACGTGATTCGCGAAAAATATTTTGAGCGGCTGCATGACGAGTTGCCGCACTGCCTGGCCATCTGGGTGGAAAATATTGATGAAACCCCGGCGAAGTGGACGATTGAAGCGGATGTGCTGGTGGAGCGGCACTCGCAGAAGGGAATCGTGATCGGTGAGAAGGGGCGGCTGCTGAAAAGCGTGCAGTACCAGTCGGAAAAGGAGCTGTCGGAGATGTACGGTGTTCCGGTGAAAGTCAAACTCTGGGTGAAGGTAGAGAAAAACTGGCGGCAGAATTTCTGGATACTGAGAAAACTGGGTTATGCGTAGTCGTTGAACGATTCGCATCACTCTGAGCCGCCGGAGGCGGTGATAGTGTGTGCGATGGTCCGATCCGTCTTATCTGTACACGTCGTGGCGATTGCCGACTTTTACAACACAGACGACCCAATTTTCGTCTTCAATCGAGTATAGAACCCGGCAATTCCCTTGCCGCAGGCGGTATCTTTCCTGCCCGGAAAGTTTTTTTAACTGTGGAGGATGAGGATTGTCTGTCAGGGTTTGAATAGCAGTAAGGATGCGTTGAATATCCTTTTGGGGAATGTTCCGAAGATCTTTTGCAACGGATTTTTTAACGATGATCTTATAGGATGCCATCGCGTTTCAGTCCTTTGACAAATGTTTCGAATTCAACAACCGGCTCCTTTTTACGCTTGTCGAACAGGGCGAGATCTTCCGCATCTGCTGCAAGTTCATCGCGCACCGCATCGTTGATCAAGTCTGATACAGACCGGGATGTTTCTACCGATTGAAGGCGAAGTGCTTTGTGCAGGGCAGGATCGAGATAGACGGTTGCTCTTTTGGTTAGTGTACTCATTGCTTACATCTCCATTGGTTGGGACGTAATGACGTTATAGCGTTGCAATGTCAATCGATCTTAGACCAGCGTCACTTTGAGCGCGGCGAGGCGGTTCCGAGAGCTGCTCAAGTTGAACGTCAACGTCCGGCAGATCAAAATCGTCAGCAGCCGCAAGGTGTACTGGAAACGGGCGCGCACGCTGGCAACCAACATGGGAATGGAAAACACGTGGCTCGAAGAACACGGGCTGATCAGTCTCAAGGAACAATGGTCTCGGATGCACTACCCAGCGCAATAAAGCCGGTTGGCGCCTTTCGAACCGCCGGATGCGGACCCGCATGTCCGGTGGTGTGGGGAGGGGGAGCTAAACACTCCCTTTTACCCGCTTCGCGTTTTCTTTTTTCTGTAGATGTCATGGCACATTTACTTGGAAACTGCGTCGAGCATAGCCTCGATTTGCGACCTTTGACAATGCCACGATACCGGATGTTGTTTTTGAGTGCGGCGATAAAAGCCCGCTGTATCGCCGGCTTTTCTGCGTTCGGGAACTCGCTTACGCCGGATTTAGTACCCAGCGCTTGTTGAACCAGAAATACTGGTCGGGGTGTTCCTGTACGGCGGCGGAGAAAATATTCATCAGTTCCTGCATGATACGCTGCCGGTCTTCTCGTTTATCGAGGGCCGGATCGGGAGCAATCGGATCGAACACGCGGGCGTGGTGTACGGTTCGGCCTGTGCGGGTAATGACAACGGGATAAATCGGGCATTTGGCCATCTGCGAAAAAATCGCGGTGCCGGGTCCGAGGCTGGCGCGGCCGTTGAGGAAATTCACGGTGACGTCCGACTCGCGCGACCGGACATCCGGAAGGATGGCCAGCACACCGCCCTGTTTGAGCTGGCGGACGACATTCTGCAGCACACGCGAATCGTTAAGCACCACTTCCATGCCGGTGGCGTTGCGCATGCGGTTGAGCAGTTCGTCGGTCAACGGATTTTTCTGGCGTCGGGCGATGGAAAAAATCGGCATGCCGTCGAGCTTGCTGGCGACGCCGGCGAGGTCCCAGTTGCCCATATGGATCGTGGCGATAATGAGCGGCCCGTTTTCACGGTTGGCCTGGTGAACCTGTTCGATGGCCTGATAGATCGGCATGCGGCGCATCTGCTCCGGCGTCATCCGGTGGAAGCGCGCCGCTTCCACCGCATTGAAACAGATGTTGCGGAAAGAATGCCATGCGATCTTCCGGCATTCCTTTTCGGAGTAGCGGTCGCCGAAGACCTGCCGGATGCGGGCCTCGGCGTCGGTCCGCCGATAGCGCAGCACAAAAAAGAAAAAGGCTCCGATGCCTGTACCGAGCGACAGCGCGGCCTGCAGCGGAAGCAGGTTTACGGCTCGGGTCAATCCGCGCAGCAGCACGTATTCGAACAGATGTTTCGGGCGATGGTTCATCCGCGTTTCCTGTTGAACCGTCGGCGAGGCTCCGGCGCCGACTGCGGCCGGACTTCGATATACACGCAGCCTTCGCCGGCGATTTTTTCCAATGCCTGGATCAGTTCGGTTGTGACGGTGATTTGGTTGTGCCGGTCTGCTTTGACAAAGACCTTTTCGCCGGAATCCATCAGAATGCAGATGACCAGCGGCGTGGGGCC
>JBFWJN010000187.1:0-6596 GCA_050253185.1 Kiritimatiellales bacterium | reverse complement strand
GCCTCGCCGCCGTTCAGCTCTTTGCTGTCATCCGTGGCGTAGAGGTAGGAGGTTCCATCGGTGTCGGTGAACACATTCGGGCCGATCCATTTATGGGAGCTGGAAAATATAGGCCAGGCCAGTTTGGAGAACGTGGCGTCGGGGTCGCCGGCCTCCGACACGCAGATCTGGCGTTTGCTGGTGTCTCCATCCACGTAGGCGGCAAAGTACACATAGAAATGACCGTCCTTTTCATGGATCTCCGTTCCCCACGTGTTGTCGATCGTTTGTCCGCCGTCACTGGTCGGCATCCAGACTCCCTTTTCCTCCCAGTTCACCGCGTCGTCCGAGACGACACGGCGTCGACCGGTTCCCGAAAGATAATACAGGTAGTCGGCGTTGGCATTTTCCGTTCGCATGATGCGTGGATCGCCAATCCTCAAATCCAGTGGGTTGCAGTAGGCCCGGCGGGAACCGGACAGGCCCTCCTCGACGCACAGGCTGTCAACGGCGCAGCGGCAGTTCGGTCGAGAATACCAGTTCACCTCGCGCATCGACAGGCCCGTCAGCGCCGTTCCGGCAACCGTTCCGGAGCCGGAATCCCAGAGTGCGCCGTTGTCGGTGATCGTCCACGAAACGTCGGTGTCCGCGCCATTGGGCGTAAACGTGACCTCGACGCCGTAGTCGTGGCCGACGACTTGCGACCCCGGGGTGCCGACCGTCACGTCCGTTGAAACATCCAGATGATCCACGACGAAACGGAATACATAGTCCTTGTCTGTTTCGCCGGTGGCCCGCAGCACGTATCCGCCGGCACCTGTGTCGTTCAGCAATCGCCACTCGTTATCCCTGAAGGCATTGGCTCCCAGTTCGTTCCAGGCAAAATGGGCTTTCAGCGTCACCGGAACGCCGTCCCTGATCGTGATCGGTTTCTTCAATGTCGAACTGAAACTGATTGATCCGGAATTTCCTCCCAAATGCTCGATGGCCATGGAATCTCCAAATGCGGCGACGGGATGGATCGCGGCGTCCATTTCGCTGTCAATGGAGTAGGTCCAGTCCTCGTCGGTTCCATCGACGGAAGAAAACAGGCTGCCGCTTTCACCACCGGAATAGACGAGGTTTGAAGCGACCCCCTCCCACGTTTCCTGGAAAATCTCCCGCCGCGGCGTTTTTTTGACCACAACCAGCTCAACCCCGTCGATTCGGTAGGTGGTGTCGCTGTCATTGCATAGGGAAAACAGCGGGATATCCACCTGAGGGCCGGTGATGGTGATGCCCAGGCTGTAGACATCCAGCCACAGGACTCCATCCACCTGTCCCGACCCGTTGAATGCAAGCCATTGTCCATCGGTCAGATTAAAGATCCGGCCGGTTTTGCTCTCGTTTATGTTTGTAAGCCTGACCTTCGACACCTGCAGGATATCGACGGCTTCGGCTTCACCGAAATCAACCGAAACGGTATAGCCCTCATTGTTGCCTTTGCCCAGCCCGGAACTGCCGCCCCCCACGATGCCCAGCCCGTCAGCATTCATACTGATGACCTGGTCCGTATCTTCGCTGCCGTCAGCCGGATTGATGATTCCCGCATCAAACGTCAGTCCGAAATCCACTGCGGTTGATCCGCTGATAAGAAAGTTTGCTGCATTCTCAATGCCTGCATTTTCGACCACGCCCGTTCCACTCAGTTCGACACGGCCGATGCTCTGCTCCTGCCAAAGGGACTCGGTTCCGGCAAATTCAAGACGGATCGTATTCGCTGATGCCGTGCTCAGCAGCATCCATGAAAGAAAGATCATCCCGGCCAGCTGTTTCACTCGTTTCCTCCCTTATCAGTCGGTCCGCCATCGTTTTCTTTTTTATGTAATTCGTGTGTTTTGTGATTACAAATCTCTCGTGTCCACGTCAATGAACCACGCCCTGTGTCCGTGTTTTTCTGTGGAAATATTCTGCGCATGGTTCTGGCTCCCGAAAGGTTTCAACATATTGGGAATCATATTGCTGTACGCTGCGGCATCCGCATTCGTCGGGTTGCCGCCGAGAGCGTATTCGAGCAGGCTGTTCATACCGTTCCTATGCAGCGGTCCTTCAAAGGGCCTAGATCGAATGTTCAAGAGAGACCTGCTCCCCCTGCTTCTCGTTCAGGGAAATAAAAAACAAATGCAATATTCTGCTTTGAATAACATCCGGATAAGACGTTCCAATGTAAATTTCATCTAAACCACCGTTGTTCTGCAGATTGACAAACAGGTTGCTAAGTACCAAATCGCCGCCGAAATCGTAGTTCGTCCGACTATAATAACCTACTTCTCCCGTCAATGCGGAATCCGTCCAGACGCTGGGGATATTGACAGAACTGGTGATATCAATCACATGATAGCTGATCTCATCAGTCCCGGCGGCATTATTCACAATTTTCCCTATAATCAAATGGATCGTATTCAAGTCTCCCGAAATAGCGATCCCTGTGTTGTCATGTACCTGTGTGAGATCCCCCAGCCAAACGGCAGAACCGAAATCTTTAGGCGTGGTTTCGGTGGATGAAATCTGAGGTTGAACTCCGATTAAAAGTAACTGATCAGGATAATTGGTGCCGGGTACATTCCCCAGTCCAAAACTCGCCCGGTTCACACCGGACACAAGAGCGCTGAAATACAGGGTGCTTCCTTCGCTGAAGTCAATCGGCGCGCTTAACGGCGTTGTTATCAGGTTGGCAACTCTACCGGCACTGTTATAAACATATCCATCCTGTGCAGTAGATTTCAGCACGTCAATCCCGGTAATCGTTGTTCCATAACTCCTCCCTCCAGTTAGCAACTGGCTTCTGGGGTTAACAACGGGTTGATCCTCAAACTTAGCAACGGTTGTCCACCCCGGAACATCACCGACAGCTGTATCAGCAGCGGTCGAAAAGTGTTCTTCTACAAGGACAGTCGAATGAGCAGTTAACCATCCAACAAGAACTGCAGATATGATTAATTTTTTCTTCAGACGCCCCATCTCCTCTCTTTTACTGATTCTCTTAAGGAAACTTGGAGATATCTGCTTCTTTTTGCCATGTCGGTTTGTTTTTTAATCATATCCTTTTTAATTTTCAGCCCGCCGCTTGCAGAAATGCCGGCAGCTTTTTAACTGAAAACACAGCAACCACTCATAGTATACATCCTGATCAGAACCTCAGAATTGCAATCCCGCAGAACTGATAAATTCAAGAAAATGCTTCAAGTTAACCTAGTAATCCAGATATGAGATTCAACGGATTACCGGCGTTATATATTGAATACAGTTCAGACCCTTTCGTCCCGTTCTGACAAATCTGCATCGGCGGATGCCCCGCGCTTTCTGTATGGAGACACAACTCTAATTAAACATTGATCTGGAAAAACGGAACACTCATGCTACCTACATGAAAACTGTTTCATCCGCTGAAATGCGCGAACTCGACCGCCGCACCATCGAAGAATACGGAACCACCGGCGAAGAACTCATGCTGCGCGCCGGACAGGGCGTTGCTGACATCGCACAGGACCTGCTCGCTGCCCGCAACGGAAAATCCGTCCTGCTCATTGCCGGAACCGGCAACAACGGCGGCGACGTATTCGCCGCCGCCACGGAACTCTCCAGGACCGACCTCGACCTCGAAGTCTGGCTCTGCGGATCACAGGCCAAAATAAAAGGCGACGCCCAGACGCACCTTAAAAAAATGGTACGCACAGGAATCATCCCAAAAGAAGTGCGCAGCGAAAACGATCTCTATCCGAAAGCATGGCCGGACCTGATTATCGACGGGCTGCTCGGCACCGGCTCCAAAGGCGCGCCGCGCGGTTTCATGGCCCCACTCATCGACTGGATCAACCTCGAAGCGCAGCACGCCTTTGTCCTCTCCATCGATCTGCCGTCCGGCATCGACGCCGACACAGGAATAGCCGAAGGCGCGGCAGTCCAAGCCGACCTAACCGTCACCATGGGCCTGCCGAAAACCGGCCTGATCCGGCCCGAAGCGCTTCCAAGCATTGGAAATCTGGAGCTCGTCGACATCGGCATTCCGCCCGATTATGTCGAGGACACCGCCGGATGCGCAGAAGCGGAACTGATCGACCGCACCGATCTTTTCATTCCCCGCCGCCTGCGCGACAGCCATAAGGGAACCTACGGCCACGTCCTGCTCATCGGCGGCTCCAAAGGATACACCGGCTCCATCGCGATGGCCGCGCGCGCCGCGCTGCGCGCCGGCGCGGGCCTCGTCAGCGTGCTGACTCCGGAGGAGGTCTATCCAATTGTCGCGCAGGCCTGCGGCCCGGCCGTAATGGTCCACCCGTTTCCAGACATTGGAAAACTGACCGTCGATTTTTCCAATGATTGGAAAAAAGTCACTACTGTGCTGGCGGGTCCCGGCTTTGGATGTCACCCCGAATTCATCGAACAGCTTCTGAAAACATGCCCCGTTCCGCTGGTGCTGGATGCCGATGCGCTATGCGTTCCGCCGGAAAAAATTGCCAAAGCAAAATGCCCCGTCGTGCTGACTCCGCATCCCGGCGAGTTCGAGCGACTGTTCGGCAAACCGGTGACCGACCGCTGGGCGCAGGCCCGCACAGCGGCGGATTATATTGGGAAAACCGTCGTGCTTAAAGGCGCCGGAACAATCGTCGCGGAACGCGGGAAAAAGCTAGCGGTGAATCTGACCGGAAATCCCGGCATGGCGACCGGCGGCTCGGGCGACGTGCTGGCCGGCCTGCTGACCGGCCTGCTCGGCCAGGGCGGCGAACCGTTTACCGCCGCGATGACGGCGGTTTACCTGCACGGCCTTGCGGGCGATATCGCCGCGGAAATGCTGACGCAGGAATGCCTGCTGCCGACGGACATCATCGAAGCGCTGCCGGATGCGTTCCGGTTTTTACGCGCCCGCTGAGGCGGACTCGGAGAAAACGCCCATCGCGCGAAATTTGTCGTAGCGGCCGTTCATGAGTTCCTCGGCGCTTTTTCCTTCGAGTTCCTTCAGGTTGCGCAGCAGGGCGGCTTTCAGGTTTTCGGCCGCCGCCTTGTGGTCGGTATGCGCCCCGCCCTTCGGCTCGGGAATCATTTCGTCCGCCAGTTTGAACCGGATGAGGTTCGGTGCGGTGATTTTGAGCGCTTCGGCGGATTTGTCGGCATAGGCCCGGTCTTTGAACAGAATCGCGGCACAGCCTTCCGGCGAAATCACGGAATAATAAGCATGTTCAAAAATCAGGACGCGGTCGCCGATCCCGATGCCGAGCGCACCGCCGGAACCGCCTTCGCCGATGATGGTGACAACGATCGGCACGCGCAGGTTGAACATTTCGCGTAGGTTGACGGCAATGGCTTCGGCAATGTGACGTTCTTCGGATTCCACTCCGGGAAAGGCTCCGGGAGTGTCGATCAGCGTGACGATCGGCACACCGAATTTGTCGGCCAGCCGCATCAGGCGCAGCGCCTTGCGGTAGCCTTCCGGATAGGCGCAGCCGAAGTTGCATTCGAGATTGCTTTTGGTGTCGCGCCCCTTCTGGGAGCCAATGATCATCACTTTCTGCCCGTCGATTTTTGCAAAGCCGCCGATGATGGCGCGGTCGTCCGCATGAATGCGGTCGCCGTGAATTTCGACGAAATCGGTGGTCATGTTCTTGATGTAGTCCATCGTGTAGGGACGATCGGGATGACGGGCGACCTGCACTTTCTGCCACGACGAGAGATTGGCATAGATCTGCTCACGGGTGGCCGCGATCTTTTCCTTCATCCGCTCCACTTCGTGCGAAACGTCAATATCCTGTTCCTTGCTGAAGTTCTCGAGCTCGCGGAGTTTGTTTTCCAGATCCAGCACAGGTTTTTCAAACGGCAGAGTAAAGGGAGGCATAGACAAACTCCTTGATGGTTATTCGCTGATCGTGACTTCGGTGCCCCGCGGAATCAGCATATATAGCTCTTCCACATCTTCGTTCAGCATGCGAACGCAGCCGTTGCTGGTTTCGCCGCCGATACTGTCGCGCTCCGAGGTCCCGTGAATTCCGAATCCTTTAATATCCGGACGGGACGCATCCTGAATCGACATCCAGCGGGTGCCGAGCACATTGCGGGGATCGCCAAACGGGATAATGCCGCCGCTGGGCGGCGTCCAGTCGGGATTCATCTGGTGAACAACCGTCTTGAACGTGCCGAGCGGCGTTTTCCCGTAGCGGCCGAGGCCGACGGCATAGCGCTTGAACAGCCGGCCGTTCATCATCAAATCGAGCAGTTTGGCGGATTTATGAACATAAATTTCAAACGGGGCCGCCGGAACCATCAGTGTCGCCCCCGGATAGATCAGATTTCCCTCGATGTTGTTCATCCTGCGGAGAAGGTCCACGGTGGTTTTGTTCTGCCGCGCGATCCGGTCGAGTGAATCACCGGGCTGAATCACATAGCGTTTTTTCTCCGGAGTCGGCGCCGGCGACAGAAACAGCTGCACGTTGATCCGTCCTTGAACCCGCAGCGCATTGTTGCGCAGGCTCTCATCCGAAGCCGAGGAAATCACCCGACCCAGCAGGTCGCTGGCATCCTGCAGGCGGCCGGCACCGGCCAGCTGCTGCGCCCGTTCAAAAAGCTGCGTGGCCTGGGCGTCATCA
>JBFWJN010000186.1:0-6607 GCA_050253185.1 Kiritimatiellales bacterium | reverse complement strand
TGGCCGAATATCAGGCGGGAGCAGATCCGTCCGTTCGCGACACAGATGCAGACGGGCTGGATGACGGAATTGAAGTGTCTTTGGGAACAAAGGCTGATAACGCGGCAGACCCTCTGCTGGTGGATGATGATGCACCGAACGATCTCGGCGATGCCGGTGATGTCTCCATCAGTGACCCGGACGAAGACGGAAGTTTGAACCATCCGTTTGATGCCATTCAGGAAGCATTAGATGCCGCCGTTAACGGATCGACCGTATTAATTACCAATGGTCTGTATCATGGCGCAGGAAACTACAACCTGAATCCGCAGGGCAAAACGGTGACAATCCGCTCATGGAACGGCGCCTCCGTTACGCGGATTAACACCTTGCAGCAGGGACCGGCCTTCACTCTCTCGTCTGGCGAAACGACCAATACAGTAATCATGGGTCTGAGCATGACCTCGTCTTCCGGCGGTGACCCGGTACTGTTGCTTTCCGGTGCCTCGGCCCGTATCGAAAATTGTATCCTTTACGGTTCATCGGCTTCCGGAATTGAATGCAGCGGCGGTTCGCCGGTCATCAGAGATTGCTTGATATACGATGTGGCTCAGGGGGTTTACGCGACCGCCAGCGACCGTCTGACCATTCAGGGCGGGACGATCAGCAACTGTACCGATCGCGGCGTCTGGGTTTCCGATGATCCGGATGTGCAGATCAGTCAGATCACGGTGGTATCCTGTGATGGCGGGATACGGCTGGATGCCTGCGGCGGCCGAGTTGACCGTTGTGAAATTCGTAACAACTCGCTGGGTGACGAAACCTTTGGCGGCGGAATCTACCTGAATAACGGAAGCTCTCCGGAATTGGTCAATCTGCTCGTTGTCGGGAACCATCTGACCTCCGGCAGTGGTGGTGGGGTATACATCGGTTCCGGCTGCACTCCCCGGCTGATTAACTGTACGATCGCGGACAACAGCAGCCAGTACGGCGGCGGAATTGCCACCGATGGGGATCATCCGTTTTTCCGGAATCTGATCATCTGGGATAATATTGCCTCCGTCAGCGAAAACAGCATTTATCAATCAGGATCAGCACCGGACATTGCCTACTGCTGTGTGGAAGGCGGGTCCCCGGTAATGCTGTTGGGGCCCGTCACATCCGATCCTCTTTTTGTGGGAAGTAATAATTACCGGCTTTTCGATGCGTCATCGCCATGTGTGGATTCCGGAACGGATGGTGTTGCTCCGCTGAATGATCTTGACGGCTTGGTTCGTCCGCTGGATGGAGATACCAGTGGAATCCCCCGCACGGATATGGGGTGCTACGAGTTTTCTCCGGCCTCTCTTGATCCGATTGACAGCGATGCGGATGGAGTTTCGGATGCAGATGAACTGGCAATGGGAACCGACCCGGCTCAGCCCGACAGTGATGGCGATGGATTCACGGATGGTGAAGAGGTTCTGGTAGGAACGGACCCAATGAATGCCGGAAGCTTCTTCAGCCTCGGCGAAACCGATACGCAGTTCGCCGGAAACGTTGTGCTGATTTGGGACAGTGTAACGACCTGCGATTATACGGTTCAGGTCACGACCAATCTGCAGTCGACCTGGATGGATCTCTTCGGCGCGACGGCATTGCCGGGGACTGGATCGCAGATGAGCATCACGAACAATATGAGCGGCATTGCGGCCTACTACCGCATAAAAGCCGTTTCGCATTAAGAAACGGCTCTCCGAAAGCTCCGGGTTTCCAATGGTTGGAACCCCGGCGGCTGGTTTTTCCAGGGATTGGAAACTCAGGCGACGGCGCCGGGGTGGGGGCGCGATTTTTTGTAGTAGGCCAGATGCTGCGGCAGTTCGCGCAGGCAGTCGGCATTGCGCTCCTGTTTGGCCAGCTGCAGCGCCTGTTTGACGGTCTGGACGGCAGCTTTAAACTGCTGGCATTCCGCCTGTGCCGCCGCCAGCGTCATATAGGTTTCCGCATTGTTGGCGCCGAGCTGGATGGCGCGCTGGATCAGTTCGAGCGCTTTGCGGCCGTCGCGCGCCTGCGAGTTGCGGTCGGTGGAAAGTTTCCATGCCCGGTCCGTCAGAATCTCCGGCGAATTCATGTCGGCGCTGGCCAGCTCCATGGAATCCGTCTCTCCGGCCTTGGGCAGTTCGACCATGGTTTTGTCCAGCTTAATGCCGGCTCCGTCAAACTTCTGTTCCAGGGAGGTCTTGTCCACCGCCTTCAGATAGGCTTCTTTGGGCGATATGATGCCGTCCTGAACCAGTTGAAAGAGACTGTCGGTGAACGAGCGCATGCCGACGTTCTGCCCGGTCTGAATTGCGGTCGGCAGCTGATGGGTTTTCTGGTCGCGAATCATTGAGCGCACGGCGGGGGTGGCAATCAGCACTTCCGCCGCAGCGGCCCGCCCGCCATCCATGCGCTTGCAGAGGGTTTGGGCGATGACGCCGGTCAGGGTGTTGGCGAGCAGGGTGCGGATCTGGTTCTGCCGGTCGCCGGGGAATTTGTCGATCACGCGGTCGATGGTTGATGTGGCTGTGTTGGTGTGCAGCGTTGCCATCACGAGGTGCCCGGTTTCCGCGGTTTCAAGGGCGATTTCGGTGGTTTCCAGGTCGCGCATTTCCCCGAGGAGAATAATGTCCGGGTCTTCGCGCAGGGCGGCGCGCAGGGCGCCGGCGAAGCTTTTTGTGTGCCGGTGAACCTCGCGCTGGTTGACCAGACACCCTTTGGACTGGTGGACGAACTCCACCGGGTCTTCGATGGTGATGATGTGCTCGGAGCGAATCCGGTTGATCAGGTCAACCATGGCGGCCAGCGTTGTCGATTTACCGCTGCCGGTCGGCCCCGTCACGATAATCAGTCCCTTGGTGTGCATACAGAGCTCGCGCAGCACGCCCGAAAAGCTCAGGCCAAGGTCCTCCAGCGCCGGAACCCGTTCGGGGACGGTGCGGAACACGCCGCCGGCGCCGTAGGTGTCGCGGAACACGTTTACACGGAAGTTCCCGACGCCGGGCAGTTCATAGCGGAAGTCCGTGTCCCAGATGTCCGCAAATTCTTTTTTGCTGCGTTCCGGCATGATGGCGCAAAGCTGTTCCTCGTTTTCCTCAGGACTGAGAACCGGATAGGTGTCGAGAAAGATCATTTCTCCGTCAACCCGAATGCAGGGGCAGTAGTTGGAAGAGAGATGAAGGTCACTGGCCCCGCGTTCCACAGTCAGTTTGAGCAGCTCATCAAGTCGGTTCACGTGTTGCATCTCCTTGTCTCGAGGGTTTGTCTCTTGTTGTAAACAGATGAATTTTAGCAGGATACGTTCCAAAACTGTATTAAAAACTTATTTGTTTTATTCCCCTAAAAACCTTGACGCGGACCGCCTGCTTGCTCATTAATCTCTGCTTCTTGCATATAATGGGTTTGTTATACCCCTGTTGAGAATCTGGAGAATTTCATGGCAGATAAAAAGGCGAAATCGGTAAAGAAAACAACGGCCACAGCGGCAAAGAAAAAAACAGCAGCAAAAAAAGCTCCGGCTTCCAAAGCGGCTCCCGCGTCGAAAAGCGTGGTCAAAAAGACGGTGGCAAAAAAGAAAACAGCCGCTTCGAAATCCAAACCGACGAAGTCTAAATCCAGCCCGAAACCGTCTAGGTCGGCCAAAAAAACAATCGAACCCAATATCCGTGAACGGCCTGTTTCCCAGGACCCGGAATCGTCCGATTTTGAGGAAGGTCCTCCGGAAATCATCGAAGAAGCCCAGACCTCGGTGATGCAGCGCGAGGAGCGCAATGAGAAAATCAAGGAACTCATCGCACTGGCGTCCGAACACGGCTTCCTGACGCACGAGGACATTGAAGAGGCGCTGCCGGAAGACCTGGTTTCTCCTGAAGATATCGAAAAAGTCACAGCGCTGCTGCGGAGCATGGAGCTCGAAATCATCCGCGCCGATGATGTCGAGGAATTCAAAGCTCGCATGGAGAAGGAAGAGCGTGAAAAACAAAGCGCGCGGTCCGACGTGCTGGACGACCCGGTCCGGATGTATCTCAAACAGATGGGGCAGGTGCCGCTGCTGACCCGCGAACAGGAAGTTGAAATCTCCAAGCGGATCGAAGAGGCCGAAATTCACACCACCCGTCTCTTCAATCGCGTCGGCAGCGCAACCGACGCCTATCTGGGCGTCATCGAAAAAATCGAAGAGGGAAAACTCCGGTTTGACCGAATCGTCAGCGACAAGCACGTCGAGTGTCGCGAGGACTATTTCAACGCCCTGCCCAAAGTTCTTCAGGGAATCCGCCGCAACAAGGATCTGGCCAACAAATATTTCCTGGAAGCCCGGAAAAGCCGCAGTAAAAGCGACCAGGAAAAGAAAATAAAGCTCTTCGACGGGGCACAGGAGCGCCTCGCGGAATATTTCAGCCAGCTTCATTTTAAGCAGAAAGCTATTGAGGACATCGTCCCGCAGGTCGACCCCTTCTTCAAGGAAATCAAAGAACTGCGCGCCGAAGTCGACCGACTCGGAAAAAGCCGTGCCAAGACCGCCGACGAACAGCTCAAAGCGGCCGGCCGGCGGCTTCACGAACTCGAAGAAATCCTCCATATGGAAATTGACGGGTTTATCGAACACTACCAGCTTCTGCGCAGCTGGCTCCGCAAGGGCCTTCAGGCCAAGACCGAGATGATCGAAGCCAACCTGCGTCTGGTGATCAGCATTGCCAAGAAATACACCAACCGCGGACTTTCCTTCCTCGACCTCATCCAGGAAGGCAACATGGGGCTGATGAAAGCGGTCGAAAAATTCGAATACCGCCGCGGCTACAAATTTTCGACCTATGCCACCTGGTGGATCCGGCAGGCCATCACCCGTTCGATTGCCGACCAGGCCCGCACCATCCGTATTCCGGTGCACATGATCGAAACCATCAACAAACTGCTCCGCGTGCAGAAAACGCTGCTGCAGGAATTCGGCCGTGAAGCCACGCCGGAAGAACTGGCCGACGAGATGGAACTGCCCGTGGAACGTGTGCGCGCCATCCTGAAGATCGCCCAGCAGCCCATCTCGCTGCAGGCGCCGATCGGTGACAGCGACGACACCAGCTTCGGCGACTTCATCGAAGATAAATCCGCGGAAAACCCGTCCGAGATGACCGCCTTCAGCCTGCTTCGCGAAAAAATCGGCGACGTTCTCGAAACGCTCACCGCCCGCGAACAGGAAGTGCTCACACTCCGCTTCGGCCTTGCCGACGGCTATCCGCGCACGCTCGAAGAAGTGGGTCGGCAGTTCAATGTCACACGTGAACGCATCCGCCAGATCGAAGCCAAAGCGCTTCGCAAGATGCGCCACCCGACCCGTATCCGGAAGCTCGAGGGCTTCCTTGAACAGGGAAGATAAGGAATGATGAATACCGAACAGGGACCGTCTAAATTCCCTGTTCGTTATTCGATATTCAGGAGGGCGAAGCAATGAGCCATCCGGCACAGATCATCAAGCGGAACGGAACGCGCGTCGAATACGACCGCGACCGGATCGCCACCGCCATCTTCAAAGCCGCCGCATCCATTGGCGGCGATGACCGCACGGAGGCGGAGCGACTGGCGGCGATTGTCGAACAGCGTCTCGAACCGATGTACGGCGACGAGCCGCCGACCGTTGAAGATATTCAGGACCTCGTCGAAACCGTCCTGCTCGAAGAAGGGCACGTCAGTACCTCGCGCGCCTATATCAGCTACCGCAGCCGGCGTGCACAGCAGCGCGAAAGCCGTGCCGACCTCGCCGCCTCAACCTTCAACAACATCCCCTACAAAAAAATCTACAACGTCCTGCGCTGGAACCTCGACCACGACTGCGCCTCCGTCGAAGGCATCAACCGCATCATGGCCGCAGGACGTTTCGAAGACCTGATTGACGCCTGCGAAGAACGCTACATCGGCGAGTGCCACGCCGCCGGCGAGAACGTCCTCGCCTGCATTGACGACATCCGTATGATCATCGTTGCCGGGCCGTCTTCATCCGGCAAAACCACCACCACCATCAAGATGATGGAAACGCTTCAGAGAGAGGGCTATTCCCTCAAGGCCATCAACATCGACAACTACTTCTATGATCTCGAAGACCATCCCAAAGATGAATTCGGCGACTACGACTATGAAACGCCCCATGCGCTCGATCTCGAACTGATCAATCAGCACCTCGGGCAGCTGCTCGCCGGCGAAACCATTCGTACGCCGGACTACAACTTCCACACCGGCAAACGCACGCTCGACATTCACGAGCTCAGTCTGGCACCGAACGAAATCCTGCTCATCGACAGCCTGCACGGGCTTTACACCGACATGACTCGCAGTGTTCCCTCCAAAAACAAATTCCGTCTTTACATCGAAACGCTCGGACAGCTTCGCAGCGCGTCCGGCGAATTCATGCGCTGGGCCGATCACCGCCTCATGCGCCGCATGATCCGCGACAGCTGGCACCGCAGCCACAAACCGGAAGACACCATCACACACTGGCATTATGTCCGCAAAAGCGAGCTGCAGCACATCATTCCCTACAACTCCACCGTCGACTTTCTCGTCAACAGCTCCATGCCCTACGAAATCCCGATCCTTAAACACAAACTCTTCCGCTACTTCC
>JBFWJN010000185.1:0-6618 GCA_050253185.1 Kiritimatiellales bacterium | reverse complement strand
TAATCCAGCTGTTCACATACAGGCCTTTTTCAACCCGATGATCGATCAGTACACCGCTTCGTGAAAGCTGCGCAGGATTACACCAGGTTCCCATCTGGTTGGTCCCCTGCATCCTGTCATGGATCGGAAGTTCAGCCGCGGCCAGAACCGTCGAAGGAATATCCACCAGACTCTGAAGCGCCGTGCTTTGCACGCCGGCCGGCACTTTTCCGGGCCATCGAACGATAAACGGCACCCGCGCACTGCCGTCATAATGGCTCCCACCCTTATGCCAGATATAATGATCGCCCATAAAGTCGCCGTGGTCGGCCGTATAGATCACCAGTGTATCATTCGCCAGATCCAGTTCATCCAGCCGGTCCAGAATTTTGCCGAGATATTTATCCAGCATGCTCTGCATGCCCATATAGCTTTTCCACTTGCGAATCTCTTCCGTCGTACGAACTTCGCCTTCTGAACCCTCGACAAACTGGCAGGCCATCGGAACGCTGTCATGCCAGCCCAGCTCATTCAGCCGATTCTGCACCGTCGCCTTGTAAAGGGTTGACTTATCCTCCCATTCGCCCTCCCGGCGATTCGGCGGCGGCAGCTCCACATCGTCATACATGCTGTTCCACGGTTCCGGCGCCATAAACGGCGGATGCGGCTCCGGAAAATTCACACTCAGATAGAACGGTTCATCACTGTGATTATTTGCGTGATTGCCCAAATAATTGATCGTCTCTTCCGCCACCCACGCACAGCTCTGCATCTCTTCCGGAAGCGCCCACTGCCGATCCGCCCCGATCACCTCATGCGCATCGCAGGTTCGGCTGAAATACGGCGGCTCCGCCGGAACACCGTGATTCTCCAGCCATACGCCGTAATGCATACTGTAGGCGTGATTTTCAGCCACATGCCCCACGCTGATTTTTGCATACTCAAATCCAAACCAGGGCCCCGTCCATTTGCGGAAATAATCCAGATCGCGAATGTGCGGCAGCGCTTCTAGACTGCCTTCACGATGGCAGCTCAGCAGATGACTTTTTCCGATAATGCCGGTACGATATCCCCCTTGTTCCCGGAGTATCTGCGGCAGCGACAGCACGTCCATCGGCGTATCCACGCCGATACTCCACGCCCGGTGGCGGCTCGGGTACTGCCCCGACACCAGCGTCGCCCGGGCCGGTGTACACAGCGGACAGGGACTGTATGCCCGCTTAAACATGACCCCTTCTTTACACAGCCTGTCCTCCGCAGGAGTCTGAATGGGAATGCGGCCCGCCGCCCCAAACAGGTCTGGACGCTGCTGATCCGTTACAATCAAAAGAATATTCGGTTTTTTACGGCTCAATCGATCTTCCTCTCTTCAATGTCAACCTGTTGCAGGTCGCTTATTGAAGACAGGGTATGACGCTCCCCGGAGCCGGACAACCGCGCCGGTGCTTTAACGTTTTACATAAGCTGTTGTTGTCATATTTTTAACTCACACGAGTATCCGGAAACATCGTTGTATATATTTCCAGCAATAAGGCGTTTTAATGATAAAGCTGTTTCGTTCACGTTTATGTCCCGCCGTTCGCGGCGGCGGATTTTCCATGGAAGACTACTGGGTCTGGTGCGGCTCGCCCGCCAAGGGCGAAGACGGCCGATTCCACCTCTTTGCATCCCGCTGGCCGAAGCGTCTGCCCTTTCACCCGAACTGGGTCAGCAACTCCGAAGTCGTGCGCGCGGTATCCGACACTCCCGAAGGTCCGTACACCTTTGAAGAAGTCGTTCTGCCGCCTCGCCCCGAATTCTGGGACGCCACGATGACACACAACCCGACCATCCATAAACACGGGGACACGTGGATTCTGTTCTACACCGGGACCCGCGGCATCGGACCCGGCGGCACAGGTGCCCCGCCGACCGAAACTATCAGCGAAGACGACTTCGCCCGCTACTGGCTTAACAAACGCATCGGCATTGCCACCGCCCCGCACCTGGAACATGATCGTTCCGCTCAGGTGTTAATCAACAGGGCGTAACGCCCTTCTTGAGGATGATGTTGCCATATTTGGCGAGCTCACCGGTCATGACACAGGCATAGGCCTTTTGTGCGCGCTCATAAAATTCGAAACGACCGATTCGCTGCACGGCGGGAGCATCGGGAGTGGATTTCTGAATGGCGGCCATATAGCTCTCTTCAACCGAAGGATCCAGCGTATCTCCTTCCGTCGGGGCCATCATGATCAGCGGATCGGCATAGCTGTCGAGCTCGAACAGCGGCAGAATGCCTTCCAGCAGTTCCGGCACGCGAATACCATCGGCCCGCACCACGGTGTTGCAGAATGTGTGACCCGGGAAATGGGCATCGGCCAGAACAATTTCGTCGCCGTGCCCCATTTCCGCCAGAATTTTCAGCAGTTCCGGACTGATGACCGGAGAAATTCCCTTCAGCATGATCAACCTCCTTTAAAAACAGAAACGCTACATAACGCCGGGTTATGTAACGTTCAAGATTGACCGGAATTTTTGTGCAATCAGCCGCCGTACATTTCCTCGTAATCTTCCAGCGCCGCTTTGATCACATCCTTGGCCCGTTCGGCACCGTAGATTTCATTCACCTTCACGTCCGCCTCGCCACCGGGCGTCAATTTATAGGTTTCAAAATAATGCTGAAGGCGATCGCGAAGAGGTGTCGGAATCTGGTCAATCCCGTTGACGTGCCCCCAGAACCGGTCTTCGTGAAGCACGGCTACGATTTTATCGTCCGCCTCGCCGCCGTCGACCATCTGCACGCCGCCGATAACGCGCGCGCGCAGAATCACTTCGCCGCGGTTGATCGGCCGTTCCGTGATCACGCAGATGTCGAGCGGGTCACCGTCCCCCTTATGAGATGACGGAGACAGCGCATGAACCCGCGCACCGCAGTAAGTCCGCGGGATGAACCCGTAGAGGGTCGGCGGCATGGACGACGTGAGCTGCGGGCGGTCCACCCGCAGGTAACCGGTCGCCTTGTCCACCTCGTACTTCACCGAGTCAAACGGTGTCATTTCAATGTAGGCATTCACCACATCGGGAGCGTGGCTCCCGATCTCAAGGCCGTGCCATGGGTGCGGCCGCCAACGATAGAAGGTTTTCGGAAAAGACATATAGTTCTCTGTTTAAATGGCCGGGGCATTCGCCAGGAGATATTTCTCCGCTTCCGGACTCCAGAGACCGTTATGTTTTTCAACGACTTTTGCAAGCTCCTTGCAGACCGGACAGTCCTGTTCCTTCAGTTCAGCCAGTGCTGTCAGCGGCATGCTGATTCCGGTGTAGATCAGTTTTTTTCCACCGGGGATCTTCGGAAGGTTCAGGGTCGTTTCAATGACTGCATCCAGACCGCCGACATGCGTAATCATCACGGATGGATTCAGCAAGCCGGCTTCCATCTTGGCGAGAGACTCGCGCATGTCATCCGTATTGCCCCCGCTGGTTCCGACCACATGCGTGGCGGCGTAGTGGACGTTGTAGAAGTTGAATTTTGCGGCAAACGCCGGATCGGTCGGCCCGGCAAAAAAGTTCAGGCAGCCGTCAAATCCGAGAATCGCGTCCGCCTGCTCCACAACCGGGGCAACCGGGGCATAAACGAATACGTCATCGAATCCAATGCCCTTCGGCGTCAGCGACTTCAAGTAATCCACGCCTTTGCCTTCTTCGGCCGTATTGACATACATCAGCTTCACGCCGTTTTTCGCAGCCTCTTCGACGGTAAAGATCGAAGCCGCGCGGTCGAGGCGGGCGGTATCAATGTCGGTCACCACCAGCAGCGAAGGCTTGCGATCCCCGTGAATCGCGTAGTCAATGGCGCCCAGTCCCATCGGACCGACACCGGCCAGAATCGCACAGGCTCCGCCCTCTTTGATGCCCATATCGTGCACATAGCTTCCGGGCGTTGTGTGATAGCTGGCGTGATAGCCGCCGACAATGCAGGACATCGGCTCGGCCAGCGACCCGAGGTAAAACGCTTCGCCGTTATAGGACAGCAGGCAGTTGTTCGTCATCACCTCTTCGGGAATCACAATATACTGCGCATCACCGCCGATGTACTGATAGGAATAACCGGGAGCCGACAGCACGCCGACCGGGCCGTTTTCATCGACCAGCGCCGGCTGAATGGAAAATTTGTCGCCGGCTTTGAACTGGTCCGCCCACTTGGAGCCAACATCAACAATTTCGCCGCAGAACTCATGCCCGATGATAATCGGTTCATCGGCTACATTATCGGGAATCCGCTTATGCTTCGTTCCCTGGCTGGCCGCCTTATAGGACGACATGCAGATGCTGTCGGAAACAATTTTCGCCAGAATTTCCGAGTCCTTGATCGCCGGAAGTTCGAATTCTTCCAGACGCAGGTCTTTTTCACCATAAAGGCGAACTGCTTTTGTTTTCATGGGTATCTCCTTTTTTAAAAACTTCAGTTTAACATCACCTGACCACCGGTCACCGGGATGGCCTGACCGGTTTCATATTTCTGCTCAACCGCATACAGAATCGCCTTGGTCACGTCGTCGCCGAAACAGCCGCGATTCATCGGCACCTGTTTCTCGTAAAACCGGCGGACATCCTCCACCGTCGTCGCACCGGGCACCTTGCCCGCGTTCAGGTATTGCATGAACAGTCCGCGGTCCGGATCGCTCCAGAGCGGCCCGTCAAAAAAATTTCCGGGACAAACGGTGTTGACCTTAATGTTGTCCGTCACCAATTCCTTGGCGAAACTCTGCACCAGACCGACGGAACCGAATTTCGAACCGGCATAGGCACCGTTCTTGTTCGAGCCTTCCAGCGCCGACTTGGAGCTGACCGTAATGATGTCGGTGAAATACGTTCCAGTCGGCTTGTTCATCGCCGCCATCACCGGCGCGGTGTGCTTGGTGCACAGGAAAAAGCCAATGTAGTTGACGTCGGTCACAAATTTAAAATCCTTCAGCGTCATCTCTTTGACGCTGCCGGCCTTCAGCACGCCGGCATTGCTGACGAACAGATCGATCCCGCCGGCAGTCAGCACAACGCTCTCGATCATCGCCTTCACAGAATCCTCGTCCGTCACGTTCACCGCCACGCCGAAAGCGGTCGTGCGACCGGTTTCCGCATTCAGACTCGCGGCCAGTTTTTTGGCGCCGTCCACGTTCATATCGGCAATAAATACGATTGCTCCGTTTTTGATCAGCTCGCGCACGATCCCTTCGCCGAAACCCTGCGCACCGCCAGTCACTACCGCGACTTTGTTATTCACAACCGCTGCGCGGCCGGTGACTTTCCGGACATTGGACGTTCCGTTCAGGGCGTCGTCATAATCTTCGCCGAGCAGAAAGCCGCCGACGCCCTGCACGCTCACCGAACGCGTTCCGGGACGAAATTCCGCCTGCAGGTTTTCCGCCGAACAGGTCAGTTCCGCATTTTCAATCTCATCCTGAAAGACGACAATGTCGCCCTTCTCGCCGTCAAATGTCAGCCCGCGCAGCAGCGGTGCAATCTCAAGTGAGTTCATATCGTTCCTTCTGTATTCTCAGCCACAAAAAGGCGCAAAAAGCGCAAATTTATATTTCTGAAAGTACCAACTTCTTAACACCCAGTTTTGGGCGGCCAAAGTTAATCAAAAGACCATGCTCCATCCGGCTTCCGCGCAGATAACCTAAAATCTGAGCCGTATGTTCCGGCGCGAGATCACGAACCGCTTTAAGCTCTACGATCAGGCATCCTTCTATCACCAGATCGGCAAAGTACTCTCCAAGTTCTGTTCCATCCTCATCCAAAACCTGAATCGGCTTCTGCTGCTCGACGTCAATTCCTTTTTTCCTTAGCCGATTTGCCAAACCATTTTCATAGATTTTTTCGAGATACCCGTGACGAAGATATTTCTGAAGTTCAAAAGCTGTCTGTCGAACGATATCGCACAAATCAAAGATTTCTTTTTCCGGCTTCATACTTTCTCCCTTCTGCGCCTTTTGCGCTTTTTTGCGGCTACTCGTCATCCGACCAGCTCGAAAGCCTTTTCGGGGTGGGTGTGGTCAATGCGTTTTCCAATGTCTGCATAAAATGCAATGCGTTCTTCCAATGTTTGGAAATTTTTTGGATTTTCCGGGTGGAAAATTCCAAGGTTTGGAACTTCTGCGGCCAGTTTTTCGTGCGCAATCAGCGCCCACGCCGCATCGGCCAAATGGCAGAACTCCGGCTCGAGCAGAATCGGACAGTTGAAGCTCTGGCGCGAGCTGTTGATGTCCACGCCGCTGATTTCCATCAGTTCGTTTTCCTGGCAGAGCCTGCGCAGGCGCGCCAGCTGCTCACGGGTGTTGCGCGGCGGCATATAGGTGATTGCCTTGAAGCCGATTTTTTTCAGCTCGGGAACCAGTTCGTCGAGATAATCGTCTTCAAACTTTTCGGCCTTCTTGTCGCCGGTCGGCGATTCGCCGACGTCGCCGAGATAGGCATAGGCCGGGATCGCGCCGATGTCGTCGGCGAACTTTACTGCGTCGCGCACGTTGATGCATTCGTCCTTGCCGGAGAGAATGAAAAACTCCGGCACCAACGCGGATTTAAACACGCCGAGCAGGTCGTAGGCGTAATGCGGATTGTCTACATCCAGCAGCATTTTCTTCAGTTTTCCAGGCA